>NZ_JBRBWD010000053.1:0-123088 GCF_052825245.1 Sagittula sp.
CTTCATCTTGGAAAAAATACCTGCGGGGGTCCGGGGGGGGCACCCCCCGGCGGGGGGGGCCCCCGCGCGGGGGGCACCCCGGCACGCACGGCGCGGCCCCCCGGGGGGGGGCTGGGGGGGGGGGGAGCGCCTGGGGCGGCCCCCGGGGGGCCCCCCGGCCCGCGGCGGGCCCCGCCCCCCGGGGGCGCAGGGGGGGGGGGCACCCGGTGGGGCGGGCCCCCGCGGGGGGCGGGCGCGGGCGGCGGGGGCGCCCCCCCCGCCCCCGCCCCCCCCGCCGGGGGGTGCCCCCCCCGGACCCCCGCAGGTATTTTTTCCAAGATGAAGGAAGGGGCCGGGTCGGACCGGCCTCTTTCGTTTGTGGTACGAAGGTCTGGGGTCAGTCTGCGGCGGCGGGTTCGAGTTCTTCGCAGCCGCGGGTCTGAACGCATGTGCTGCTGGGCAGAGGCTCGGCGCGGCGCAGGACCCGCTTCGTGCATTTCACTTCCCGGAGCAGTACGTAGGCCGGCGTGACGAGGGTCTTTTCCTCGATATAGATCGCCGGGTAATGGGTCATGGTGATCTGCCCCTTGTCATTCTCGTCGTGCACGAGGCGGGCCTTGCGGACGAGACGCCGGGAATAATCGTATTTCGCCTCGACGCTGACTTTCTTGTAGCAGCGCGGAGCGGGCACCCCGTCTGTGTCCACCGCAGAAGCGGCGGAATTGGCAAGAGACGCCAATACCAATGTCCACGCCAAGACGCGTCCCATGTTGCCCCCTGTTTCAGCCCTGCGCCGGAGTCTTCAATATTTCCGGCGCATTGGCAAGTTTTCCACAGGCTGTGTCCGGAGAATTTCCGGGGCAGAAACACAAAGGCCACGGCAAGCAAAAAGGGCGCGGGTTGGCAGCTCCCCACGCCCTTCGATTTGTTTCACCTCAGGAGAGGATTATCTGCAGGCGGTTTTCACGGCCACGTAATGACCGGGCGCTGCCAGCGTCTTGTTCTCCTTGTAGACCGCCGGGTAGTGCATCTGCACCATCTGACCGTTGGCTGCGTGCTCCCACTCGGTGTGAGCTGCCATGATCAGGGTCTTGGAGGTGTTGTACTTGGCGGGGACCCAAACTTTGTCGTAGCACGCCACGACCTGACCTTCCCAAGCGAAGGCCGGAGCTGCGAGAGCTGCGAGAGCTGCGAGAACAGCGGCGCCAGCAAGAACTTTTTTCATGATCTTTCTCCCAAGAAAAAATTGTAGGTGAGAGAACCTTAGCCAAAGAAATTCAGGTGGCGCGACAGGAATTCCGTACTTGCCGACGCAAAATCGCCCTAGACCCCCGGATTCCCCCGGAAATTCGGGAATCTGTGGCCAGAGTGCCATATTTTTGCAACGGTTCCGCGGTGTTGGCGGCCCCAATTCGCTTTCAGAAGCGGAAACATTTCCAGATTCAGAAAACTTTGTTGTGGATAACTGCACGGTATTCACAGTTTCCCTCGAATCAGCCACTTCTCAAAGACAGGCGAAAGGCCGGAATCCGCCGATGGCAAAGCATTGCTCACGCCGCGGTGAAGTTCGGGCGGGAAGGCGCCGAATTGGGTTCAACTCCTGTGGATAACCCTGTGACCGAGTTCGATTTCACCCGTTGTCACCACCCGGGCGCACCAGCCGCCGTGACCCCTCATCGCGGTGTAACCGCCCTGCCCCAGAACCGCCTCCATCCGTGAGCACGGCGCGCAGGGGGCGGTGATCTCTAGCATCACCTCGCCGATCTGAAGGCCGAACTCCCGCGCGGCGGTCAGGTTGAGCCCGGAAACCACGATATTGCGGCGAAGCATCTCTGCCGTGACCGTCCGCCCGCAGAGCGCCGCGATGACGGGGATGTGTTCCGCCTGGATCAGGGTGACGGCACGTTTGCCGCAGCGCCCGTGGTCGCCCTCCAGCCCGTTTTCCGTCACCGTGCAGCGGGTGACGGCCTGCGGGAGTGCCAGCCGGGCGGGCCGGAGGCCGATCCAGTCGACCCGCCCCGGCCCGGCAAAGCGGCGGCGCAGCTCTGCAAGCGGGATCACTCGGTGATCTCGACCACCATCAGGTCGCGTTCGGAGGCACCGCGGGCGTGATCCAGCGCCGCCTGATAGGCATCCGAGTTGTAACACTCCACCGCAGCCTCGACGCTGGGAAAGCGGGCGACCACGTTGCGCGGCCGGTCACGGCCTTCGAGCTGCACGTAACGGCCGCCGCGCGCGATGAATTCTCCGCCGTGGGCGGCGATGGCGGGCCCCGCCAGTTCGGCGTATTTTCCGTAGGCCTCGGCGTCGGTGACCGACACATGCGCGATCCAGAGTGCTGGCATCTCATTTCCTCCAAAAGAATTGGCCCCGGCGCGTGTCCGGGGCCCCATGGTTTGAAGCGGTGAAGGGCGCCGGGGTCAAGCCCGGCCGCGCGTCATCCGGCGATCACGGCCCGCGCCGCGGCGATCGCGGCATCGGCGTTCTCGACCGAAGCGCCGCCGCCCTGGGCCATGTCGGGACGGCCACCGCCGCCCTTGCCGCCCAGTTCCGGCACCGCGGCCTTGACGAGGTCGACCGCGGACAGCGTGCCCTTCAGGTCATCCGTCACACCTGCGGCCACGGCCGCCTTGCCACCGGCATCGGCAATCAGCAGCACCGCGCCGGAACCGAGCCGGGTCTTGTGCTCGTCGATCAGCGGCGGCAGGTCCTTGCCCGTCACGCCGGTCAGCACCTGCGCCAGGAACTTCACCCCGCCGATCTCCTCGGCCTCGGGACCTGCGCCCTGCCCGCCACCGGCCATCGCCAGTTCGCGGCGCAGGCTGGCCACCTCGTTCTCCAGCTTGCGGCGTTCGTCCATCAGCGCGCGGACACGGGCCGGAACCTCGGAGGCCGGCGCCTTCAGCTCTGCCGCGACGGCGGCCAGCGTCTGGCCCTGCTGGGCAAGGTGGTCGAGCGCAAGCTGCCCGGTCAGCGCCTCGATCCGGCGCACGCCGGCAGAGGACGCGCTGTCGCCGAGGCAAACAAACGCCCCGATGTCACCGGTCTGGCGGACGTGCGTGCCACCGCAAAGCTCCAGCGAATAGGTCGCGCCGTCCGATCCCTTGCCGGAACCGGGCTTCGAGCCCATCGACACCACGCGGACCTCGTCGCCGTACTTCTCGCCGAACAGCGCCTGCGCCCCGATGGCGCGCGCGTCGTCCGGCGTCATGATGCGCGTCGACACCGGCGCGTTCTGCCGGATGTAGGTGTTCACGTCCCGCTCCACGTCCTTGATTTCGGACGCGGAAAGCGCCTTGCCGTGGCTGAAGTCGAACCGCAGCCGGTCCGGCGCGTTGAGCGAGCCGCGCTGTGCCACGTGATCGCCAAGCGCCTCGCGCAGCGCCTCGTGCAGCAGGTGCGTGGCGGAGTGGTTCGCCCGGATCGCGGACCGGCGGCCATGATCGACCTCAAGTGAAAGCGCGTCGCCCTTGGTGAACGTACCCTTGTTCACTTGAACCAGATGCGCGAAGACCTTGCCCCCGCCCATTTTCTGCGTGTCCTCGACCGTCGCGATCTCGCGTTCGTTTTCCAGACGGCGCAGCCAGCCGGTGTCGCCGACCTGACCGCCGCTTTCACCGTAGAACGGGGTCTGGTTCAGGACGATCCAGCCCTTCTCGCCCTCGGCCAGCGACTTGACCTGCGCGCCGTCCTTGACCAGCGCCAGCACCTGGCCCTCAGCCTGCTCGGTGTCGTAGCCGAGGAAGTCGGTTGCGCCCGCGGTTTCCGCGATGTCGTACCAGACAGCGGTGTCGGCCGCGTCGCCCGAACCGGACCACGCCGCCCGTGCGCGCGCCTTCTGTTCCGCCATGGCGGCGTCGAAGCCCGCGGTGTCCACAGACCGGCCCTTTTCGCGCAGCGCATCCTGCGTCAGGTCGAGCGGGAAACCGAAGGTGTCATAGAGCTTGAAGGCCGTCTCGCCCGGCAGGGCCGCCTCTTCGCCAAGGCCCGCCAGTTCCTCGTCCAGCAGCTTCAGACCGCGGTCGAGCGTCTGCTTGAAGCGGGTCTCTTCGCTCAGCAGCGTCTCCTCGATCATCGCCTGTGCGCGCGACAGTTCCGGATAGGCGGTGCCCATCTGGCGGACCAGCGCCGGGACCAGCCGGTGCATGAGCGGATCCTGCGCGCCCAGCAGGTGGGCGTGGCGCATGGCGCGGCGCATGATCCGGCGCAGCACGTAGCCGCGCCCGTCGTTCGACGGCATCACGCCGTCCGCAATCAGGAAGGAGGTCGAGCGCAGGTGGTCGGCGATCACCCGGTGATGCATCTTGCCCGGCCCGTCCGGATCGACCGACGTCGCATGCGCCGACGCCTCGATGAGCGAGCGCATCAGGTCGGTGTCGTAGTTGTCGTGCTTGCCTTGCAGAAGCGCGCCGATCCGCTCCAGCCCCATGCCGGTGTCGATCGACTGCATGTCGAGCGCCTTCATGGAGCCGTCCTCGAACTGCTCGTTCTGCATGAAGACGACGTTCCAGATCTCGATGAAGCGGTCGCCGTCCTCTTCCGGCGATCCCGGCGGGCCGCCCCAGACCTCGGGGCCGTGGTCGTAGAAGATTTCGGTGCACGGACCGCAGGGACCGGTCGGGCCCATCTGCCAGAAGTTGTCGGAGGTCGCGATCCGGATGATCCGGTCCTCCGGCACGCCCACCTTCTTCCAGATCTCGAAGGCCTCGTCATCGGTATGGTAGACGGTGGTGTAGATCCGGTTCTTGTCGATCCCGAACTCGCGCGTCACCAGTTCGTAGGCGAAGGGGATCGCCTCCTTCTTGAAATAGTCGCCGAACGAGAAATTCCCGAGCATTTCAAAGAAGGTGTGGTGCCGCGCGGTGTACCCCACGTTGTCGAGGTCGTTGTGCTTGCCGCCCGCCCGCACGCATTTCTGCGCGGTCGTCGCACGGTCGTAATCGCCCTTCTCGACGCCGGTGAAGCGGTTCTTGAACTGCACCATCCCCGAGTTGACGAACATCAGCGTCGGGTCGTTGCGCGGCACGAGCGGGCTCGACGGGACGATCTGGTGCCCCTGCTTCTCGAAGTAGTTCAGAAATGTGGAACGGATGTCGTTCAGGCTTGCCATGTCTCGGGGCCTCTTTGCGGGCTATCAGGTCTGGTGGCCTGATGTATCTGCCGTGCGGGCATCTGTCCATGGCAACAAAGGGTTCGGCCGGGCCTTTGACGCGGGCGGCCACTTCACCATGACGTCATGGTCCCGGACCCACAGGTCTACAGGGCGGAAATGGGTGGTCCTATGGCCCCCAAATTCGGGTCAGCAAAAAGCATTTTCAAAGAAAAGGGCGCCCCGCAGGACGCCCCATTGTCTTTCGGAGAAGGACCGATCCCCTTGGCGAGGCCGGACTATTCGTCGTCGTCGACCATGTCCGGCTCTTCTTCCGGCATGTGGAAGTCCAGCCCGTGCGCGGCACGGATCTTGTCCTCGATCTCAAGCGCGACGCGGGTGTTTTCACGAAGGTAGGTCTTGGCGTTCTCACGCCCCTGCCCGATCCGCTCGTCCCCGTAGGAGAACCACGCCCCGGACTTGTCCACGACACCGGCCTTCACGCCGAGGTCCAGAAGCTCGCCCATCTTGGAGATGCCTTCACCGTACATGATGTCGAATTCGACCTGCTTGAACGGCGGCGCGACCTTGTTCTTCACCACCTTCACGCGGGTCTGGTTGCCGACGACCTCGTCGCGGTCCTTGATCGCGCCGATGCGGCGGATGTCGAGACGGACGGAAGAGTAGAACTTCAGCGCGTTGCCGCCCGTCGTCGTCTCCGGAGAGCCGAACATGACGCCGATCTTCATGCGGATCTGGTTGATGAAGATCACCATGCAGTTCGACCGGCTGATCGACGCGGTCAGCTTGCGCATCGCCTGGCTCATCAGGCGGGCGTGCACGCCGACGGAGCTGTCGCCCATGTCGCCCTCGAGCTCGGACTTCGGCGTCAGCGCCGCGACCGAGTCGACGACCACGAGGCTCACCGCACCGGAACGCACCAGCGTATCGGTGATCTCGAGCGCCTGTTCGCCGGTGTCGGGCTGCGAAATCAGCAGCTCGTCCAGATCGACGCCCAGCTTCCGCGCGTACTGCGGATCGAGCGCGTGTTCCGCGTCGACAAAGGCGCAGACCCCGCCCTTCTTCTGTTCTTCCGCCACCACGTGCAGCGTCAGGGTTGTCTTGCCCGAGGACTCCGGGCCGTAGATCTCGATGATCCGGCCCTTGGGCAGACCGCCGATCCCGAGCGCGATGTCGAGACCGAGCGACCCGGTCGAGGTCGACTCGATGTCCTTGATCGCGTTCTCGCCACCCAGCTTCATGATCGAGCCCTTCCCGAACTGTCGTTCGATCTGGGCCAGGGCGCTGTCCAGCGCCTTCTGCTTGTCCGCGTTCCGCTTGCTGTCCATACTGAGAAGATCTGCCGTTGCCATTCTTTGGCTCCTTATTCCACACGCACCGGGGCGCGGCAATCGCTGCTTTCGTTCGCCTCTTGTTCTCGTCAAGATGAGCACAAAAGTAGAACATTACAAGTCAATTCTTTCCTTCCGCAGCTTGCGCCCACAGGGTTAAAAGAAGGTTGAGCAAATCGAGAGACTTAGAGAATGTTGGTGTTCTGGAAGCAGCGTCTGGTGATGCTGGCGGTGCCGAAGACCGGGACCTCGGCCTATGCGACGGCGCTTGGCCCCTTGGCGTCGATGGTCGTGTCCGACCCGCCGGAGCTGAAACACGCGCCGGTCTACCGCTACAACCGCTTCTTCCGCCCGATGTTGGAGAAGGTCGGCGGCGAGGACATGGAGCTTCTGGCCGTGATCCGCGAACCCGTGTCGTGGCTTGGATCCTGGTACCGCTACCGGCAGCGCGCGTTTCTGGAGGGCAAGCCGACCTCGACCCGCGACATGAGCTTTGACGACTTCTGCCAGGCCTACGCGCAGGGTGACCGCCCGCCTTTCGCCAATGTCGGCAGCCAGGCCAAGTTCGTGGAGCCGCGCCCCAACGGCGTTTCCGTCACGCATCTCTTCAAGTACGAGAATCAGTCCGGTCTGATCGGCTTCCTTGAGGATCGGCTGGGCGTCACGCTGGACCTGCCGCGCGAAAACGTGTCGCCCCGGCGCGACACCGACCTTTCCGCTGCGACGGAAGAGAAGCTGCGCCGCAAGTGCGCCGAGGATTTCGAGATCTGGGAACGCGCCACCTGAACGCCGGGGTTCCGATTGTCCGATCAAGGGCTTGGCGGCTTCAGTTCAACTGCTGGTGCACCGTCTCGGTCAGTTCGGAAAGCGAGAAGGGTTTGGGCAGGAAGACGGAGTTCGGGATCGCCTCCGACCCTTCGCCGAACGCATCCTCCGCATAACCCGAGACAAAGACGACGCGCGTGTCGGGGCGGCTTTCGCGGGCCTTGCGCACCCAGGTCGGCCCGTCCATGCCCGGCATCACGACGTCGGTGACAAAGACATCGACCGCCAGCTTCTCGTCGTCGAGGGTCTTCAGAGCGTCTTCGGCCGTCTCCGCCTCGATCACCGTGTAGCCGCGCAGCCGGAGGGCTCGGGCGGCAAAGGCGCGCACCGGCGCCTCGTCCTCGACCAGAAGCACCACGCCCGATCCCTTCTGCGGCAGGCGGGCCTCTTCCTTGATCGCCACCGGCGCGGCCTTCGCGGCGACGACCTCATGGGCGGGCAGCATCAGGGTAAAGCAGGTGCCCTGCCCGACCACGCTGTCGACGAAGATGAAACCGCCGGTCTGCTTGACGATGCCGTAGACCGTGGAGAGGCCCAGCCCGGTGCCCTCGCCCGTGCGCTTGGTGGTAAAGAACGGCTCGAACACCTTCTGCAGCTTGTCGGCGGGGATGCCCACGCCCTCGTCGATCACCCGGACAGAGACGTAGGTGCCCGGCGCCACCACCGCTCGGTCGCGCTTCAACGGTTCGCGCAGTATGCGGCGCTCCGTCTCCACGAGGATCTCGCCGCCTTCGGGCATGGCATCCCGGGCGTTCACCACGAGGTTCATCATCACCTGTTCCAGCTGCCGCCGGTCGCCGCGGACGGGCGGCAGCGCCGGGTCGTGGCGCAGGGTCAGGCGCACCTTCTCGCCCACCAGCCGGTTCAGCAGGTGGGCCAGGTCGGACAGCGTGTCGCGCAGGTCCAGCACCTCCGGCTGCATGGTCTGCTTGCGCGAGAAGGCCAGAAGCTGCCCCACCAGCGCCGCCGCGCGGTTGGCGTTCTGGTTGATCTGCACTAGGTCGCCGTAATCCGGATCGCCCTGGTCATGGCGCAGCAACAACAGGTCGCAATGCCCTGAAATCGCGGTCAGAAGGTTATTGAAGTCATGCGCGACGCCGCCAGCAAGCTGACCGATGGCCTGCATCTTCTGGCTCTGGACGAACTGCGCCTCGAGGGTCTTGAGCTCGGTCGCGTCGTTCAGCACGGCGACCAGCCGCTTCTCCCCGTCCTCGATCACCCGGTTCAGCGTCACCTGGACAAAGACCTCGCGGTCGGCGCGTGTCAGGCGCAGGAACTCCGAGCGGTGCAGGCCGCGTCCGTCCGCCGCCTCCTGCAGCCAGTCCTTGATCGCGCGGCCCAGCCCTTCCATGTGCTCGGCCAGCTGGCCCGGCGCCGTGGTGCTGCCGAGGTCGAGCATGCGCCGCGCCTCCGGGTTGGCGCGCAGGATGGCGCCGTCTGGCGACACCTTCAGCAGCGGCACGGGCAGCCCGTCGAAGGTGCCGACGCTGTCCTCCGGATCCGTTTCCGTCGCGATGGGCGAGAGCACCAGTTCCACCCGCCCGGCGCCGATGTCGCTCGACTGCACCAGCACCCGTTGCTCACCGTCCGTGTTGCTGAGGTGATGCACGCCGCCCGGGCGCAGCGGCAGGTCGACGAAGACATCCTCCAGCCGTTTCGCCCGCCCGCCGACAAGGCTGCGCGCCGCGGCGTTCATGTATAAGATGGCGCCGTTCCGGCCCAGCGACATCAGCGGCAGGTCGCTGCGCACGGTCCCGGCGCTGCGCTGCGCCTCCGACTCCAGCCGCCAGAGCACAGCGTCGTCGGAGAAGCGCCTGACATATATGCGAAAACCCTCGGAATGGCTGGTGACGTCCTCGATCGCGTAGCCGGTCGTCAGGCTCTTTTGCCAGAGCCGGTAGAGGATGCCCTCGCTGCTGGCAAAGACGTCGCGCAGGAGCTGCGCCAGCGCCTCTCCCTTTGCCGGTTGAAAGCGGCTGCGGGCGGCGGCGTTGGCGTGGTAGAGGCGCCCGCTGTCGTCGCAGATGAAGCAGAAGCCCGGCTCCGTCTCTGTGAACTCGGCAAGACGACGCAGCGTGCGGCGGTTGCGGCCCGACTGGTAGATGTCGACGGCCAGCCAGATCAGCGCCACGCAGGACAGTGCGCCGGTCACGGCAAGGGCGGCCACCTGCACCTCATGCGCGCTGGCCCATTGCGAGACCCACAGCGCACAGGCCGCGATGACGATAAGGATCACCGACCCGATAATCGGGGTGAGGCTGTGCAAATTGTCGCCACGGCGCGCGATGATGTCCTCCACAACTGGCTTTCGCCTCGAATCGCCTCCATCCATTCGACTGCCGAGAGGTTAACGGCATGTTAACCGTGATAGCGCACGACGCAACTTACAGCCCTAGGTTGTGGCTTCATGCGGCACGGTCGGATGCGGTCAGGCGTGGCCCGAGATCAGGCAGCAGACGAAGAACCCGTCGCCGCCGTCCGAGGGCAGGAACTGCCGTGACGGCCCGCGCCGCCAGTCCGGTCTCTCCGCGAGGAACCGCGCGATCTGCGTCTCGTTCTCGACGGCCAGCACCGAACAGGTGGCATAGGCGAGGCAGCCGCCCGGCGCGACGAGGTCGGCGCAGGTCGCAAGGATGCCCTGCTGGATGCCCTGCAGGTCCGTCAGGCGGTCTTCGGTCAGGCGCCACTTGCCTTCGGGCGCACGGCGCCACGCGCCGCTTCCGGAGCAGGGCACATCCGCCATCACCAGGTCGAAGACCCCTTCGGGTTTACGGGTCACGGTGACCTCCGCCCCGGCCCGCGCCGCGCGTTGCGGCAGATCGGACATCCGGCCCGGATCGGCGTCATGGGCATAGATACGCGCCCCCGGCAGCCGTGCCGCCAGCGCCAGCGTCTTGCCCCCGCCCCCGGCGCAGTAGTCGAGCACGCGGCCCACGCCCTCTGCCGGGATCAGATCGACCACAGCCTGGCTTGCGGCGTCCTGAAGCTCGACCCAGCCGTCGGTGAAGGCCCCGGTCCGCACCAGCCCCCGCGCGCCGGACAGGACCTCAAGAGCGGTGGGCGACAGGGGATGCGGCGCGGTCTCCACCCCTTCGGCGGCAAGGCGGTCACGCGCCGCCGCCAGATCGCTTTTCAGGGTGTTGACGCGCAGGAAGACCGGCGCCCGGTCCCGCAGGGCCAGCGCGGTCGGACCGGCGGCCTCGCCCAGGTCCGCAAGAAACCTCTCGGCCAGCCAGTCCGGCAGGTCCCAGGCGTCGGCGCCTTCGGGCGTATGACCGGCGGCGCGCTCCGCCTCCGTCAGCGGTGCGGGCGCATGGCCCTTGCCGTCGAACAGCGTATCGGGATCGGTATCGCGCAGACGCAGGAGGCCGAGCATCCGGGCGCGCCCGCTCTCTCCGCCGCCCATCGCCGCGGTCGACCGCCACATCCGCAGCATGTCGAAGACATGATCGCGCACAGCGGCACGGTCCTTCGACCCGGCAAAGCGCGAGGTACGTCCCCATGTGGTCAGCGCCTTCTCGGCGGCCTCGCCTTGCGCGATCCGGTCGATCAGCTCGGCGGCGGCCTGGATGCGGGCCGCCGGCGTCACAGGGCAACCCGCGCGAAGCCGTCCCCGTCCTGCGCGAGGCGGGCAAACTTCTGCGGTCCCAGCATGTGACAGCCGGACCAGACCAGACCTTCGGCCGCGACGCGGGACAGCGCGGCCAGACGCGTCTCGGCCGCCTGCACCGGGTCCACGTCATAGGTCGGCGACAGGTTCGGGTCGGGCAGTTGCAGCGCCTCGGCGTGCACGATGTCCGCCACGATTGCCAGCGTGCCGATCCGCAGGCCGCTGTGGCCCGGCGTATGTCCCGGCAGGTGCCAGAGCCGCATGCCGTGACCCAGGTCGGCACCGTCCTCCAGCAGCAGGAGCCGCCCCGCCTCTGCCACCATGCGGCCGCCGGGCGCGTCCTTGCGGCGCCAGTGGTCCGCCTCCGCGCGGTGCATCAGCACTTCGGCCTGCGGAAAGACAAGGCCACCCTCGCCGAACGCGCCGCCGACATGATCGCCGTGCAGGTGGGTGAAGATGATGCGGTCCACGTCGCGCGGCGCGATCCCGAGGTCCGCCATGAGGCGCACCATATGGCCCGCGCCCTCGCCCACCAGAGATCCGCACCCCGTGTCCACGAGGTCGATCCCGCCCGCGTGCCGCAGCACGTAGGCGTTGAAGGCGGTGGTGATGTCCTCCATCCCCCGGGCCGCCAGCCGCGCAGTCCGGGTGTCGGCGTCGAGCGCAGGAAAGACCTCCGGCGGCAGCACGGTGCTGCCGTCGGTCAGGCACAGGACCTCCACCTCGCCTGAGACGAAGCGATCCACCCCGGGCGTTCCCGCGCCGTCCATCAGCCGATCCGGTAGTTGGGCGACTCGCGGGTGATCTGCACGTCGTGGACGTGGCTTTCCTTCAGACCCGCGCCGGTGATCTTCACGAAGGTGCAGTTGCGCCGCATGTCCTCGACCGTCGCGTTGCCGGTATAGCCCATCGCCGCGCGCAGACCGCCCACAAGCTGGTGGATGACCACGCCCGCCGGGCCCTTGTAGGGCACCTGCCCCTCGATCCCCTCGGGCACCAGCTTGTCGCTTGCGGCATCCTTCTGGAAATACCGGTCCGCCGAACCGCGCGCCATGGCGCCGAGCGACCCCATGCCGCGGTAGGCCTTGAAGGACCGGCCCTGGTAGAGGATGACCTCGCCCGGGCTTTCGTCCGTGCCCGCGATCATCGAGCCGACCATGGCGCAGGAGGCGCCCGCCGCGATCGCCTTGGCGAAATCGCCGGAGAACTTGATGCCGCCGTCGGCGATCACCGGAACGTCGCCCGCCGCCTGCGCGCAGTCCATGATGGCGGTAAGCTGCGGCATGCCGACACCGGCCACCATCCGCGTCGTGCAGATGGAGCCCGGGCCGATCCCGACCTTGACCGCATCCGCGCCCGCGTCGATCAGCGCCTTCGTGGCGTCCGCCGTCGCCACGTTGCCCGCGATGACCTGCACCTCGTTCGACAGCCGCTTGGCCCGCGTCACCGCCTCCAGCACCCCGCGCGAATGGCCGTGCGCGGTGTCCACGACGATGATGTCGACGCCGGCATCGACCAGCGCCTCCGACCGTTCGTAGCCCGAGTCGCCGACGCCCGTGGCCGCCGCGACCCGCAGCCGCCCCAGCTCGTCCTTGCAGGCGGTCGGGTTCAGCACGGCCTTCTCGGTGTCCTTCAGCGTCAGCAGGCCGGTCAGCTTGCCGTCCTTGTCGGTGACCAGGAGCTTCTCGATCCGGCGCGCGCGCATCAGGCTGATCGCCTCCTCGCGGTCGGCGGGTTCGGTCAGGATGGCCAGCCGGTCCGAGGTCATCATCGCCTTGACCGGCGTCTCGTCCTTCTGGGCAAAGCGCATGTCGCGGTTGGTCACGATCCCCACGACGCGGTGCTTCTCGTCCACCACCGGGAAGCCGGTGAAGCCGTAGCGTTCCGTCAGCGCCTTGGCGTCCGCCAGCGTCTGTTCGGGGGTCAGGGTGACGGGATTGTAGACGATGCCCGATTCGAAGCGCTTGACCCGCCGGACCTCGCGCGCCTGCTCGTCGACGGAGAGGTTCTTGTGGATGACCCCGATCCCCCCGGCCTGCGCCATGGTGATCGCCATCCGGCTTTCGGTCACCGTGTCCATGGCCGAGCTGAGCAGCGGAATGTTCATCTTGATCGACTTCGTCACCCGGGTGCGCGTGTCCGCGGTGGACGGAAGCACCACGGATGCGGCGGGAACAAGAAGAACGTCATCGAAGGTGAGCGCCTCGCGAATCTCCATTGGAAGTCTCCTTTGGGAGGGGATCGGTTGGCACGTCCCTATTGCATGGGCCGTCAGCGAGGGAAACCCCCAAACCGCCGCCACGTCATGCCGCCCGCGCAATGCCCCTTTGATGCGGGCCGACGCACGGTACCTGCCGGACCGGAGCTGCCTGACGCGCGCAGGCCACCCGCGGGGCACCCCGCGCACACGCCACGCCACCGGACCGGCACCCGATGCCCATCCCCGAGGCACACCCTGCCCCGGGCAGGTCCTCGGCCCGATCCCGCTTGCCCGCCCCCTGCCGCCGTTGCAGGGTCGCGCGACGAAGGAGATCCCGCATGACACATGGTTACGAATCCGGCCGCCTGAACCTGCCCTTCACCGGCATCTGCACCTTTGCCCGCAGCCCCTACCAGCCGGACTGGAGCGCGCTCGACGCCGATGTGGCGGTGCTCGGCGCGCCCTTCGACGCAGGCACGCAGTGGCGCGCCGGTGCCCGCTTCGGCCCGCGCGGGGTGCGCGAGGCCTCGACCCTGTTCAGCTTCGGCCATGCGGGCGCCTACGACCACGAGGACGACATCACCTATCTCGAAGGGGTGCGGATCGTGGACATGGGCGACGCCGACATCGTCCACACCGACACGGAAACCAGCCACGCCAACATCCGCAAGGGCGTGGAGGCCGCGCTGAAGGCAGGCACCCTGCCCGTCACCATCGGCGGCGACCATTCGATCAACATCCCCTGCATCGAGGCCTACGAGGGCCACACCCCCTTCCACGTCCTGCAGATCGACGCCCACCTCGATTTCGTCGATGTCCGCCACGGCGTGACGCGCGGCCACGGCAACCCGATGCGCCGCGCCTCGGAAAAACCCTGGGTCAGCGGGCTGACGCAGCTGGGCATCCGCAACGTGTCCTCCACCGCGCGCGAGGGGTACGAGGATGCCCGCGCCCGGGGCTCGGACATCCTGTCGGTGCGGCAGGTGCGCAGGCTCGGGCCGGAGGCGACAGCCGCCCGCATCCCCGACGGCGTGCCGGTCTACATCACCATCGACATCGACGCCTTCTGCCCGTCGATCGCGCCGGGAACGGGCACGCCCAGCCATGGCGGTTTCCTCTACTATGACGTGCTGGAAATCCTCCAGCAGGTGGCGCGCACCCACAAGGTCGTGGGCATCGACCTGGTGGAGGTCGCGCCGGACTACGATCCCACCGGCTCCACCTCGATCCTCGCGGCGCAGGTGCTGCTGAACCTCCTCGGCTTCATCTTCGCGAAGGGCTGAGCGGCACCGCCCCCCGCACCGGGACAAATGCGCGCGCCCGTCGCGGCGCGCGCCATGCCTGCAGCGGAAAGATCAGCCATCCTCCGCCGCGTCGCAGCGACCCGGCGGCAAAACCCCTTGCCGTCACGGCCCCGTCGCGGTTTGCTGGCACCCGAGCAGCAGACATCCGGAGGCACGACAATGACCGCCCCACTCAAAGGCTATACGATCCTCGACCTGACGCATGTCCTGGCGGGGCCTTTCTGCACCGTGACGATGGCCGACATGGGCGCCACCGTCATCAAGGTGGAGCCGCCCGAGTCCGGCGACGACACCCGCACCTTCCCGCCCTTCAAGGACGGCAAGTCCGCCTATTTCGCCGCGATCAACCACGGCAAGAAGTCCATCGCGCTCAACCTCAAGGAAGACAACGACCGCGCGATCTTCGAAAAGCTCCTGCCGCGCGCCGACGTGATCGTCGAGAATTACCGCCCCGGCGTGATGGAACGGCTGGGCTACGGCTGGGAAACCCTGCACGCCGCCTACCCCCGGCTGGTCTACGGCGCGGTCTCCGGCTTCGGCCACACCGGCCCGGATTCCAAGCGCCCGGCCTACGACATGGTCGTTCAGGCGCGCGGCGGCGTCATGTCGATCACCGGCGAGAAGGACCGCGAGCCGGTGCGCGTCGGCGCCTCCATCGGCGATATCGTGGCGGGCATGTTCCTGACGCAGGGCATCCTCGCCGCGCTGCTGGACCGCGAACGCACCGGCAAGGGCCGCAAGATCGACGTGGCGATGCTCGACAGCCAGCTTGCGATCCTCGAACACGCCGTCGCGCTGACCACCGTCACCGGCAAGGCGCCCGGCCCCTCCGGCGCCCGCCATCCCTCGATCACCCCGTTCGAGACCTTCCACGCCTCCGACGGTCTGTTCGTGATCGCCGCCGGGAACGACCGGCTGTTCGAACGGCTCTGCATCGCACTGAACCTTCCGATCTCCGACGACGAACGCTTTGCCACCAACCCCGCGCGCTGCCAGAACGCGCGCCTGCTGAAACGGCTGATCGAGGCGGTGACGCTCGAGAACACCCGCGCCCACTGGATCGCCAAGCTGACGGCGGCGGGCATTCCCACCGGCCCGATCCAGACCGTCGACCAGGTCCTGAAGGACCCGCAGATCCTGGCGCGCAACATGGTGGTCGACGTGCTCGACAAGAACGGGCGGCAGGCCTTCAAGGCCGCGGGCAACCCGATCAAGATGACCGACGCGCCCGATCCGACCTCGCGCAGCCCGGCGCCGGATCTCGACGGAAACCGCGGCGAAATCCTGCGCTGGCTGGAGCAATCCTGACCCTGCCTGCCCTTCGCATCCCGCGATCCGGGCTCGAAACCGTTGACTTATTCATACATTCGTAAATGATGTTACGAGAGCCAGCAGCGGCTCTGGACCGGCACGGGGGCAGGAGGACGCCCCCCGCCAAGGGAGGAAAACCAATGAGACTTATGGCAAGGGCGCTTTTTGCGCTGACATTCGGCATTTTCGTTCTGGCGCAGCCCGCGATGGCAAACGAACGCTACGGCACCCAGAAGGTCGTCTACCACATCAACGAAGACGGCGGCGAGGACAGCAAGGGCTACATGGGCGCGATGCGCAACATCCAGAACCACATCAACGCGGTGGGCGCCGGGAACCTCGAGGTGGTCGTGGTGATGCACGGCAATGGCGTGGGCCTCGTGATGAACGCCAAGAAGGACGACCGCCTGCAGACCGCCATCGGCTCTCTGAAAAGCCAGAACGTCGCTTTCCACGTCTGCAACAACACCCTCGAAGGCCGCAACATCAACTACGGCGACGACCTCTACGACGTCTGGGAAGAGGACATCGTCCCCTCCGGCGTGGCCGAACTCTCTCGCCTCCAGGCGATGGGATACACCTACATCAAACCCTGACGCCTCGGCCGGTGACGGGAAACGGCGGGGCCTTGCGGGGCGCCGCCGTTCGCATTTCCGGCCCCTTCCGCCGCAATCCCGCCGCCCCATGCCGCGATCCGGCCTTTCGCTCGCGCGCGCAGCCGTTATGTTCCGCGACGACGGACCCAGACTGTACGCGGAGCGACCATGGCCCAGGACCCCCTCGTGATCTTCACCCCTTCGGGCAAACGCGGCCGTTTCCCGGTGGGCACGCCCGTGCTGACCGCGGCACGGCAACTGGGGGTCGATCTCGATTCGGTCTGCGGCGGGCGCGGCATCTGCTCCAAGTGCCAGATCACGCCCTCGTATGGCGACTTTTCCAAACATGGCGTGCATGTCGCACAGGATGCGCTGTCCGAATGGAACGCGGTCGAGGAACGCTATGACCGCGTGCGCGGGCTGAAGACCGGGCGTCGCCTCGGTTGCCAGGCCACCGTGCAGTCCGACGTGGTCATCGACGTGCCGCCCGAAAGCCAGGTGCACCGGCAGGTGGTCCGCAAGGCCGCCGCCGACCGCGTGATCGAGATGGACCCGGCCACCCGCCTCTTCTACGTCGAGGTGGCAGAGCCAGACATGCACGACCCAACCGGCGACCAGCAGCGGCTGGCCAAGGCGCTCTTCGCACAGTGGGAGATCGCCGATCTGGAGGTCGACCCAAAGATCCTGCCCGTCCTGCAGAAGGTCCTGCGCAAAGGCGACTGGAAGGTGACGGTCGCGCTGCACCGCACCCATGCCGAAGCCCGCCCCCGGCTGATCGCCCTCTGGCCCGGCCTGCACGAAGCGGGGATCTTCGGGCTGGCCATCGACCTCGGCTCCACCACCATCGCCGCGCATCTGACGAACCTCGACACCGGGGCTGTGGTCACTTCGGCGGGCATCATGAATCCGCAGATCCGCTTCGGCGAGGACCTGATGTCGCGCGTCTCCTACGCGATGATGAACCCCGGCGGCGAACGCGAGATGACCGCCGCCGTGCGCGAGGCCATCGACACGCTGACCACCGACATCGCGAAGGAGGCGGAGATCGACACCGGGTCGATCCTGGAAACCGTCTTCGTCTGCAACCCGGTGATGCACCACCTGCTGCTGGGCATCGACCCGGTGGAACTGGGACAGGCGCCCTTCGCGCTGGCCACCTCCGACGCGCTGCACCTCTCGGCGGTGGAACTGGGCCTGACCGCCCTGCCCGCATCCGCGCGGATCTACATCCTGCCCTGCATCGCCGGGCACGTGGGCGCCGACGCCGCCGCCGTGGCGCTGGCCGAGCAGCCGGGCAAGTCCGAGGACCTCGCCCTGATCGTCGACGTGGGCACCAACGCCGAAATCCTGCTGGGCGACACCTCCCGCACGCTGGCCTGTTCCTCGCCCACAGGCCCCGCTTTCGAAGGCGCGCAGATCTCCTCCGGCCAGCGCGCTGCACCCGGCGCGATCGAGGCGATCCGCATCGACCCGGACACCAAGGAGCCGCGCTTCCGCGTCATCGGCTGCGACCTCTGGTCCGACGAGGACGGCTTTGCCGAGGCCACGGCACAGACCGGCATCACCGGCATCTGCGGCTCCGGCATCATCGAGGCGGTGGCCGAGATGCGCATGGCCGGGCTGCTGGACCCCTCCGGCCTCATCGGCTCTGCCGAGGCCACCGGCACCGGACGCTCCCTGCCCGCGGGCCGCACCCATGAATACCTGATCTACGACGGCACCGCCGAGGGCGGACCGAAGATCACCGTGACCCAGGGCGACATCCGCGCAATCCAGCTTGCCAAGTCGGCGCTCTATGCGGGCGCACGGCTCCTGATGGACACGCGCGGCGTCGACCAGGTCGACCGCGTGGTGCTGGCCGGGGCCTTCGGCGCGCATATCTCGCCGAAACACGCCATGGTGCTGGGGATGATCCCGGACGTGCCGCTCGACAAGGTGACCTCTGCGGGCAACGCCGCCGGAACCGGCGCGCGCATCGCGCTCTGCTCGCTCAAGGCCCGTCGCGAGATCGAGACGACCGTGCGCCGCATCACCAAGGTCGAAACCGCCATCGAGCCGCGCTTCCAGGAACATTTCGTCGCCGCGAACGCGATCCCGCATGCCACCGACCCCTTCCCGGAACTGAAGAAGGTCGTGACCCTGCCGCAGGTCTCCTTCAACGTGGGCGGGGACGGATCCGGCGGCGGTCGCCGTCGGCGGCGCAGCTGATCCACCGGCATGGGCGGGTGGCCTTTAAACGACCAGCCTGCCCTGCCGATCAGGCCACCCGGGCAGGCGGCAAACCCCCGCATCCGCCCGGCCCCCAGAAGGCCGCGCCGACAGCGTCAGCCGACACCGATTTGGCTTGATCCCTTCGGGGAGTTGCGATAGCCAATCCGTCGCGGCGGGTATGATGTAATGGTAGCCTGTCAGCTTCCCAAGCTGAACGCGCGGGTTCGATTCCCGCTACCCGCTCCAGCCTCCTCCCACGCACCGGACGTAACGTAAGTCACAGAAGCGTGACCGCGCGAAACCCTCGTCCCCCTTCCTCCGTGGCTTTGACATCGCGGCGCACTGGATGCCGCTGTCCCAAGGAGGAGGACCTTCATGAAACGCCTTTACACTTCTGCTGCCGCCACCGCGCTTGCCCTCGTGCTGGCCGGCCCGGCCCTCGCCGCCAGCCACGCCATGGAAAACCCGATGGTCGGCGGCGCCGCCATGTTCGCCGACAAGACCATCGTCGAGAACGCGGTGAACTCTGCCGACCACACCACGCTCGTTGCGGCGGTGCAGGCGGCGGGCCTTGTGGAGACGCTGAGCGGCGAAGGCCCCTTCACCGTCTTCGCCCCCACCAATGCCGCCTTCGACAAGCTGCCCGACGGCACCGTCGAGACGCTGCTGATGCCCGAGAACAAGGACCAGCTCACCAAGGTGCTGACCTGCCACGTGGTCGGCGCGAACGCCATGTCCGACGCCATCGCCGGGATGATCGCCGATGACGGCGGTACCCACCCGGTCGCCACGCTGGGCGGCTGCACGCTGCAGGCGAAGATGGACGGCGACATGATCACACTGACCGACGAACAGGGTAACGTCGCCACCGTGACCATCGCCGATGTGCAGCAGTCGAACGGCGTGATCCACGTCATCGACACCGTGATGCTGCCCGCCGCCGAGGAAAGCACCGATCAGGGCATGACGGAATCGGCCCCGGCCCAGACCGCGATGGCAGGCGACGGCATGGCCACGGACGCCTCCACGACCGCCGAGGCCGATGTGCCGATGGTCGGCGGCGCCCCGATGTACCCGTCGAAGACCATCGTCGAGAACGCGGTGAACTCCGCCGATCACACCACGCTCGTCGCCGCGGTGAAGGCCGCCGACCTCGTGGACACGCTGAGCGGCGAAGGCCCCTTCACCGTCTTCGCGCCGACCAACGCCGCCTTCGAGAAGCTGCCCGACGGCACCGTCGAGACGCTCCTGGAGCCTGCGAACAAGGACCAGCTCACCAAGATCCTGACCGCGCATGTGGTGGCGGGCAACTGGTCGGCCCAGTCGATCCGCGAGGCGGCACGGTCGCAGCGTGACGGCTTCTACCACTTCAACGCGGTGTCCGGCGACGCGCTCTCGGCCAAGGTGACGTCCTCCGGCAACATCTTCATCTTCGACGAGAACGGCGACGCCTACAAGATCACGCAGTCCGACGTGAACCAGTCGAACGGCGTGATCCACGTCATCGAAGGCGTTCTTCTGCCGCGGTAACCCCCTCCTCCACGGCAGAACGGCACGGCCCGCGTCCACCCCGGCGCGGGCCGTCTCACGTCAGACCACAGCCCGCAGGCGCGCCTTCAGCACCGCCACGTCCGACCGCACATCGTCCCGCACAGCCCCTTCGCGCGGCGCGTCGACCAGCGTGGTCAGCAGCGCCTCCTCCGGGACGCCCTTCCGGTGCCAGACAAGGCCGCGCAGCACACGCTCTGCCGCATCCGGCAACCGTTCCGGCGCCTCTTCCCCCGCCAGTGCGCCCCAGACCGCCGTCCAGCACCGCGCCGTGCTCCACGGGTTGTAACCGCCCCCGCCCGAGACGATCAGCCGCGGCGAAAGCGCCCGCAAGGCCAGCGCCGTCGCCACATGCGCGCGGTTCGACAGCGCCAGCCGCGCCAGCGGGTCCTCCGCCAGCGCATCCGCCCCGCATTGCAGGAAGATCGCGTCGGGCCGGAAACCGGCCACGGCGGGCAGGATCACCTCTTCCAGCACCAGCGCGAACTCCGTATCGTTGAACCCGCGCCCCACCGGCAGGTTGAAGGCCGCCCCGCCCGCCCGGTCCCCCAGCGCACCGGTGAAGGGCCAGCGACGCGCCTCGTGGACAGAGATCGTGCGCACCCGCTCCGACCCGGCAAAGGCCGCCTCCACCCCGTCGCCGTGATGCGCGTCGATGTCGACATAGGCCACGCGCTCCAGCCCCATGGCCAGCAGCCTGCGGATGGTCAGCACCGGCTCGTTGAGAAAACAGAACCCCTCTGCCCGGTCCGGCATGGCGTGATGCTGCCCGCCGCCCGGGTTGTGGACGACACCACCCCCGGCCACCAGCTCCGCCGCCAGCAGCCCGCCGCCCACCGCCGTCGCGGGACGGCGGTACATCTCGGCAAAGACCGGGTTCGACAGCGTGCCCAGTCCGTGGCGGTCGCGCACCTCGCCCGACACCTGCTGCGCCGCCTCCGCCGCCATCAGCGCCGCGACGTAGCGGGGCGTGTGGAACCCGGTCAGCGCGGCGGGTTTCGCACAGGGCGAGGTCAGCATCCGCCCGGCCCCCAGCCACCCCAGCGCCGCCGCCAGATCGGTCACCGCAGGCACCCGCTGGATCGAAAGCGGATGCCGCGCCCCATAGACCGAGCCGCGGTAGATCCGCGAGGTGATGAAACGTGCCCCTGTCATGCGTCTGCTCTACCCCTCTGAGGTGCAAAGGAAAAGTCGGGCAGCCAATTGCCCCTCCCGGCCCCCGGGTGTATCCGGAAGACCATGCACCTTCCCAAGATAACGCTCCGAGTCGTCCTGCAAACCGCGATGATGCTGGCCATCGGAGCCATCGGCGGACTTCTGGCCTACTGGGTGCGCTGGCCGATGCCGTGGATGTTCGGCGCGCTTCTGGCCGCGGGCGTGACCGTGCGGCTGGTACAGCCCGTGTCGCTCTCCGACTACGACTTCCCGATGGACTTCCGCACCTTCTTCGTCGCGCTGATCGGCGTGATGATCGGCACGCAGGTGACGCCGGACCTGCTGTCGCTGGCCGGAGAGCTGCCGATCACCCTTTCGGCGCTGGTCCTCTTCGTCGTGGCGGCCCACGCGGGCAACATGGCCATCTTCCACCGCATCGGCGGCTACGACAGGTCCACGGCCCTCTTCTCCGGCACCCCGGGCGGGCTGATGGAGAGCATCTTCATGGGCGAGGCCGCGGGCGCCGACACGCGCATCCTGACGGTGCAGCAGTTCCTGCGGATCATCCTTGTCATCACGCTTTTGCCGGTGGGGCTGTCGCTGTGGATCGGGCACCCGGTGGGCAGCGCCGCCGGGCTGACCATCGGCGGGGACAAGCCGCCGGTGACGCCCCTGGCGCTGGTGCTGATCGCGATCACCGCGGTGCTGGGCCTGTGGGTGGGACGGCGCATCCGCCTGCCCGCGGCACAGCTGACCGGGCCGCTCCTGCTGGCCGCCGCAGCCACCGTCACCGGCGTTCTGGACCTGCACCTGCCGTTCTGGCTGATCGCCACGGCACAGCTGGTGATCGGCGTCAGCCTCGGGATGCGGTTCAAGGGCGTGGACGCGGGCCTCCTGCGCCGCTCGCTCTGGCTGGCCGCACTGTCCGTGTCCTACATGCTGCTGCTGGGCATGACCTTCGCCATCGTGCTGGAGCGGCTGACCGGCATCGCCTTCCTGCACCTCTTCATCTCCTTCGCGCCGGGCGGCGTGGCCGAGATGTCGGTGGTCGCGCTCTCGCTCGCCGCGAACCCGGCACTGGTCAGCCTGCACCACGTCGTGCGCATCCTGATCACGGTGGTGGAAATGCCGCTGGCCGCCCGTGTCATGGGGCTTCGCCCGCCGCGCTTCTAGCACGCGACCCGTCATAACATCCGGTCGGGTGCCCCTGCCGTCCCGGACAGACAGGACCCGTCAAAACACACCCGCAAAGGCAAAGGGCCGCGTCAGCCCTCCGCCTTCTCCATCAGTTCCAGCCATTCCTCTTCCGAGGCGGCCAGGGTCTGCTGGCGCTCCACCAGCGCCTCCGTCGCCTTCTTGAACTTCAGCGGCTCCTTGGTGAACAGGTCCGGCGCGGCGAGGAATTCCTCCAGCTTGGCGATCTCCGCCCCCAGCCGGTCGATCACCCCGGGCAGTTCCTCCAGCCGGTGCTTCTCGGTAAAGCTCAGCGCCGGTTTCTCTGCCGGTTTCGACGGCTGCGCGGATTGCGCGGGCTGCGACGTCTCTCCGCCGCCACCCTTCTTCTTCGCCTTCTCGCGTCCGCCGCCTTCGGCCTCGCGCTTCTGCGTCTGGTAGTCCGACCAGCCGCCCGCATAGACCACGGCCCGGCCGCCGCCCTCCATCGCCACCGTCGTCGTCGCGACACGGTCGAGGAAATCCCGGTCGTGCGAGATGAGGATCACCGTGCCGTCGTAGTCGTCGAGGATCTCCTGCAGCAGGTCCAGCGTCTCCACGTCGAGGTCGTTGGTCGGTTCGTCCAGCACCAGAAGGTTCGATTCCCGCGCCATCAGCTTCGCCAGCAGCAGCCGCGCCTTCTCGCCCCCCGACAGCGACGCGACCTTCGCCCGCGCCTGCCGTTCGTCGAACAGGAACTCCTTGAGGTAGCCCACCACATGCTTCGGCGCGCCGCGCACCATCACCTGGTCCGACGAGCCCGAGACCCGCATGTCCTTGTCGGTGGTCAGCGAATCCCACAGCGACTTCTCCGGGTCGAGCTGCGAGCGTGTCTGGTCGAAGACCGCCGGCACAAGGTTCGTGCCCAGCGACACCGTGCCCTCGTCCGGCGCGATCTCTCCCATCAGGATGCGGATCAGGGTGGTCTTGCCCACGCCGTTCGGCCCGACAAAGGCCACGCGGTCGCCGCGCTGCACCTTGAGGTCGAACCCCTTCACGATCGCCTTGTCGCCGAAGGCATGGCTGACGCCCGCCGCCTCGATCACCTTCTTGCCGGACTTGGGGCCAGAGGCGAGGTCCATCGCCGCCGTCCCCTGCCGCCGGATCTGGCCCGAGCGTTCGGCGCGCATGTCCTGCAGGCGGCGCACCCGGCCCATGTTCCGCGTCCGCCGGGCACTGATGCCCTCGACCGCCCACCGCGCCTCCGACTTGATCTTGCGGTCCAGCTTGTGGCGGGCGGTGTCCTCTTCTTCCCAGATCTTGTCGCGCCATGTCTCGAAGGCGGCAAAGCCCTGCTCCTGCCGCCGCACGGCGCCGCGGTCGATCCACAGCGTCGCGCGCGTCAGCTCGGTCAGGAACCGCCGGTCGTGAGAGATCAGCACAAACGCCCGGCGGGTCGCCTTCAGCTCGTCCTCCAGCCACTGGATCGCCTCGATATCAAGGTGGTTGGTCGGCTCGTCCAGCAGCATCAGCTCCGGCTCCTCGGCCATCAGCTTGGCCAGCGCCGCGCGCCGCCGCTCCCCGCCCGAGGCAGTCGCCACCGGCCGGTCCGGATCGAACTTCAGCCCTTCGGAGGCGCGCTCGACGCGGTACATCTCCGACGCCTGCAGGGTGGAGGCCGCGAACTCGCCCAGCGTCTCGAAGCCCGACAGGTCCGGGTCCTGCTCCATGTAGCCGACGGAGGTGCCGACCGGCACCACCCGCTCGCCCCGGTCGGGTTCGACCAGCCCGGCCATGACCTTCAGGAGCGTGGATTTGCCCGACCCGTTCCGCCCCACGAGGGCGACGCGGTCGCCCGGCTGGACGTTGAGGGACAGGGCGTCGAAGACCGGCTCACCACCGAAGGTGAGCGACACGTCTGAAAGCTGGAGAAGCGGTGCAACCATGGGCGCGAGCTATGCCCGCCCGCCCGCGCCGTCAAGCGCCCTCGCACGTCCCGGCCCGGTCGCGGCAACGGCACCCGCCCCGAAACGCCGTCCTCGCAACGCGCTGCCGGCATCGCCGGGGTGTGCCGCCGACCCGCCGGTCATCGCGCGCCCCATCCGCTGGTGGACACCCGATGTAGGGCGGGGCTCTGCGCCGCCCGACCTTCAGGCCATGGCGCGACACCATACTCCGCCCGATGCAGGGCCCCCGCTACCCGGCCACGGCCCGCAGCAGGCGTTTGCGCGCGGCGGGGATAAGCGCGATCTCCACCCCGGTAAAGACGTGCAGCGTGTTCATCTGCCGATCCACGACCGCGTGATCCGACACCCAGCCGCCCATCAGCAGGTAGGTCCGCAGCAGCGGCGGCATCCGCAGCAGCCCTTTGCGGGCATCGGGCTTGCGCCGCAGCCGCTGGGCAAACGGGTAGACGTCCCCCGCCTTCACCCGCGGCAGCCAGCGCGCGGGCGCAAGGTGCCGCGCCTTCAGCATGGCGAAGGCATCGGAATAGACATGCGCATCCGTCCCCGCGAAGGAGGCGCAGCCGAACAGCAACTCCACCCCCTGCCCGTCCACGTAGGCGGTCATCGCTCCCCAGGCCAGGCGCAGCACATCGGGGTCGTGCACCTCCGGATCGACGCAGAAGCGGCCCATCTCGACCATCGCCCCGTCGAAGGCCTCCAGCCGGGACAGGTCATAATACTGTGCGGCATAGCTGCGCCCGATCTCCGCCCCGCTGCCCAGGCGCAGGAAACGGAAGCAGCAGACCAGCCGTCCGCTCCTCAGGTCCTCGACCAGAACGTGATCGCAGATGGCGTCGAAGGCGTCGATGTCCGGCCGCGCGCCCCCAAGGAAGGCCCGCCCGCGCAACGCCTGCGCCGCGGCCACGTCGGCGGGCCCGGCGGCCAGCCGGGCGGCATAGCGTCCGCGGGACAAGAGGATCATGGGGCGTTCTTCGGCATGACCGTCCGCCGCCCCGCGGTCACGGGGCAATGCGGCGTCATGACAGGGGTGCGTGCCGCCGGTCTCCCGGCGGTCCGGATCACCCGCCCAGCACGTCACCCAGGTTGATCCCGCCGATGTTGCCAAAGAGCTTGCGGATGAAGCTGATGTCGCCATCGGACGTCTGTGTCACGCGCTTGGTCAGCGGCACCACGCGGCCGTCCTCCAGCCCGTAGGTCACGATGTTGTCGACCACGCCCGCCTGGTCGAAGGTGATCGCGACGATCTCGCGCTCCGTCACCGTGGGGCGCTGCCAGGCGAAATGCTTCACTTCCGACTGGATATAATAGAAACCGGAGTCGTTCAGCACGCCCGAGGCATTGGGCACGCCGACCACGTCCTCGACCGTCGCGCGGGTGTCCACGCCGGGCACGATCTGCTGGAGCACCTCTTCCGAAGGCACGTAGCCGTGGTTGCGATACCGTGTCTCGCAGCCGGCCGCGCCGACCAGCGCAATCGCCAGAACGGCCCACTTCAGCGATGTCCCGATGCCGTACATGTTCCGGCCCCTCTTGTATTGACGTCCGCAGACTCTTATCCCGATTAGACAAGTTTACCCCCCCAAGCAAGGTCAGGAAAGCCTGTCGTCATGACGCAACCCGCCCCACGCCGCCCCACCGACCGGACGCGCCTTCGGGTGACGGAACTGCGCCAGTCCGGTGAATCGCCCTTCCTCCTGGAACCCGACTCCGAGACACGCGCCGATCTCGCCACCTCGCTGGGGATCCAGGCGGTGCGCAAGCTGCGCTTCGAAGGCATCCTCACGCCCCGCGGCAAGGAGGGCTGGCAGCTCGAGGCCAAGCTGGGCGCCACCGTCGTGCAGTCCTGCATCGTCACGCTCGACCCGGTGACCACCCGCATCGACACCACCGTGCTGCGCCGCTTCGTGCCCGCCCGCTGGCTGGAGGAACCCGAGGCCGGCTCCGAAACCGAGGTGCCGGAGGACGACAGCCTCGAACCGCTGGGCGAGGTGATCGACCTCGCTTCCGTCATGCAGGAGGAACTTGCCCTTGCCCTCCCGCCCTATCCGCGCAAGGAAGGGGTCGAGCTGGGCGAGGCCCAGTTCGCCGAACCCGGCGTGACGCCGATCACCGACGACGATGTTCGGCCTTTCGCCGGTCTGGCCGACCTGAAGAAAAAAATGGACGATGCGGGCGGGGAAGGCTGAGAATCTGCTTGCCATTCGGGCGATCCTGCGTATTTTCGCGCGCTCATGAGCATGGCAGGCACCCAGTTGACCAGGGCCATATCAGGACCAGGAACCGGGGCCGTACCGGGGGTGAAACCACCCCCCTGCGACGCCACCACAAAGAGACACACGGCAGGCAGATCCCTGCCCTTCGAGAAAGGTTGAGACATGGCTGTCCAACAGAACAAGGTTTCGAAGTCGCGCCGCAACAACCGCCGCGCGCACGATGCGCTGACCGCCGCGAACCCGAACGAGTGCGACAACTGCGGCGAGCTGAAGCGCCCGCACCACGTCTGCCCGTCCTGCGGCCACTACGCGGAACGGGAAGTGATCGCGCAGGCAGACGAGATCGACCTGGACGAAGACGCAGCTTGATTGCTGCACGGCGGGGCTCCGCGGCATGACCTCTCGGAACGACAGGAAGGCCACGGGCGCGGACCGCGTCGTGATTTCAGTGGACGCCATGGGCGGAGACCGGGGACCGGCGGCAGTAGTCGCCGGCATTGCCGCGTCTGCGATCAAGAATCCACAGATCCACTTCATCCTGCACGGCCCCGAGGCGGAGCTTGAAAAGCTCGTCGCCAAGAAGAAGGGCCTGCCCGAACGCGTCACGCTGAAGAACGCCGAGGGCGTGGTCAGCATGGACGACAAGCCCAGCCAGGTCATGCGCCATGGCAAGGGCACGTCCATGTGGTCCGCGCTCGAATCGGTGCGCGACGGCGATGCGACCGTGGCGGTCTCCTGCGGGAACACCGGCGCGCTGATGGCGCTGTCGATGATCCGCCTGCGCAAGCTGCCGGGCGTGAACCGTCCCGCCATCGCGATCCTCTGGCCCTCGCGCAATCCGCAGGGCTTCAACGTGATGCTCGACGTGGGCGCGGACATCCGCGCCGACGCGCAGGACCTGCTGCAATACGCGCTGATGGGCGCCTCCTACGCCCGCAACGGTCTTCACCTCGAACGCCCCCGCATCGGCCTGCTGAACGTCGGCACCGAAGAGCACAAGGGCCGCGCCGAGCTGAAGGAAGCCCACGACCTGATCCGCGCCAGCGCCGACAGCGGCAGCTACGACTTCGTGGGTTTCGTCGAGGGCGGCGACATCCCCGGCCGCCGCTGCGACGTGATCGTCACCGACGGCTTCACCGGCAACGTCGCGCTGAAGACCGGCGAAGGCACCGCCTCGCTGATCGGCGACCTCCTGAAGGAGGCCTTCGCCTATTCCCCCCTCTCCCGCATCGCATCGCTTCTGGCGCTGACCTCGCTCAGCCGCCTCAAGAAGCGCATCGACCCGCGGCGGGTGAACGGCGGCGTCTTTCTCGGGCTGAACGGCACGGTGGTCAAATCGCACGGTTCGGCGGATGCCACCGGCATCTCCGCCGCCGTCAAGCTGGCGTTCCAGCTGGCCGAAACCGGTTTCGGAGAGCGGCTCGCCGCCCGCGTGGCCACAGTGCTCGATGAAACCGACCCGCCGGGTGTTGCGTCTGGCGACGCTGCGTCGCAGGATGCGCCCGGGCAGAAGGACATCAACTGAAATGACACGACGCGCGACCGTTATCGGGGTCGGACACTACCTTCCCGATCGAATCGTGGAGAACTCCGAATTCGAGACCGGGCTGACCGGGCTGACCCCCGAACCGATCGTTCTCGAAACCTCCGACGAATGGATCCGGGCGCGCTCCGGCATCGAACGCCGTCACATCGCGGCCCCCGGCCAGACGACCTCGGACCTCGCCACGCGGGCCGCCCGTGTCGCCCTGACCGACGCCGGCATCACCGCCGACGACATCGACGCCATCGTCCTTGCGACCTCCACCGCCGACCTGACCTTCCCCTCCGCTGCCACCATGGTGCAGGCGGAACTGGGCATGACGAAGGGCTTTGCCTTCGACGTGCAGGCGGTCTGCGCGGGCTTCATCTATGCGCTGGCCAACGCCAACGCACTCATCACTTCCGGCCAGGCCGAACGCGTGCTGGTCATCGGGGCCGAGACGTTCAGCCGGATCATGGACTGGACCGACCGCTCCACCTGCGTGCTTTTCGGCGATGGCGCCGGCGCGCTGATTCTCGAAGCGCGCGAAGGCGAAGGCACCAACGCCGACCGGGGCATCCTGTCCTGCGACCTGAACTCCGACGGACGGTTCCGCGACATCCTCTACGTCGACGGCGGCGTGGCCACGAACTCCACCGGCCACCTGCGCATGGCGGGCAAGGAAGTCTTCCGGCATGCGGTGGAAAAGCTGGCCTCCACCGCGAACACCGCGATGGACAAGATCGGCATGGCCTCGTCCGAAGTCGACTGGGTCGTGCCCCATCAGGCCAACATCCGCATCATCTCCGGCACCGCCAAGAAGCTGGGCCTGCCCATGGAACGCGTGGTCGTCACCGTGCAGGACCACGGCAACACCTCCGCCGCGTCGATCCCGCTGGCGCTTTCCGTGGGCTGGGCCCGCGGCCAGATCGCCGAGGGCGATGTCGTGGTGACAGAGGCCATCGGCGGCGGCCTCGCCTGGGGCGCGGTCGTGCTGCGCTGGTAGTCCACCGGACCGAAATCATCCGCTGATCGCCGCGGCGTCGTTGCCGCCGCATCGCCGGCTTGCTATCGTCCCGCCTGCGAAGGGCGCTCCCGCCGCCGTTGCAACCGTCCGATGGGCGGTCAACCGCCGAGGCTTCGGGATCGCAAAGCAGCCGCTCCTTACGGCGATCATGGCCCGGCAGCACAAGGCCGCACGCCGCCGGGCGCTTTTTCCAGCCTGCCCGAAAAGTTAACGCCCCCTCTTGGCATGACACCTAAAATCCCCTCTCCAAGCCATTGATATTGACTTGTGATTTGGCACGGGCATAAGCTGCGACAGGACAGCGGAGGGATGGAGTATGGGGGAAAAAACCCTGACGCGTATGGACCTGAGCGAAGCCGTGTTTCGCGAGGTTGGTTTGTCGCGGAATGAAAGCGCGGAACTGGTCGAAGCGGTGCTTCAACACATGTCCGACGCGCTCGTCGAAGGTGAGCAGGTCAAGATTTCGTCCTTCGGCACGTTTTCCGTGCGCGAGAAGGCCGCGCGTGTGGGGCGCAACCCCAAGACAGGTGAAGAAGTGCCGATCCAGCCGCGCCGCGTGCTGACCTTCCGGCCCTCGCACCTGATGAAAGACCGCGTGGCCGCGGGCAACAAGCGCTGAGGCGCGTAAAAGATGTCCAAGTCGCCTGACGCCTTCCGCACCATCTCGGAAGTATCCGAGTGGCTCGAGACCCCTGCGCATGTTCTGCGGTTCTGGGAGAGCAAGTTCACCCAGGTCAAACCGGTGAAACGCGCAGGCGGGCGTCGGTACTATCGCCCTGCCGACATGGAATTGCTGGGCGGAATCAAGAAATTGCTGCACGAGGACGGGCTGACCATCAAGGGCGTCCAGAAGGTGCTGCGCGAACAGGGCGTGCGCTATGTCTCGGGCCTGTCGCCCCAAGTGGGCGACGACGACACCGACGCCGAACTGATCGAGGACGCGCCCTACGCCGAGGTCGAACAGACCGACGACGGCATCGTGGCCTTCCCCGGCCGGACCGCGGACCCTCAGCAGGAAGCACCGCAGGCCGCCGTTCAGGACACGCCCGAACCGGCGCCGGTGGAACCCGACCAGATGGCGGCGATGCCTCCGGAGGACGAACCGGAGGTTGGCGAATCCGACGACGATCTGCCCTCCCTGCCACCGCTCGCCCCGTTCGAAACGTCAGACGACACCCTCGCCCCGCCCGCGCTCGAACCCGCGCCCGCGGCAGAGGAGAGCGCCGTTTCCCTCGCGCCACAGCCCGCGCCCCTGCCCTCTGCCGCGCCCTTGCCAAGTGACGCTACGGGAGAGCACACCGAAATGACCGCAACGAATGCGGGAGAATCGGTGACGGAGGACGACGAGATGGCCCGCCCGGCAGAGGACACGCTGCAGACCGCTTTCGCCTTCGACCTGCCGCAGGACGCGGGCATTCCCTCGCCCGACGACATGGCAACGGGAACCGAACCCGACTTGACCACACCGGACGAAGATCCTTTCGACACCGCCCCCGAGGCGGCGGATGTCATGGAGGACGCAACGGACAGCGAGGTGCTACAGGCAGACGACGACTTCGCCGCGCCCGATACCGATACAGACGCCGCCCCCATTCCGGACATCGCCGTCCCGGAGGCGCCCGCGCGTGCCGCGAACGCGCTCAACCTGCCCGACTTCGGCCAGCCCGAGGACGCAGGTCCCCCGTCCGCCGGGCCCGGCCTGCTGGCCCGCGCTGCGGCGCTCAGGGCGCTCTCGCCCGAAAAGGCGCAGGCCATCGCCGCGCAGATGCCGGCGCTGCAACAGCGGCTCGACCGTCTGAACGGCGCCGCCCCCGACGACGCCTGAACGGCCTCTTTGAAATCCCCGAAAATTGCTGCGGCGGGGGGTTGCCCTTGCCGCAGAAAACGGTAATTAGGCCGGACAAGTCGGGCTATGGCGCAGCCTGGTAGCGCGTCCGTCTGGGGGACGGAAGGTCGCAGGTTCGAGTCCTGCTAGCCCGACCAAATCACACCCCGCCAAGCATCCTCACGCCGTCGCGCACCGCGCGTCCGGTGGCTTGGCGCACCGTGTCTGCCGCTCCCGGAACATCCGCAATCGCCGCACCGTGGCGCACGTGCCCCCGCGTCGCTTTTCGCCTCCCACTCCGCGCCGCGGCTTGTTAAGACGATCCCCGACAAGACGGAGGCATCCATGACCGGCGTACTGGCCAGCCAGCAGATCCAGACCCTGATCTCCACCGGCGCGCTTGCGGCGGACGAACCTTTCGCCCCTGGCCAGTTGCAGCCCGCCAGCCTCGACCTGCGGCTCGGAACCCGCGCCTACCGCGTCCGCGCTTCCTTCCTCGCAGGCAAGGGCAAGACGGTGGCCTCCCGCATTTCCGAGTTCGAGATGCACGAGATCGACCTCGCCCCCGGGGCCGTGCTGGAAAAGGGCTGCGTCTACCTCGTGCCGCTGATGGAACGGCTCAGCCTGCCCGACGACATCACCGCCATCGCCAACGCCAAAAGCTCCACCGGCCGGCTCGACCTGCTGACCCGCGTCATCACCGATGGCGGGACGGAGTTCGACCGCGTGGCCCCCGGCTACGACGGCCCGCTCTGGGCCGAGATCTGCCCGCGCAGCTTCTCCGTCCTCGTGCGCCCCGGCATGACGCTGAACCAGATCCGCTTCCGGCGCGGCCAGGCTGTGCTGTCGGACGCACAGCTCAGGGCGCTGCACGAAGAGGTCGGCCTCGTCGCGGGCGGTCCGGCGGTGATCGACGCGGGCCTTGGCTTCTCCGTCGATCTCGAACCCGGGCCGCAGGGCATCGTGGGCTACCGCGCCCGCCCGCACACCGGGGTGATCGACCTGGCAAAGCTCAACCACTACGATCCCGCCGACTACTGGGACCGGCTGCGATCCGACCGCAAGCGGCTGATCCTCGATCCCGGTGCCTTCTACATCCTCGTCAGCCGCGAGGCCGTGCACATCCCGCCGGGCTTCGCCGCCGAGATGGCCCCCTTCCTCGCCATGGTGGGCGAGTTCCGCGTGCATTACGCCGGTTTCTTCGACCCGGGCTTCGGCCATGCCCCGGCGGGCGGCGCGGGCGCGCGCGGCGTGCTCGAGGTGCGCTGCCACGAAGCGCCCTTCGTGCTCGAACACGGGCAGACCGTGGGCCGGCTCGTCTACGAACGCATGTCCGAGGTGCCCGCCCAGCTTTACGGTCAGGGCATCGCCTCGAACTATCAGGGCCAGGGCCTGAAACTTTCGAAACATTTCATGACCGCCTGACGCGGGAACCTGCGCCTTTCCGCGCATCCGGCAGGGGGCTTGGCGGCGCCTTGCCGGATGGCGCAACGTCAACCGTCGGATTTTTCCCTTTCACCGGAACCGGTTGGCGCCCCTCCCTGTTGTCGCTCCAAGGGTCGGACACACCGTCCGGTGCCCAGAACCGAAGATAAGGGAGCATCCCATGTTCAAGAAAATCGCAGTCTCCGCCATTGCCCTCACCGCCGTGACCGCAGCGCCGCTGTTCGCGCTCGAAGCGTCCACCACGACCGAGCTGAACCTGCGTCAGGGCCCCGGCCCGCAGTACGGCGTCGTCAGCGTGATGCCGCAGGACGCGATGGTCACCGTCGACGGCTGCACCGCCTCCGACTGGTGCAAGGTGACCTTCGACGGTGCCGAAGGCTGGGCCTACAGCCCCTACCTGATCAACACCACCATGCCGGAACCGACGGTGATCTACCAGAACACCGAAGCGATGGACGTGCAGATCATCGAAGAGGAAAGGGACGGTGCTGAAACGGCCGTGAACGCGACCGCGGGCGCAGGCTTCGGTGCCGCAACCGCAGCGCTTCTGGTCGGTGGTCCCGCTGCCGTCGCCGCTGGCGTCGTGCTGGGTGCCGCAGGTGGCGCCGCCGCCACCCCGGAAGAGACCACCGTCACCTACGTGTCGCAGAACCCGGTCGAGCCGGTCTACCTGAACGGTGAAGTCGTCGTCGGCGCCGGTATCCCGGAAGGCGTGACGCTCTACGACGTGCCGGAAGCCGACTACACCTACGCCTACGTGAACGACGCGCCGGTCATCGTGAACCCGGAGAACCGCCGCATCGTCTACGTCGTGCGCTGATACGGCCAGACACAAGCCAGACACAAGGAAGGCCCTGCCACCCGGCAGGGCCTTTTTCGTTTCAGGGAACACCCCTCAGGGTGCGCCCCGCAATGATCTCTCAATACCCCCGGGCGCAGACGCCTTCAGCCATTGTCGCCGCGCCGGGCCTGCCGGGCCGCACGGCGCGCCTGACGGGCCTCCCGCTGCGCCTGCCGGTCCTCGTGCCGCGCCTCGTCATCGAAGCTGTGCGCCATGCCGTCGCCGCGCACACGGTCGGCTCCGCTCCGGCCACGCCCCTGCCCGAAGGCGCGGCCCATGCCGGCGTTCACGCCCTTGCTCACGAACTGCCGCACCACCTGGTTGACGATCATGCGGACGATCTGGTCGATGTTCATGCCTGTCTCCTGTCCGATGCGGCGCCCTCGCCCGCACCTGCTGGATAATGTTGTAGCCACGGTCACCCGGTTCGGATCGCGCCCATGGCCCCGCGTGGAACTTGCCTGACCATACCGCGAAATTGCGTCCAATCTTTGGCGAACACGCGGAATTGTCCTCAGTCCTCGAACAGTTCGGACTGGCCTTCGCCCGCCTCCATCTCGTCCGGGTCGCTTTCGTCGCCCATCGGCCCGATCGGCGAGGGACGGCTTTCCAGCAGACCGGCCGACCGCAGTTCCGCCAGCCCCGGCAGATCGCGCGCCGATTCCAGCCCGAAGTGGTCGAGGAAGCCCTGCGTCACCACGAAGGTCACCGGGCGGCCCGGCGTCATCCGGCGGCGGCCGAAGCGGATCCAGTCCATCTCGATCAGCTGGTCGACCGTGCCGCGCGACACGGCAACCCCCCGGATTTCCTCGATTTCCGCCCGCGTCACCGGCTGGTGATAGGCGATGATCGCCAGCGTCTCCACCGCCGCGCGCGACAGCTTGCGGGTCTCGACCGTCTCGCGCTGCATCAGGTAGCCAAGGTCCGGCGCCGTGCGGATCGCCCAGGCGTCGCCCACGCGCACCACGCGCACGCCGCGCCCCTCGTAGCGCTTGCGCAGGTGCACCAGCGCCTCCGCCGGGTCGCAGCCGTGGGGCATCCGGTCGCCCAGGTCCCTGACCGTCACCGCCTCCGCGCTGGCAAAGAGGATCGCCTCCACCATGCGCTCCTGCTCGCCCATGGGCGGTGCCTCGAACAGCGAGTCGCGGATCGGCTCGTCTGTTTCGGTCTCGTCGCCGGTCTCCGGCAGATCGTTCATTCCCGGCCCTCCCGGCGGCGCAGCTGGATCGGCTCGAACGTGCCGCTCTGCCGGATCTCCGCCTTGCCTTCCTTCACCAGTTCCAGCGAGGCGGCAAACGTCGCCGCCGTGGCCGAGCGCCACATCACCGGGTCCTCGCTCCAGCCCTCCGGCAGATAGCCCTGGATGTCGGTCCACTGCCCCGCAAAGCCGATCATGCCGCGAATCCGGTCCAGCGCCTGCTCCATGGTGAACACCTTGTCCCGGTCCATCACGAAGGGCCGGAATTCGTCGCGCGTGCGGATGCGCGCGTAGCCCTGCATCAGGTCCAGCAGCGAGGCGGTGTAGACCACCTTGCGCACGCGCTCCATCTCTTCGGGGACGCCGCGGGCAAAGAAGTCGCGGCCCAGCCGGTCGCGCGCCATCAGCTTTGCCGCCACCTCGCGCATCGCCTGCAACCGCTCAAGCTGGAACGCCAGATGCGCCGCCAGATCCTCGCCCGAGGGGCCTTCCTCCGCAGGATCGGGGGGCAGCAGCAAGCGCGATTTCAGGAACGCCAGCCACGCCGCCATCACGAGGTAATCCGCCGCCAGCTCGATCCGCAGCGCCTTGGCCTTCTCGACGAAGACGAGGTACTGCCGCGCCAGTTCCAGCACGCTGATCTGGCGCAGGTCCACCTTCTGCGTGCGCGCCATGTTCAGCAGCAGGTCCAGCGGCCCCTCGAAGCCCTCCACGTCCACGACCAGAGCCTCCGCCGCCATGCGATCGGCGACGGAAAGCGGCAGTTCCGGCTCTGCGGTGGTTTCGTCCATCGGACACCCTTCACGCGGTCAAGGCGTCAAATTCAGCCTCCAGCGCCGCGATGTCAACATCGTCGGGCGCGCGGCGGGCGGCCAGCGCCGCCTCTGCGCGGGTCTGTGCCGCCGGGGTCATCTCTCCGCAGCGCTGCCAGATCGACACCATCTCGTCGAAGGCGCCGTTGCAGTGCAGGACAAGGTCGCAGCCCGCCGCCAGCGCCGCCGCACCGCGTTCGCGCACCGTGCCGCTCAGCGCCTCCATCGAGATGTCGTCGGTCATCAGCAGGCCGTCAAACCCGATCTCTTCCCGGATGATCTTCACCATCCCCTCCGAGATCGTCGCCGGTTGCGGGTCGATCTCTTCGAACACCAGATGTGCCGTCATGCCCAGGGGCAGGTCGTTCAGTGCACGAAAAGCGGCAAAATCCGTATGGTCGAGCACATTTCGCGGCGCTCCGACGCGCGGCAGGTCCTTGTGGCTGTCCAGCGTGCCCAGGCCATGGCCGGGGATGTGCTTCATCACCGGCAGCACGCCGCCCGCGAACAGCCCGTCCGCCACCGCGCGGCCATGGCGCACCACGGTCTCCACATCGGTGCCGTAGCAGCGGTTGCGCAGGATCGGGTGCGTTTCGTCCCGGGCCACGTCCAGCGTCGGAATGCAGTTGCCGTCGATGCCCATGGACCGCAGCTCATGCGCGATCAGCCGGGCGCGCAGCCAGAAGGCCCGCGGCCCCAGCGCCACGTCCTCCAGCGGCGGCCGGAACTCCTTCGCGAGCGGCGCCCGCAGACGCTGCACGCGCCCGCCTTCCTGGTCGATGAACACCGGCGCGTCGAAACCCGCCGCCGCGCGCAGCGCGTCGCACAACGCCCGGACCTGATCCGCGCTTTTGATGTTGCGGGCGAACAGGATGAATCCGAAAGGGCGCACTTCCCGGAAGAGCGCCTTCTCGTCCGCCGTCAGCTCAAGCCCCGCGCAGCCAAGGATGGCCGCGCCGAAGCGGCTCATCGCGTGACCACCGGGATGCAGTCCACCTTCTCGGCGACGAAGGCCGCGCAGAAGCGCCGCGCATCGGACAGGTCGACAAACCCCTCGGCCCGCAGGCGGTAGAACGTCCGCCCGCCCGAGGTCGCCTGCTGGATCACCCGGCCCTTGCCGTCCATGAAGTCGCCGAAGCGCGCCTCAAGACGCGTCCATTCCGACCGCGCCGTCTCGGCGCTGTCGAAGGCGCCGATCTGCACCAGGCGCGTGCCCGCGGGCAGCGACGCCGGGTCGATCTCCTTCGTCACGCTGGCCACGGCGGCGGCGATCACATCCGCATCCACCGGACCGACCGAAGCCACCTGCAAGCCCGACGGCCGCAGCTTGGGCCTGAGCGACCGGCCAAGACCCGGCCCGGGCTTCGGCATCTGCGCCTCGGCGGCTTCCTCGTCGGCGTATTCGTCTTCGGGGAAGATATCGAGCGCGCCGGAGGACGACACGTCCTGCACCGCCGTCACCACCGGGTTGTCCGCGCCGGGCGCAAGCGGCGAAAGCGGCTCGCTCTCGGCCGCGATCTCGGCTGCCAGTGCAAGGATCGGGTCGTTTTCTGCATCCTCACCGGATTGCGTCGACATCACGGCGGGCGTCACGGCGTCCATGGCCGCGAAAGCCTCGGCCTCGGCAATCGCCTCCGCGTCCTGCTGCAGCGCCAGCGACAGCGCGCCCGTGGCCACGTCTTCGGCCGCCAGACCCGCCGGGCGCGGCGCCAGCAAAAGCTGCTGCGCCGGTCCCTCGGCCGAGCCCTGCCCCGCCACGGCGTTCACCGCCAGCCCTTGATGATCGGCCAGCGTGCCGCCCGGATCCTCGGGCGCCACGCGCATCGGGCCGGAGGCCGCGCGCACGACCGGCACGCCGCTGACGTCGCGCGCCATCACGCCGTAGCCCCAGATGCCGACACCCACCACCAGCGCCAGGGACGCCACGGCGCCCAGAAGGTTGGTCATCGAAACGGCCCGGACCTGCGCCGCAGCGCCATGATCCTGCACGCCGTAATCGTCACCGTATCCGCCGTCGTAACGGTGGCCACCGCGCTGGAAATGCCCGGAAACAGGCGCAATGCGCCCCGCGTCATAGGAATAGTCCGCCATGTCTGCCTCGTGTTCCCCCGCCAGTACATTGCCGGCAAGGTGATGCTGCTCGTCCTTATTAACGACGCCACCGGCCCGTCGGACCAGCCCAAGAGAATTGGAAAAGCGCCTGTCGGACCCGGAGGCGCGCGCCTTGTGTCAGCGCATTTCTTCCACCGGGGTCACGCCCAAGATACCAAGGCCTGCGGAAATCACAACCGCCGTGGCGCGTGCCAGCGCGATTTTCGACTGTGTTGCAACAGGGTCATCCTGCAGGAAACGCAGCGCCGGTTCGTCGTTGCCCCGGTTCCACAGCCCGTGCAGGTCCGACGCCAGTTCGCCCAGGTAGGTCGCCACCCGGTGCGGCTCGTGCGTGCGGGCGGCGATCTCCACCAGCCGCGGCCATTCGGCAAGCTTCGCGGCAAGGTGCAGTTCCGCCGGATGGGTCATGCCGGACAGGTCCTGCGCGGCAAGCGTCGCGTCGGACACGTCGATGCCCTCGGCCCCGGCCTTGCGCAGCACCGAACAGATCCGCGCATGGGCGTACTGCACGTAGAACACCGGGTTTTCTTTCGACTGCTCGACCACCTTGTCGAAGTCGAAGTCCAGCGCCGCGTCGGATTTCCGCGTCAGCATGTGGAACCGCGCCACGTCCGAGCCCACCTCGTCCACGAGGTCGCGCAGCGTGATGAAGGTCCCTGCCCGCTTCGACATCTTGAACGGCGCGCCGTTCTTGAACAGCTTCACCAGCTGGATCAGCTTGATGTCCAGCGACACGCGGTCCTGGCTCAGCGCCTTGACCACCGCCTTCAGCCGCTTGACGTAACCGCCGTGATCGGCGCCGAAGATGTTGATCAGCAGGTCGAAGCCGCGCTGCACCTTGTCGTAGTGATAGGCGATGTCCGGCGCGAAATAGGCCCAGGAGCCATCCGCCTTCATCACCGGGCGGTCCTCGTCGTCGCCGAACTCGGTCGACTTGAAAAGCCACTGCTCGCGCTCTTCCCAGTCCTCGTCCGTCTTGCCCTTGGGCTTCGGCAGGACGCCCCAGTAGATCAGCCCCATTTCCTTAAGCGCGTCGATCGCCGCCTCGATCCGGCCGGTGCCGTAAAGAGACTTCTCGGAGAAGAAGACATCCATGTGCACGCCAAGCGCGGCCAGATCGTCGCGGATCAGGTCCATCATCGCCTCGGTCGCGAACTCGCGCACCTCCGGCAGCCAGACCTTCTCGGGCGCGTCCAGCCAGATGTCGCCGACCTTGTCCTTCAGCGCTTCGCCCACCGGGATCAGGTAGTCGCCGGGATAGCTGCCCTCCGGCCAGTCGACCGACAGGTCGTGCGCCTCCTGGTAGCGCAGGTAGACGGACCGCGCCAGCACGTCGACCTGCGCGCCGCCGTCGTTGATGTAGTATTCGCGGGTCACGTCATAACCCGCGTAAGCCAGAAGCGAGGCCATGGCGTCGCCCACGATGGCACCCCGCGCGTGGCCCACGTGCATCGGCCCCGTGGGGTTGGCCGAGACATACTCGACGTTGACCTTCTCGCCCTTGCCCATGTCCGACCGGCCATAGGCGGTGCCGTTGCCGAGGATCGCCTTGGGCAGCGTCTGCCAGACCGACGGCTCGAGCCGCAGGTTCAGGAAGCCCGGGCCCGCCACCTCGGCGCTCGACACGCGCGGATCGTCCGCCAGCTTCGCCGCCAGCGCCTCCGCGATGTCGCGCGGCTTCTGCCTTGCCGGCTTGGCCAGCACCATCGCCGCGTTGGTCGCCATGTCGCCATGCGCCGGGTCTCGCGGAGGCTCCGTCGTCACGGCATCGGTATTGAGACCGTCAGGCAGCACACCCTCGGTCACGAGGGTCGCGATGGAATCGAGGACAAGCGCGCGGATATCGGCAAAGAGGTTCATGTTCAGGCTCCAAGGATTGGCGCCTCCTCTATCACTTTGGCCGCGCGCGTCAAACGTGTCACTGCGCCCTCAGGCCTCGCGCCGCTCCTCCCGCTTCTTGGTGAACGACAGGATGCGCGTGCCGGGGCGGTCCTGCGGGTCCTCGTCGGGGGCAAGGAAGCGCAGCCGCCCGCCGGGGGTCAGCTCGGCCACGGCCACGGCGCCCTCCAGCGTTTCGCGCCAGTTCTCCAGCTTCCACTCCTCCGACAGGGTACTGACGCGGAACTCGTAACCCTCGGCAATAGCCGCGTTCGCCTCGAAATAGGTCTGCTGCAGCGCCAGCGGCCGTCCGCCCAGTGTGGCGGGCAGCTGGTGGCGCGAACTCGTCTCCTTCACCCGCTTCAGCTGAAAGACGTTGTCGCGCCCGAACTCCGGCGCGAGGTCGGTGGCGACCAGCGTGTTGTAGGCGTCGTTCTCGGCGGCGCAGATCAGCTTTTCGTAGGCGATCAGCTCCACCCGCTCCTCCGCGGCCTCCGAAAGGATGTCGCCGAAGAACACGTCGATCCCGGCTTCGCGCGCACCGCGCAGGCGGGCGTGGTTCGGGTCGGCGATCATCACCGGCAGGCCGGCGGACTTCTTGACCTCGCCCTTCTCGCCCTTCTTCTCCACCTGCCCCAGCTTGCGCAGCGCCTGCGCCAGTTCCACCGACCAGCGCGATCCGCCAAGGATCAGCACGCCCGGCTTCTCTCCGGCGCTGAGCCCGAGGAACCGCGCCACCGGCGACAGGGTGAAGCCGTGCAGCACCACCGTCGCCGCCACCAGCGCAAAGGCCAGCGGCGCCACGCGGTCGCCGTCGGGGATGCCCAGCTCCACCAGCCGCTCGCCGAACAGCCCGGCGACGGCCACCAGCACGACCCCGCGCGGCCCGGTCAGGGCGACCAGAAGCCGCTCCTTCGCGGGCACGTTGGTGAAGGCCAGCGCGATCAGCACCGGCAGCGGGCGCGCGATCAGGATGACCACCGCGACAAAGACCAGCGCCCGCCAGTCCAGCACCATCAGCCGGTCAAAGCTCATGCCCGCCGCAAGCAGGATGAACACGCCCGAGACCAGCAGCACCGTCGCGTGCTCCTTGAAGCGGTAGAGCTCGGTGAAGGACGGCAGGCCCGCGTTGGCGATCCACAGCCCCATCAGCGTCACGGCGAGCAGGCCGCTTTCATGCAGCACCGAATCCGCAAGCCCGAAAACCGCAAGCAAAACAACGAACAGGACGGGGACCTTCATGTATTCCGGCACGTAGGCGCGGCGGAAGGCGGCCGCAAGGCCCGCGCCCCCCGCAAGCCCCAGCGCGCTTGCCACGCCGATGCCCATCGCCAGCTCCCAGATGGCGTGGCCCGCGCCCGTGGCGGTCTGCAGAACCACGACCACCTCGAAGGCTAGGACCGCCGCCAGCGCGCCGACCGGATCGTTGACGATGGCCTCCCACTGCAAGAGCGCCGCCGGGCGCTTCGCCAGCTTGGCCTGCCGCAAGAGGGGCGCGATCACCGTGGGGCCGGTAACGATCATGATGCCGCCGAAGACGGCCGAGCTTTCCCACGACAGCCCCGCCACGTAGTGCAGCGCGCAGGCCGACATGAGCCACCCCAGCGGCGCCCCGATGATCACCAGCCGCCGCACACCCGTCGCCGCGTCGCTCAGGTGGCCGAGGTCCAGCGTCAGCCCGCCCTCGAAAAGGATGATGGCCACGGCGATGGCGATCATCGGCGACAGCATCGACCCGAACTGCGCCGCAGGGTCCAGAATGCCCAGCACCGGGCCGACGATCAGACCCGCCGCCAGCATCAGCACGATGGCCGGAAGCCTCAGCCGCCAGGCCAGCCACTGGCTGCCCACGCCAAGCGCCCCCACCAGCCCAAAGGCCAGAACGGGGTCCAGTGCCCCCGCCGTTTCCGCAACCGCCATTCGTCCCTCTCCGTGTGGTTTCGACAGACCTAGGACGGTACAGGTGTCCAGTCGACTATTCTTGTGTCGATGTTTTCGGCCTCCGTCCCATCGAAAAGGGACAACACAAGGTCGCCGGCGGAAAGGCAGTCCGCCCCGGTCCAGGTTTCGGGCGCGTCCAGCACCCGCACGGCCCTGCGCCGCCCGCGCCCCGAGGCGTTCACAAATCGGTTTAACAAACCATCGTAACTGATTGATCCGGATATGCTATCGGAAGACGTGAAATTCTCCGGCACGACCAGGACTCCGCAGCCTTGGGCGGTCTTCAAGCCACCCTCCAGCGCATCCGTCAGCCCCCAGCTCAGCGCGATCATCTCGCGCGAGGCGGCGGCGTCCCCGGCCACGGTCAGCAGCATGCAGTCGATGAAACAATCCAGCGGCTCGCCGTTCCAGCTCCCCTTGAGCAGGTCGACCACGTTGTGCGGCATCCCGCCCAGCGTCAGCGTCTGGATCAGGTCGGGGTGGTCCCGGGCGACGTCGAGAAGGAGATCGTGCTTGCGGCCAAGCGCCACGACGCGGCCCCCTTCGGATGCGATGCGGCGACACAGCGATGCGGCAAGCGGATGTTCCGCCCCCGCCACCACGGCAACCCTGCCCTCGAACCGCCCCGACTGTTCCGACACTCTGCAACCCTCTCGGTCACAGAAGTGCCACAGACGTCACTGCCGGGAAAGCCCGGTTTCCCAATGCCCGTCCAGAATGTCGGTGCCGGTCAGCTTGGCATGCTGTTGCAGGGCAAAACGGTCGGTCATGCCCGCGATGTAATCGGCCACAAGACGCGCCCGCGTGGTTTCGTCCTGCGCCGCCTGCACATCCTTGTGCCAGCGCCGCGGCAGCAGGGTCGGATCGTCCATGAAGATCGGGAACAGGTCGTCGACCGCCTGCGTCACCCGCCGCCGCTGGTCCATGACCGTGGGCGCGCGATAGACCCGCGTGAACAGGAACTTGCGGAACTCCGTGATGTCCTGCGCCATCCGGTCGGAAAAGGCGATCACCGGGTAGCCCAGCTCCCGGATCTCCTGCGCGGACCGCGCGCCGCTGTCCGCGAGGATCTGCCGCGACACGTCCAGCAGGTCGGTGACCATCACCCCGAACACCCGGCGCAGCGCCTCGTGGCGGCGGCGATACCAGTCGGTGCCGGGATACAGCCGGTCGACCTCGGCATAGGCCTCGCCCACCATCGGCAGCTCGGCCACGGCCTCCTCCGAGAACAGCCCGGCCCGCAGCCCGTCGTGCAGGTCGTGGTTGTTGTAGGCGATGTCGTCCGACAGGGCCGCCACCTGCGCCTCGGCGCTGGCGTGGGTGTGCAACTCCAGGTCGTGCACGTCGTTGTAGGCCTTCAGCGCATAGGGCAGATCGTGGCCCGGATCGTCCGGCCCCGAGGTCAGCGGCCCGTTGTGCTTGGCTATGCCTTCCAGCGTGTCCCAGGTCAGGTTCAGACCGTCGAACTCGGCATAATGCCGTTCCAGCGAGGTCACGATGCGGATCGTCTGGGCGTTGTGGTCGAACCCGCCATAGGGCTTCATCAGCGCGTCGAGCGCATCCTCCCCGGTGTGGCCGAAAGGCGTGTGGCCCAGGTCATGCGCCAGCGCCACCGCCTCCGCGAGGTCGATGTTCAACCCCAGCGTGTTCGATATGGTACGCGCCACCTGCGCCACCTCGATCGAATGCGTCAGCCGCGTCCGGTAGAAGTCGCTCTCGTGCTCGATGAAGACCTGCGTCTTGTGCTTCAGCCGCCGGAACGCCGACGAATGGATGATCCGGTCGCGGTCGCGCTGGAAAGAGGAACGGTGCGCGCTCTCATCCTCCGCGAAAAGCCGCCCGCGTGCCGTTTCCGGATCGCTTGCGTAAACTGCGCCCATCCGGCCTGTCTCCCGTACAATCTGACGTTGGTCTCTTAGCGCCTCGTTCCTGCGATAACAACAACTTGTCGCAACAAGGGCCAGCGTGGCGCAGACCGGCTGTGCGTGCCGCGCGGCCCCGATCCCCTCGCCCCATCTTGCCCCGGCGCCCGCCTGCACTTAAGTCTGTAAGGACCGCAACCGAGGACCGATCCATGCAGCTCCCGCCGAAAGTCACAGAACGCGCCTTTGCCCGCCTGTCCGAAATCGGTGCCGCCGACCAGGGCAAGGCCCTGCGCGTGGCGGTCGAGGGCGGCGGATGCTCCGGCTTCCAGTACGACATCAGCCTCGACGCGCCCGCGACCGACGATCTCGTCATCGCCGAAGGGCCGGAAAAGGTGGTGGTCGACCCGGTCTCCCTGCCGTTCCTGTCCGGCGCCACGATCGACTTCACCGACGAGCTGATCGGCGCGCGCTTCACCATCGACAACCCGAACGCCACCAGCTCCTGCGGCTGCGGCACGTCCTTCTCCATATAAGGAGAATGCGGCCCGGACGGCCGCTGCGCGCGCACTCTATATATAAGGAGGGAACGCGCGGCCTTGACCGCGGCCAGCAAGGGCACACCGACAGACGACAAAGGGGCCACGCGGCCCCTTTGTCCGTATCCCTTCATCTTGGCGAAAATACCTCGGGAGGGGTCCGGGGAGGGCAGCGCCCGCCCCGGCTCGGGCCTTGGTCACTCCGCCGGAACCATCCGCGCCGCACGCACCCGGCCCACGTGATCCTCCAGCACCAGCCATGCGCCGGAGCCCACCACCAGCATCACGCCGACCACCGTGGCCGCTGTCGGCACCTCGCCGAAGGCCGCGAAACCGATGACGACCATCCAGACGAACTGCAGGTTCATCAGCGGCGTGGCGACATAGGCCGGCAGCAGGCGCAGCGCCTCGGCCACCACGTAGCGTGCCCCGAAGAGCGCCCCGGCATAGGCCGCGACCCACATCAGGTCGGTCAGGCCCATCGGCTGCCAGACGAAGGGCAGCGCCACCGCCATCGACACCATCAGCGCAAGGTTCGGCCAGAAGACCTGCGCCAGCGGCGCCCGTTCGACCTTGGCGATGACGCGGGCGGCCAGCATCGACCCCGTCCCCGACACCGCGGCCAGAAGCGCCCAGGCATGGCCCGCCTGCATCCCGGACACACCGCCCGGCATCAGGAACAGCACGCCGCAGGCGCCGACGGTCAGCGCGGCCCAGGCCAGCGGGCGCGGCGTCTCGCCGAGGATCGGGCCGGAGAGCACCGCCGCGATCAGCGGGATGAGACCGATGAACAGGAAGACGTCGGCAAAGGGCAGCAGCCGGAAGGCCATGAAGAACGCCACCGAGGCGACCACCGTCAGCACCGCGCGGATCAGCATGGCCGTGCGCGACTTCACCCGAAGCCCCGCAACGACCCCCTGCCCGCCCATGCGCGCACCGCCCACCGACAGCGCCACGACCAGAAGCGAGGACAGCACGAAAAGCTGCGGCGCGGCGTAGGACCCGGCGATGAACTTCGTGATCCCGTCGGCCGCCGCCATCATGCCGGTGTAGACCACCACCAAGAGCGCCCCCAGACCGGCGCCACCCAGCGCCATCGTCATCTTCGAAACGCGCTTCATGCGGCACCTGCGCGGGCGAAACCGGCAAAGTAGTCGGGGAAGAAGGCGCAGCTTTCGCTCGCCACGGTCAGCACCTCCAGCGTCGTCTCCGACAGCGCCGGCAGGATCATGGTGCGCATCCGCTCCCAGTCGCCGCTGCGGCGTTCCATCCCCAGCATGGCCTGGCTGATCTCGCGCAGCGCGGTCGAACGGCGGCCGTTCTTGGAATAGGTCATCCGCTCGTTTTCCAGCGGCTTGCGGAACACCGGCGCCCCGATCACCGCCTGGTGCCAGTTGCAGACCAGAAACTCGTGGTAATCGTCGTTCAGCGGCAGCCCCTCGCCGTGATCGACGCTGTAGGCGGCGGTTTCCTCTTCCAGCCAGGCGCTCCAGGCGATCGGCGGTTCCTGTCCGGCATAGACCAGCGCGATGCAGACCTCTGCCAGCAGGTCGGCGTTCTGGTCGAGGAAGGCGGTCAGCCCGGCATAGTGAAGGCTGATCATGGCCTTGTCGTCCAGCAGCGGATCGTGCCGTCCGTACTCCGACAGGTAATAGACGATGTGCGTCAGCTCGTAGGCCGCCTTCTTGTTCGGCAGCGCGAAGGTCGCGGTTCGTCCGCAGAAGGCGCGCAGCCGGTCATCCAGTCCTTCGTCGCGCACGGGATCGATCCCGCGGCGCATCATCAGGCGCCGGGCTTCGGCGCGCTGGAGATCGGACAGTTCAGCCTCGGCAAGGCGCTGTGATGCGGCAAACTCAACCATACGCTGAGCAGAATTCCCCGAAAAGCCGAGATCCTCAAGATCCAATGCAAGCGACAGTAGAAATCTGTAGTACTGTGGGAAGAATGTCAGCCTGTCTTCGGCCTGTTGATAGAAGGCTTCGTGCACGCTCAGTGCCTCTGCCGTGACGGGCTGGCCGGTGCACTCCAGGATGTTCAGGAGTTCCGCGTTTTCCTTCAGCCAGAACACGTCGTCACCTGTGCGGCGATGATCGGCGAAGGAGCCCAGAAGCGCGGTGATCCGCGCTTCCAGAGGCGCAATCCGGGACGGGACGGTCAGTTGGATGACATTTTGCATTTGGTCTTCTCCTCTGTCGTTGGCAGAGCTTCGCGCCCCGCCCGGGTTCGCAGGTTCTCGGTCGCGGCTCAGGCCTTGACGGACCAGCTGGTGAAGGCTTCGACGGCATCGCCTGCTTCGCGCTCACCGGCAGCCGGGCCGGACCACGAGGTGAAAGCCTCGACGTTGTCGCCGGACACACGGTCGCCTGCCGCCGGGCCGGACCAAGAGGTGAAGGCTTCGACGCTGTCGCCGGAGATCTTGTCGCCTGCTGCCGGGCCGGACCACGAGGTGAACGCCTCGACGCTGTCGCCGGAAATCTTGTCGCCAGCCGCCGGGCCGGACCACGAGGTGAACGCCTCGACATTGTCGCCGGAGATCTTGTCGCCTGCCGCCGGGCCGGACCACGAGGTGAACGCCTCGACGTTGTCGCCGGAGATCTTGTCGCCAGCCGCCGGGCCGGACCACGAGGTGAACGCTTCGACGTTGTCGCCGGAGATCTTGTCGCCAGCCGCCGGGCCGGACCACGAGGTGAAGGCTTCGACGTTGTCGCCGGAAATCTTGTCGCCGCGGACCGGGCCGGACCACGAGGTGAACGCCTCGACGTTGTCGCCCTGGGCTGCGGAACCGGTCACCGGGCAGGACCAGGAGGTGAACATCTCGACTGCGGAACCGTCACGCAGGTCGCCGCGGGTCGGGCCGGACCAGGAGGTGAAAGCTTCGACCGCGTCGCCGGTGTCGATGTCGCCAGCCGCCGGGCCGGACCAGGAGGTGAACATTTCGACCGAATCGCCGGAGAAGGCGCTCGTTTCGACGCTGGAAACGATTTCTTCAGAAGCCTGGGTTTTGATGAGTGCGGACATTGTCGTTCTCCGTTGTGGGAAGTGCGTTGTTGACCCCCTAACGCTGCCCGCAAAAAGCGTTTGCAGAAAAGTTAATTCCTGTTAAGGTTGTTTAATCAATTGTTTATCCACAGGGACCGGTGGAAACATCTGTCTCTGAACGCGAAACAATAGGACTTATCCCCAGACCGACAAAACTTGTGGAAAAGTGGAATCGACGCCACGCAACGCAACTTTGCAGGTTTGCAAAGTCGGGAAAGGCGATTCGAGATGAGGGGATACTCGGTTGAGTTAAATAGCAGAGCGCAACCCAAAGTTGAACACCCCTGCCGCTACGCGACACAAAATATCAGAAAAATGACGTTGATCAACATCACTTAACTCTCTTTGGCGTCACCCCTTTTCTCACTCCTGAAATCCCCGCGCTTGACCTTCGACACGATCCACGGTCCACCTGAATCAAAATCGGGGGATCGAATGAAAATCGCGACATTCAACATAAACGGCATCAAGGCCCGCATCGGGGCCCTTTCCGACTGGCTCCAATCTGCAAACCCCGACGTCGTGCTGGCGCAGGAAATCAAGTCTGTGGACGAAAATTTCCCCAGGGAGCATTTCGAGGACATGGGCTACGTCGTCGAGACCCACGGACAGAAAGGGTTCAACGGTGTTGCCATCCTGTCGAAACTGCCGCTGGAGGACGTGACGCGCGGCCTGCCCGGCGACCCGGAGGACGAACAGGCCCGCTGGATCGAGGCGACGGTGATGGGCGACGCCACCGCCGTGCGCCTCTGCGGCCTCTACCTGCCCAACGGCAACCCCGCCCCCGGCCCGAAATACGACTACAAGCTTGCATGGATGGACCGCCTGCACACCCGCGCCGAGGAACTCCTCGCCGCCGAGATGCCCGCGGTCATGGCCGGCGACTACAACGTCATCCCGCAGGCCGAGGACGCGGCCCGGCCCGACGCCTGGAAGGACGACGCGCTCTTCCTGCCGCAGACCCGGCAGGCCTTCCGCCGCATCCTCAACCTCGGTTTCACCGAAGCCTTCCGCGCCCGCACCCAAGGCCCGGGCCACTATTCCTTCTGGGATTACCAGGCCAATTCCTGGGAACGGAACAACGGCATCCGCATCGACCACATGCTCCTGACCCCGCAGGCCGCCGACCTGCTCGAGGACTGCTGGATCGAAAAGGACGTCCGCGCCGCCGAGAAGCCCTCCGACCACGTCCCGGTCTGGTGCGCCCTCGCGGCCTGAGGCTCCGCCCCCACCCGCTTCACCTGGACGGAAATACCTCGGAGAGCACGAGAGGCAGCGCCTCTCGTCGGCCGCAGGGCCGTGCCACCTGCCCTTGCACAGCCCCACCGGGCGGTCTAGATTCCTGACAAAAGCCCCCGGAAACAGCCGGACCCACCAGAGACACCAGAGCGGAGCCCCATATGCCCATCCATGCCCAGGACCTCGAGGACCTTCTGCGCCAATCCTTTCCGGACGCCAAGATCGTCGTCGAGGGTGACGACGGCGTGCACATGTCCGCGATGGTGGTCGACGAGAGCTTCCGCGGCATGAACCGCGTCCAGCAGCAGCGCGCCGTCTACGCCGCGCTCAAGGGCAAGATGGACGGCCCCTCCGGCGAACTGCACGCCCTCGCCCTGACCACCCGGGCCCCCGACTGACCCGCCCGGCCCCTCGCGGGCCACGCACATCCCGGCCCGCCCCGCCCGGCGCGCGCCCGACAACGGAGAACGACATGACCGAGACGACCGACGCCAAGACCCGCATCGAGGAAACCGTGAAATCCAACGACGTGGTGCTCTTCATGAAGGGCACCAAGGCGATGCCGCAATGCGGCTTCTCCTCCCGCGTGGCGGGCGTGCTGAACTACATGGGGGTCGAATTCCAGGACGTGAACGTCCTGACCGACGACGCCATCCGCCAGGGCATCAAGGATTACTCCGACTGGCCGACCATCCCGCAGCTCTACGTGAAGGGCGAATTCGTCGGCGGCTGCGACATCATCACCGAGATGACGCTGTCCGGCGAACTCGACGGCCTGTTCGACCAGAACGGCATCTCCTTCAACAAGGACGCCGCCGACAAGATCCGCGAAGCCAACGCCTGAGCCGATCCCGGCGCCGGGCTCCTGACAGTGCCCGCAGGACTTGCTGCAGATCGAAGGGCGGCCCCGCACCGGGCCGCCCTTTGCCATTTGAGACCATACATTTTTCCGACAGGACTTTGACCATGGGCACCGTGTCCGCCGCCGCGTTCCTCATCATTGCGTCCCTTGCAGGCGCCATGATCGTCTTCGCAGCCTTCCGCCAGAACCGCAGGTGGCGCGCCGAACTCCGCCACCTTGCATCCACCGAAGGCTGGCAGATCGAGGAGGCCACCGCCTCCGGCCGCAACGGCATGAAGATCGACATCTCGCACCCCGCCGAAGGCTGGACCCTCACGCTCTACAGCCTGAGCCATTCCACCCCGGGCGGGTCATCCGGCACCACCCGCTGGACCCGCTTCACCGCGCCCGACCTCGCGCTGCCCGAAGGGCTGGCCGTGCTGGGACCGGACATGCCCGACGGCGCCCGCATCCGCATGGAAAGCGCGCTCGGCAGCACCGGCGGCGTGGGCCGCATGATCCTCATGAAATTCCTCGGGCCGCTGGGCGAGGACATGGCCCGCCTTCAGGCCGCCCCGGGCACGGGCCCCGGAACGCTGCTCGCCACGCCCGGCGCCGAAACCGCGCTCGCCCCGGTCCGCGACGCGCCGGACCTCGCCGCCGCGCGTCAGGGGCGCAATCCCGCGCAGCAGCCCATGGCAATCCGCGACACGCAAGGCTTCGCCCTGCGCCAGACCGGCCTCATCCGCAAGCCGGAGCAGCTGCGCGCGTTCATTTCCCTCGGGAACAGTCTCGCGGACCGGCTCAGGGCCGCCGCCTGAGGCGCCACATGCCGTAGGGTGGGCGTTCCGGCGCAGCCGGGTTGGCCACCCGCCCTGCCCGGCCGCGCGGCCTTCTCAGGCGCCCAGCTTCTCGTCCGCCGTCTCGGCCAGCGATTCCGCCCGCGCCGCCAGCTCTGCCAGCGCATCCGTCACGTCCGAGGGGATCACCGCCACCTCGACCTTCTCGGGCGCGGGCGCGGGCCGCCCCTTCAGCTCGGCGATCTCCGCCTTCATGGCGCCAAGCTGCTCTTCGGCATCGCGCAGCTTCTCTTCCAGACCGGCGGTCTTGTCCGCCAGCATCAGACCGGCCATCAACAGCATTCGCGTCTCGGGGATGCGCCCGATCTGCTGCACCAGCACCTGCGCCTCCGCATCCAGAAGCGCCGCCGCCGACAGCAGGAACTGCTGTTCGCCGTCCTGGCAGGCCACCTCGAAGGTGCGCCCGCCGATCCCGATCTCCACTTCGACCTGGCTCATGACTTGGCCTCCTGTCCGTCCGTTCCGGCGGCCTCGAGAAGCGGCCCGAGGGTCGCGATCAGCGCCTCGGTCTCGGCCGCGTCGACCGCGCGCGCCGCGCGCAACCCGTCCAGTTCCGCCTTCATCGCATCGTTGATGAGCGAGGCATCGCCGACGCCCTGCGCATTGGCGGCCCTGAGGGCCGCGTTGCTCTCCGACAGGGCGGCGTTGGCCGCGCGCAGGCGCTGCACTTCCGCGTCCAGCCCCTCGATCAGTTCCGCAGGGACACCCGCCGCCTCGCCCGAGGCCCCGGCTCCGGCTTCCGCCTCGGCCAGCCGCGCCTTCAGGTGGCGCATCCGCTCCTCGAGCTGGGCATTGGCAACCTTCTCGTCGTCCAGCGCCTCGCGCAGCGCCGTCAGTTCGCCCTCGATCTCGCTCAGATCGGCGCCCTCGCCCCCAACCGCGCTGTCGTCCGAAGACCCCGCGCCTGCCGCGGCGACCGCCGCCTCGGCCTCGGCGCGCACGGCGGCGATGACCGCGTCGCGCTCCTCCGCCGCCTTCTCCAGAGCCTGGGCAACTGCCAGTTCCTGCTCCGCCGCGGCCTCGCCCCTCAGGGTGGCCAGCGCCGAGGCATGTTCCTCCGCCATGTCCAGCCGCGCCGCCTCGATGGCCGAGGCGCGCTCGGCCTCCGTCGCTTCCGCCGCCGCGGCGGCCCGTTCCTCGGCCTCCGCCAGCGCGGACTCCGCCGCCGCCAGTTTCGCCGTCAAGGCCTCCAGCTCTCCGCCGTCCGGCCCGGGCGTGTGGGCCTCCAGCCGCTGGCCAATCCGATCCAGCGCGCGCGACAGGCGCGTCTGCAACTCGTCGATCTGGGTCATCTGCCCTCTCGCCCCCGTTTCCTCGCCCGTATGCCGGGCCGTCCCGTCTTTCGGGTCTTGTGCCGGGACAACCGCATCGCGAATCGCCCCTCGACCCTTTGGAGGAAGTCTAGCAAGCGCAAAAGGAAAATGCGCCCCCCTGTTTACCAACGCCTTCCCAAGCACTTGGACGGCGGTTTTCATCCGCCTGCCCGCGGCCCGCCGGGCCGCGACCTTGCCATTTGCCCCGCGGCTGCTATTCAGCGCGAAACGCTGCAACGCAAGGAACCTCACGGTGGACATTTCAGAGCTTCGCAACGCCAATCCCGACCACTGGATGCGCGCAACCGCGATCCGCGCGCTGGCCCTCGACGGTGTGGCCAACGCCAACTCCGGCCACTCCGGCATGCCCATCGGCATGGCCGACGTTGCCACCGTGCTCTTCGGCAACCACCTGAAGTTCGACGCCGCCAACCCCGAGTGGCCCGACCGCGACCGCTTCATCCTGTCCGCCGGTCACGGCTCCATGCTGATCTACTCGCTGCTCTACCTCTGCGGCGATCCGGAGGTCACGCTCGACCAGCTCCAGAACTTCCGCCAGTGGGGCGCCAAGACCGCCGGCCACCCGGAGAACTTCCTGCTGAAGGCGGTCGAGACCACCACCGGCCCGCTCGGCCAGGGCATCGCCAACTCCGTCGGTTTCGCCATGGCCGAGGAGATGCTCCGCGCCCGCTTCGGCAAGAAGCTGGTCGACCACCACACCTACGTCATCGCCGGTGACGGCTGCCTGATGGAAGGCGTCAGCCAGGAGGCGATCACCCTCGCCGGCCGCTACGCCCTGTCGAAGCTCGTCGTCTTCTGGGACAACAACGACATCACCATCGACGGCAAGGTCTCGCTCTCGGACCGCACCGACCAGGTGGCGCGCTTCAAGTCCGCCGGCTGGCACGTGCAGGAGATCGACGGCCACGATCCCGCCGCCATCGACGCCGCGATCGCCGCCGCCAAGGCCTCCGACCAGCCCTCGATGATCGCCTGCAAGACGCACATCGCCCTCGGCCACGCCGCGCAGGACACCTCCAAGGGCCACGGCGCGCTGACCAACAACGAACAGAACATCGCCGCCAAGGAAGCCTGGGGCTGGCACACCGGCCCGTTCGAAGTGCCCGCCGAAGTGAAATCCTGGTGGGAATCCACCGGCTCCCGCGGCGCAGCCGACCGCACGGAATGGGAAGCGCGCCTCGCCGCCGCCTCCGACTCCCGCCAGAAGGAATTCGCCCGCGTCATCGCCGGCGACGCGCCGAAGAAGCTCTCCGCCACCATCAAGGCGCTGAAAAAGCAGATCTCCGAAACCCAGCCCAAGGTCGCCACCCGCAAGGCGTCCGAGATGGCGCTCGAGGTCATCAACCCGATCATGCCGGAAACCATCGGCGGCTCGGCCGATCTCACCGGCTCCAACAACACGCTGACCGGCGATCTCGGCAAGTTCGACACCGACAACCGCAAGGGCCGCTACGTCTACTGGGGCATCCGGGAACACGGCATGTCCTCGGCGATGAACGGCATCGGCCTGCACGGCGGCCTGCGTCCCTACGGCGGCACCTTCATGGCCTTCACCGACTACGCCCGGCCGGCCATGCGCCTCGCCGCGCTGATGAAGACCCCGACCATCTTCGTGATGACCCACGATTCCATCGGCCTCGGTGAAGACGGCCCGACCCACCAGCCGGTCGAGCATCTGGCCATTTCCCGCGCCACGCCGAACACGCTGGTCTTCCGCCCCGCCGACGCGGTGGAAACCGCCGAGGCCTGGGAAATCGCCCTGACGCAGAAGGCGACGCCCTCCGTGCTGTCGCTGACCCGCCAGAACCTGCCCACCGTCCGGACCGAGCACAAGACCGCCAACCTGTCGGAGAAAGGCGCCTACGTGCTGGCCGACGCCGAGGGCAAGCGCCAGGTCATCCTGATGGCCACCGGCTCCGAGGTCGCCATCGCCATGGCCGCCCGCGACGCGCTGCAGGCCGAGGGCATCGGCACCCGCGTCGTCTCCATGCCCTGCTGGGAACTCTTCGAGGCGCAGGACGAGGCCTACCGCCGCAAGGTCCTGCCCGCAGGTCCGGTGCGCGTCGCGGTCGAGGCCGCCGTGGGCTTCGGCTGGGACAAGTGGCTGTTCTCCGAGCGCGGCAAGCGTGACAAGGGCGCCTTCGTCGGCATGACCGGCTTCGGCGCATCCGCCCCTTACGAGACGCTCTACGAGAAGTTCGGCATCACCCCCGAGGCGGTGACCGAAGCGGCCAAGGGCCTGCTGTAAAGGCACCACCGTAGGGTGCGTTATCAACGCACCAACCTTATCAACGCACCAACCACAAAGGCCCCCGCCACAACCGGCGGGGGCCTTTTCCTGTCGGCGCCACAAACGCCTCCCCCTGTTGCATTCCGTCAGGTCAGGTCGCATGTGTCGTCACCGACAAATCCCCGCACGACCCGATGAACTGCCCCGGAAGACCCCATGACCCAAAAGACACCCACCCTGCACATGATCTGCGGCAAGATCGCCTCCGGCAAATCGACGCTGACCGCCACCCTCGGACAGGAACCGGCCACCATCGTCATCGCAGAGGACGACTGGCTGAAGACGCTCTTCGGCGACGAGATGACCTCCCTCGCCGATTACGTCCGATGCACGGCGAAGCTTCACAAGGTCATGGCGCCGCACATCGCGTCGGTGCTGCAGGCAGGTGTCTCCGTCGTTCTCGACTTTCAGGCGAACACCGTGGACGCCCGCAACTGGATGCGCGGCATCTTCGAACAGGCAGGCGCCTCTCATGTCCTGCATGTCCTCGATGTGCCCGACGAGGTTTGCCTGGCGCGCCTGCACGCCCGCAACGCGCAGGGCGATCATCCCTTCGCGGTCACCGATGAGCAGTTCCGGCAAATCTCCAGCCACTTCGTGCCGCCCTCTCCGAACGAGGGGTTCAACATCGTCCTGCACCACTGAGGGTCGGAGGTTGTGGCAGGCATCCGCGTGTCGGCCAGCGCCGGGCACAAGCGACCGCGCCGTCCCTCACCCGTGAACGGTGCACCGCCTGATCTTTGAAACACGCGTCCACCGGGCGGCACAGCCGTCGGTTCGGAGGCCACCTGACGCCCGGCCAGAGCGTGCCGTCCGGCAAAGCGTTAACCTTAACAAGGCGTTGAAATCGCAAGTATTAACAACCGGCCGGTTGGAGGGGTCGAACCGGCCGGTTCACCCCTTTCAAAACCGTTAAACCTGCCCGGAACGACGGTTTACCATTCGTTTACCTATGTGGCCCGTGCGTCGGCACCCCCAGATCCTGTAGGCGCGCGGTGCGTTAACCATCGTGCGGTCGTTCAAGGAACGGCCCGATCTTGTTAATTCACAGTCCGTTAAGCACGGCACGCGCCGCCCTTAACCCCGGCTCCTCGCCGTCGCGCCCCAGCCGTTCCATGGTCAGATCCATCGCCCGAAGCTGCCTGTCCGGCGCCTCCAGCACGTCGAGCACGGCCTTGGCAATCGCTTCAGGCTTGCAGTTTTTCCCAATGAATTCAGGTATATCCCGCGTGTCGCTCACAAGGTTGACCAGCGTCACGGTATCCACCAGCAGCATCCGCCCGATGATCTGGCGGCTGAGCCACGACATGTCATAGGCGATCACCATGGGCGTGGCATTGGCCGCCAGCTCCAGCGACACCGTGCCGGAGGCCGCCAAGGCCACGTCCGCCGCCCGGAACGCCGCCAGTTTCTCCGCGGAATTTCCTTCCGGATCAATGACTTCAACCGGAACCTTCCAGCCGGCTACCGCCTCTTTCACCGGCCCCACGACCTGCCGACCGGCAGGCAGCACAAACCGCAGGCCGGGCCGCGCGATACGTTCCACAACCTCTTGAAAAACCGGCAACAATCGCGCCACCTCGGACCGCCGCGACCCCGGCAGCACCAGCACCACCTTGTCGCCGCTGTCGCCCTTCCAGGCCACCGCCTCCTCCGCCGTGGCAACAGGCTCCATGACCACCGGGTGTCCGACGAAATCGCATGCGATTCCAACAGCTTGCATGTAGGGCGGCTCGAACGGTAGCAGGGCCAGCACCTGGTCGACCACGCCGACCATCTTCTTCGCGCGCCCCGGCCGCCACGCCCAGACCGTGGGGGCAACATAGTGCACAACCCTTTGATCTGGCGCAGCTTTTTTCACCAGCCGGTTCACGCGCAGCGAAAACTCCGGCAGGTCGATGGTCACCAGCACGTCCGGCCGCCAGTCCAAGACCGCCTCTGCGGTTTCGCGAATACGCGCCTTCAAGTGCCTGTATTCCTTCAGGATTTCCGAGATCCCCATGATCGAGATCTCGTCCATCGGGAAAAGGCTCTCCAGCCCTTCGGCCTCCATCAATGGCCCGCCGATGCCGCGGAACTCCACTTCGGGGCACAACTGCCTGAAACCCTTCATGAAAGCCGCGCCCAGCTTGTCGCCGGAGGCCTCCCCGGCCGTAACGAAAACCCGCATCAGGCGCCCCTTTCCCGAACCCAGAGAAACAGGCCCGTCTCCTCGATCAGCGCCCTGACAAGCGGCTGCTCCAGCACCATGACCCCCTGCGCCTCGATCACGATCCCCGACAGCCCCGCCGCCGCCGCCCGCCGCACCGTCTCCGGCCCGATCACCGGCAGATCGGCCCGCCGGTCCTGCCCGGGCTTCGGCGCCTTATAGAGCACGCCGCCCTCTGCATCCGTCAGCGCCTGAAGCATCGCGTCCGTCCCCTCAACCCCTTCGCGTTGAAGGACAATTCCGTCTCGCAGCACGCAGGCCTGGCCCAGGTCTTCCGCCGCCTGCCGTTCGCTCACGGCGTCGCCCAGTCGGGCCAGTTCGGCAGCGCCCTCAGGGATTTGCCCCCACGCGCCGACAGGCGGCAACAGCGCCGGCGCCGCCTCATGCGCGGCCACGACGCGGAAGCCCGACGCCTCGAAGATCGCGATGAAGATGCGCAAAGCCCCATCGTCGCCGCGCCGCAACGCACGCAGCACGCGCGGCACAAGCGGCCACGTCCGCAGGTCCACCCGCGCCAGCGACACAGGCGGGCGTGTAACCGATCCGCAGAGGCAGACCTCCGTCACGCCCTGCCGCCGCATCCAGCGCAGCAGGCTTCCCAGCGTCTCCAGTCGGAAGGTCCGGTCTACGGGCAGGTCGGGCGGGCAGTGCTCTAATGCACAGACGCGCACCGGCCCGCCGTGCGCCGCGGCCACCGCCCCGGGCAAGGCGCCTTTTCCGGCGATCAGCGCCAGCATGGCGTCACCCCGGGGTCAGGAACGACCGGTCGCTGTCGCCCAGGATAAACGCAACGATTTCCTTGACATACTGGCTGGACGTCTCATCGCCGAGCCGCCTTGCGCGATCCTGGAAGGCGCCCTCGCCCTGTGCCAGCATCTGGAACGCGGCGCGTAGCGCGGTGATGTCGTCGCGCTTCACCCCGCGGCGTTTCAGACCGACGAGGTTCAGCCCGTCCAGCTTGCCCCGCGGCGCCTGCACAAGGCCGTAGGGGATCACGTCGTTCGTCACCATGGTCACGGCGCCTATGATGGCGCCCCGGCCGATGCGCACCCACTGGTGCACGCCCGACAGGCCACCGATGATGACGTCGTCCTCGATGACACAGTGCCCCGCAAGCGCGGCATTGTTGACGATGATGACCCGATCGCCCACCTGGACGTCATGCGCCACGTGGCAGCCCGCCATGAACAGCCCGTCATCCCCGACGCGGGTCACGCCGCCACCGCCCTCGGTGCCGGTGTTCATGGTGACATGCTCGCGGATGCGGTTGCGCTTGCCGATCACCAAGCGCGTCTTCTCGCCCTTGAACTTCAGGTCCTGCGGGATCTCGCCGATCACCGCGAAGGAGAAGACCGCCGTCTCCTCGCCGATCTCCGTTGCACCGGTGACGACCACGTGGCTCTTCAGTTCGACCCGGTCGTGCAGGACGACCTCGGGCCCGATGTGGCAGAACGGACCGATGACGACGCCTTCGCCGATGCGGGCGCCCTCTTCGACCACGGCCGACGGATGGATGGAGGCGCTCACGACGGGAGGTCCATCATGGCAGTGAATTCAGCCTCGGCGGCCATTTCGCCATCGACCTCGGCGACGCCGCCGAACTTCCAGACCTTGCCACCGGGCTTGCCGCGCAGGGTGGTCAGCTTCATCCGGAGCTGGTCGCCGGGCACCACCTTGCGGCGGAACTTGCACTTGTCGATGGACATGAAATAGACCTTCATCTCCTTGTCGGCCATGTCGAGCGTGGTGCCCACCATGACCGCCGCCGTCTGGGCCATGGCCTCCACGATGGTCACGCCGGGCATGATCGGCAGACCGGGGAAGTGGCCCTGGAAATGCGGTTCGTTCATCGTCACGTTCTTGATGCCGGTGGCGCTTTGCGTGCCGTCGATGTCGACCACGCGGTCCACCAGCAGGAACGGGTAGCGGTGGGGGATGATCCGCTGGATCAGCTGGATGTCTGCGGATTTCAGGTCGCTCATCTGGTCTGGCCTTCACGTTGATCTCTTGCCAGCGTCCCTAGCAAGCCGCGCCCTTCTGGGCAAGCGCGGGCCTCGGGCGGCTGTGTCAGGGCTGGGCGGGGGCCGTGCCGTCTGACGGGACGGCATCGTCCTGCGGCTCCGGAGACTGGGGCTGGGACTGGTCGGGCGCCTCGGGGGGGTCGGCAGGCTCCGGGTCCACCTGCGCGTCGATCCGCGCAATCGCCCGGTCGGTGATGTCGACGGAATCCACCGCCACCAGAACCGAGCGCCGTTCGAGGATCACGGCAGCGCCGGTCTCGCGCATCAGCCCTTCGAGAACCGGGCGCGCGGCCTGCAGGAATTCTATCCGGCTCTCCTCGCCACGCGACCCCAGCGCCTCCGCCTTGGCGTCCTGCTCGGCCCGCAGGCGCTGCACTTTCTGGTCGAAGGCATCGGCCAGGGCGCGGAACTGCTCGGGCGCCATGGTGGCGCGCTGTTCCGTCAGGCGCAGTTCTTCGGCGGTCAGTTCCGCCTCGATCCGGCGGTTCTCGGCGACGATGGCATTGCCCTCGCGCTCCACCTCTTCGTTCAGCCGCCGACCGAAGGCGCTCTCGGCAAAGGCGCGTTCGAAGTCGATCACCAGCACCGGGCTTTCCACCCCGTCCTGCGCCCGGCCCGCGGACGCCGCCCCGACGCAGAGCGTCAGGACGAGCAGCCAGTGAACGAGCCGGACCACGGGATCAGAATTCGGTGGAGATGGTCAGGTTGAAGTTCTTCTCTTCGTCGTACTTCGCCTTCTTGATCGGTTCGGAGAAGTCGAGCCGGAGCGGACCAAGCGCGGAGTCCCAGAAGATCGAGAAGCCGACCACGTGCCGGGGGTCGAAGTCCGCCGAAACGATGCTGCCACCCGCGACGTTGCTGTTCTCGTCGTTCACACCCCAGACCGAGCCGATGTCGTAGAACAGGCCGCCCGAGATGCCGTATTCCTCCGGCAGACCGATGGGGAATTCCGCCTCGAACTTGGCCACCGCGTAGAAGTTGCCGCCCAGTGCGTCGCTGTTGCCCTGCGCGTCCAGTTCCCGCGGGCCGATGCCGCCGTAATCGAAACCGCGCATCAGGTTCGGGCTGAGCAGGAACCGGTCGGTCACGCGGCTTTCGCCGCTGGAATAGTTAAGCGCACCGCCTTCGATGCTGGCCCGGAGGGTGACTTCCTCGGACATGACCTTGGTCTGGGCAATCGCCTTCACGCCGGTCTTGACGAAGGTGGTGTCGCCACCGACGCCGCCGAAGTCCTGGCTGAATTCAAACAGGTAGGTGTTCTTCGGATCGAGGCCCGCGCGCCGCGTGTCCCAGCTGTAGGTGTAGCCGAGCGAGCTGTCGATGCGCTGGCCCTCCTCGGATTCGGTGTCAATCACACCGCCTTCGATCGCGCCGGAACTGCTGACGTCGGTCAGCTTCGCGGTGTAGCGCAAGGAAAGACGGCCGTTGTCAGAGACCGGGAAGGACAGCGACGGCTGGAAGATGCCCGACGTGGTGTCGTAGTCGCCGCCAAGCTTGTCGGTCTCCGAGTAGTTGAGGTTGAGCCCGAATGCGAGGTCCTGGCCGAACACCGCCGGTTCGACGAAGTTGAAGCCGTAGCTCTTGGACGAAGAAGCCGTGTTGATCGTGAACCCGAGCGTTTGGCCGCGGCCGAGGAAGTTGCGCTCCGAGAAGGAGATCGCCGCGCCAAAACCGTTGGTCGACGAGTAGTTCGCACCGAAGGACAGCGAGCCGGTCGGCTGTTCCTCGACGTCGACGTCGATGATGACCTGCTGCGGGGTGGAGCCTTCGCGCGCGTCCACGTCCACGTTCGAGAAGAAGCCGAGCGCGCGGATGCGTTCGGCGCTTTCCCGGATGGCGCGCGGGTTGAACGGGTCGCCCTCGACGGTGTCGAACTGGCGGCGCACAACACGGTCCATCGTGGTGGTGTTGCCTTCGATGTCGATACGCTCGACGAAGATGCGGTCGCCGCGCACGAGGTTGAAGGACACGTCCAGCGTCAGGTCGCGATCGTTGCGGCTGATCTGCGGATCGACGCGGACGAAGTTCAGACCTTCGCGGATAGCAAGCCGTTCCAGCCGGGCGATCTCGCTCTCGACGCGCATCGGCGAATAGACCACGCCCGAGCGCAGCTTCACTGCCCGCTGAAAGAGTTCGGTGTCGACGTCCGGCAGATCGGAGTTGACGGTGACGGCACCGACCCTGAACTGCTGGCCTTCCTCGACGTTGAAGGTCACGAAGAAGCCGTCACGCTCCCGCGCCAGCTCGGCGTTGGTGCCTGTGATGCGGAAGTCGACGTAGCCGCGCGCCATGTAGAAATCGCGCAGCAGTTGCTGGTCGAATTCCACGCGGTCCTCGATGAAGGTGTCCTTGCGGATGAGGGCGCGCAGGAGACCGGCCTGCTTCGTCTCGACGACGCGGCGCAGACGACGGTCGGAATAGACCTGGTTGCCGACAAAGCCGATGCGCTCGACCTCGGACACGCCGCCTTCGAAGATCTCGAACACGAGGTCGACGCGGTTCTCGCTGCGGCGGATGACCTTGGGCGACACACGGGCGGCGATCCGTCCCTGCACCACGTAAGCCTCGGAAATCGCTTGCGCGTCCTGCTCCGCCACGCGGGGGTTGAAGACCCGGCGCGTCTGGCTCTGGATGATCGGCGCAAGGTCCTCGTCCTTGATCCGGCGGTTGCCTTCGAAGGCGATGCGGTTGACCGTCGGGAACTCGACCACGCGGATCACGAGGGTGTTGCCCTGCGGGATCAGGTCGACGCTTTCGAACAGGCCGGAGCCGAGGATACGCTGGTAGGCGTCGTTGAGCTGACCGGCGGAAACCTGCTGGCCCCGCGCAATCCCGGCGTAGGACAGGATGGTCCCTGCCTCGACGCGCTGGTTGCCCTGAATGTCAACGCTGCTGAAGGCGTAACTCTGCGCGTAGGCGGCCTGCGGAATGACCGCGACCGTCCCGGCGCCGAGCCCGAGTGCCATAGACAGGCAGACGGCTTGAACGACCTCGCTCAGGCGTTGAATTTTCTTATCATTTTGCGCGCCTTGCGCGGAAATGACCTTTGCCATTCTCGCAATCCACTTCGACATCCCACGGATTGTCACTAGCTGGATTGCCCTGGCTTGTCAAAACCATGACGCGGATTTCCTGAAGGTGTCGCCGGCACGCCGCGACAGGCATGCCATAGCGGCCTTTCAGTACATGAAGGTCCCGAGGTAAGCTCCGAAGAAGAGGGCTGCGACGATCGTGAAGATGTACAGCAATCTGTCGAAGTTGATGCTCACGAGCAGGCTCATGCTGCGGTAGCCGTCGTGGATGTGCTGCATGGAATCGGTCCTTGGGTCGATCAGAGTTGGATCGGATGTGTTCACCGAAGCCTTATGCCTTAGGAATCGGGCGGGATTTGGGCAGCCGCCGAAGAAATTTTTGCCGGTCCGTAAACAGAAAGATCCCCTCGCCGGGGATCTTTCGCTTTCATTTTACGGGTCGGGCGCCTGCGATCAGGGGCAGAACAGGTCGTTCGTCAGACCGAAGACCATCAGGCCCAGCACCAGCGTCAGGCCGATGGACATCAGCACCTTCAGCGCCTTGTCGCTCGGCGGACGGCCGGAGACGGCCTCGTAGGCGTAGAACACGAGGTGGCCGCCATCCAGCACCGGGATCGGGAACAGGTTCAGAAGGCCGATGGCGGTCGACAGGACGGCGATCAGCCAGATGAAGTTCGTCGTGCCCTGACTTGCCATGTCGCCCGCCGTCTCGGCGATGCCGATGGGACCGGACAGGTTGCAGGTGCTGATCGCACCCGACGCCATGTGCCACAGGCCGGAGACGGAGCCGCGCATGATCTCCCAGACCTGGGTCACGCTGCCGGCCACGGCGGTGCCGAAGCCCGGCGTCTGGGTGGCGGGCTCGAACGCCACGCCGCCGACGATGCCGATGCGGTAGTACGTCTTGAAGCCGCCCTCCGCCTGCGGTTCGTCCACCCGCTTGGGCGTCAGGTCGAGGTCCAGCGTCTCGCCGTCGCGCCAGACGGTCAGGGCCAGCGTCGCGCCTTCGGAGCCTTCGACCTTTTCCTTCAGCTGGTCGAAGGCGAAAATTTCCTCCCCGTCGACGGCGATGATGACGTCGCCCGGTTCCATCCCGGCGTCGCCCGCGGCAGACCGCGGCGCGATCTGCGTGGCGAGCGGCGGGTAGACGTAGGGGCCTGAGACGTCGATTTCCGTGCCGTCGCGGACCACCGTGTAGTCCAGCGTCGGTTCATGCGGCAGCGCCTTCATGAAGGCCTCGTAGGCCAGCGCCTCGTCCGATCCCGGGGGCGCCTGCCCTTCGATGGCGACCAAGACGTCGCCTTCCATCAGTTCCTGCTGGACCGGCAGCGGGCGCAGCTCGCCCACTGTCAGCGGTTCGGTGATCTCGCCGCGGAACAGGAAGATGCAGGTGAAGATCAGGATCGACAGGGCGAAGTTGAAGAACGGCCCGGCCGCCACCGTCGCCGCCCGCGCCCAAAGCGGCGCGCCGATCATGGTGGAGCGTTTCTCCGCATCGTCGAGGCCGTCCATGGCGCCCTCTTCGGCGATGGCGCCAGAGGCGTTGCCGTCGCCGCGGAACTTCACGTAGCCGCCGAAGGGGATCGCGGCCAGCTGCCACTTCGTCCCGTCGCGGTCCGTCCTGGACCACAGCACCGGGCCGAAGCCGAGGCTGAACACTTCAGGGAAGATCCCGGATTTCTTGCCGACGATGTAATGGCCGTATTCATGGATCGCGATGATGACCGACAGGGCCACGATGAAGAACAGGGCCGTCCAGAGAAAGCCGCCGAATGTCGAGGTCAGTGTCGTCAGGTCCAAAACGCGCCCTTTCTAGGTACTGCTGTCAATGATATCACCCGCCGCTACCCGTGCGAGATGGTCGGCTTCGACCACCATATCAAGGTCAAAGTCGTCATCAATAAGGCCCGGCTGCGACGAAACACGGGTGAGCACATCCTCGACCACGCCCGCCATGCGCGTGAACCTTATGCGTCCGTCAATGAAGGCGTCGAGCGCAACTTCCTTTGCGGCGTTGAAAACAGCGCCCGAAAGGCCGCCTGCGTCCATGACCTCGCGCGCCAGCCGCAGCGCGGGCCAGCGGGTCTCGCAGGCGGTACGGAAGGTCATCTGACCGAGCTTCACAAGATCGAGACGTTCGACCGGAAGCGACCGTCGTTCGGGCCAGTGCAGGGCAAAACCGATGGCATGGCGCATGTCGGGCGGACCGACGTGGGCCATAAGCGCACCGTCGTTGAAACCCACCAGCGCGTGGATCATGCTCTCGGGATGCACGACGGTTTCGATCATCGCCGGGTCGAGGCCGAAGAACTCCCGCGTCTCGATCAGTTCCAGCGCCTTGTTGAACATCGACGCGCTGTCGATGGTGATCCGCTGCCCCATCGCCCAGTTGGGATGGGTCGCGGCCTGCTCGGGCGTGGCCTCGTCCAGCCGGTCCAGCGGCCAGTCGCGGAAGGCGCCGCCCGAGGCCGTGATGATGACACGCTCGACCGCGGCCATGTCCTCTCCGATGAGGGCCTGGAAGACCGCCGAATGCTCTGAATCCACCGGCAGCAGGCGTCCGCCGTGTGCCGCGGCCTCGCGCAGCATCAGGCGCCCGGCGCAGACCATGCTTTCCTTGTTGGCCAATGCCAGCGTGGCCCCCTGCCTCAGCGCGCGCAGGCCCGGTTCCAGCCCGGCGGCCCCCACGATGGCGGACATCACCCAGTCGGCGGGCCTGTCGGCGGCCTCCAGCAGAGCGTGGCGCCCTGCCCCGGCCTCGACCCCGGAGCCTGCCAAAGCCGCGCGCAGGTCCGGAAGCAGCGCCTCGTCCGCAACCACCGCGACCTCGGCCCGCAGGCGCACGGCATCGGCGGCCAGTTGCGCGACGTTGCGGCCGCCGGTCAGCGCGACCACCCGATAGGAAGACGGATCACGACCGATCAGGTCGAGCGTATTCTGTCCGATGGACCCCGTGGCCCCGAACACGGATACACGCCGCATGAAACCTCCTCCGCCTGCCCGGTCAGCCAATGCCGGGCGGGAATGCCACCAACTGGTCGGCGAACACAAGGAAGACCGCTGCCCCCAGCATCCCGTCGAACCGGTCCAGAAGCCCGCCGTGTCCCGGGATCAGCGAAGAGGAATCCTTCACCCCCGCCTTCCGTTTCAGCGCGCTTTCCGCAATGTCGCCGATCTGGCTGGCCATGCTGAGCGCGATGGAAATCCCCATCAGCCCGATGCCCGCCCCGGCGAACCACGCAAAGAAGGCGCCCACCGCCGCGGCGGCGATCCAGCCCGCGACCGTCCCGGACCATGTCTTCTTCGGTGACACCTTCGGCCAGAACTTCGGCCCGCCGATGGCGCGTCCCGCGAAGTAGCCGAAGACGTCCGTGACCACGACCACGGTGATCAGCCAGAGCATCCAGACAAGGCCCAGCTCGTCCCGCAGGTCCATCATCCCGTAGCCCGCGAACAGGATCAGCGTCGCGAAGACGGCGTACCGGGTGCCCCCCTGCTCCATCCGGGTGAAGCCCAGCATGGCCGGCGCCATCAGCAGCGGCAGGGCAAAGGACGGTGGAATCACGTTGGCGGCCAGCGCCACCAGGAAGGTCGCGGCGCCGAGGATGTACTGCGATTTCGTCCGCCCGGTATCGAGCAGGCAGACAAGTTCCCAGACCATCACCCCCGAGGCCACCGCGATCAGGACGTGGAACACCCAGCCCCCGGCCCAGACGGCGATCACGCCAACGGCGATCATCACGACGGCAGAGGCCAGCCGCACTTTCAGGTCGTCCCAGCGGTGTGCACTCATGCCTTCACGGCCCCGTACCGGCGGTCGCGCCGACCGTAGGCGCCACACAGACGGGCAAATTCCTCGGGCGTGAAATCGGGCCACAGGGTGTCGACGAATTCGTACTCGGCATAGGCCGATTGCCAGAGCAGGAAGTTGGAAATTCGCGCCTCGCCGCTGGTGCGGATCACGAGGTCCGGATCCGGCAGAACGCGGGTGTCGAGGTAGCGCGGCAGGGTCTCTTCCGTCACATCCTCGGACCGCAGTCTACCCGCGGCGACGTCCTCCGCCAGCCGCTTGACGGCGCGCGCAACCTCGTCCCGGCCACCGTAGTTCAGCGCGATCGTCAGGTTGGTGCCAGTGCAATGGCCGGTGATCGCCTCCGCCTCGTCCATCAGGCCGCGCAGTTTCGCGTCCAGCCGCGGCCGGTCGCCGATGAAGCGGACGCGGACGTTCTCCTTCACGAAGGCCTGCATCTCTTTCATGATGTAACGCCGGAAGAGGCTCATGAGCCCGGCCACCTCGACCTGCGTGCGGCGCCAGTTCTCCGTCGAGAAGGCGAAGATCGTCAGGTAGTCGACGCCGGCCGCCGGACAGGCCTCGACGATCTCGCGGACGCGGCGGGCGCCGGCGTGGTGGCCGAACAGGCGCGGTCTGCCACGCATGGTCGCCCAGCGGCCGTTGCCGTCCATGATGATCGCCACGTGTCGCGGACCATGGGACTGGCTTTCGTCACGGCTCATTCAAGGCTCCTTCTTAGGCATCGGCCACGTCTGCGGGTTTCATAGCCGATCCCCCGGCCCTTGCCAAAGAGATAGTCGTGCAGGGTTTCAGCAGGTGCTGCGCACGTTGCACGGCAGTACCGCCCGGCCCGTTCAACGCAACTTCGGCCATGCGACCGGCGCCCTCAGCGCACACGGTTTGGGCAAGCGCGACATGAAAAAAGGGGCGGTCGCCCGCCCCTGTCGTCCCAATCAGTCACGCAGGGATCAGACCTGCATGATCTCTTCCTGCTTGTTCTCAAGCGCGGCGTCGACCTTCTTGATGTAGCTGTCGGTCAGCTCCTGCACTTCGCTTTCCCAGAGCTTGGCGTCGTCCTCGGACATGTCGTCCTTGTGCTTCTTGATCTGGTCCATGCCGTCGCGGCGGACGTTGCGGATAGCGACGCGGGCGTGCTCGGCATACTGGCCGGCGACCTTGCTCAGTTCGCGGCGGCGCTCCTCGTTGAGTTCCGGGATCGGCAGCATGATGATCGTGCCGTTCAGCTGCGGGTTGATGCCAAGCCCCGACTCGCGGATCGCCTTCTCGACCTTGCCGACCAGCGACTTGTCCCAGACGTTGATCGTGACCATGCGCGGCTCCGGCACGTTCACGGTGCCGACCTGGTTGATCGGGGTCATTGCGCCATAGGCGTCGACCATGATCGGCTCAAGCATCGAACCGGAGGCGCGCCCGGTGCGGAGCGAGGCGAATTCCGTCCTCAGCGAGCCCATGGCCCCTTCCATGCGCCGGGTGAGATCATCGGTGTCGAGTTCGAATTCGTCGGACATGAGCGTCTTGCCTCGCTTCGCTGAGCCTTTGTCGGTGCGCAGGCTTATTACGTCACCGCGCGCAGATCAATGTCTCTTGCCGGGTCCGCGTGGCTGCGACCTGTCTCCGGGTGTCCTCATCCTTCCTTAACGCCCCGCGTGCAAGACATGGATTTGCGGCGCCGTCCGCCCCGCACCGACCGAAACCGTGCAGGAAACGCCCTGCCTCGTGCCTTTTGGGAACCGCTGCCGGAACCGCCATGCATGTCTGCCTGATCCTCTTCCCGCAGTTCCCCATTCTGGGGTTCGTCCTGATCCGCGAGGTGCTGGAGCTTGCCAACCGCATCGCCGGACAGCCGCTGTTTTCCTGCCGCATCCGTACCGTGACCGGCGCGGACGTCGCCGCATCGGACGGAATGCGCATCGCGGCAGAGGCACAGGATTGGGAGGGGGCGCAGGGTTTCGACCTCGTGGTGCTTTGTGCCGGGCCCCACCCGCTCGATCACCTGCCCATGGGCCTGCGCGGCTTCCTTGCGAGGGCGGAGGCGGCGGGCGCGACACTGGCCGGTCTGGACCAGGGCGCGCTGATACTCGCGCGGTTGGGGCTGCTCGACGGACGGGAGGCTGTGCTGCCGCCGGATCCCGACCGGACCTATCCGCACATCGCCCTGTCGGAACGGACACATGCGTTCGACCGGCAACGGCTGACGTCTTCGGGCGGTCTGGCGACAGCGGAGGCGATGCTCGACTGGATCGCCCGCAGCCACGGCCCGGCCCTGGCGGCCCGCACCGGAGCGGCGTTAGGCCACGGCCATATCGCTGAAACCAGCCGGGCACAGGCGCTGGCGGCGCGCGCGGGCCAAGGCGATCCGTTGATGACCCGCATGACGGCCCTGATGGCGGCGCACTTGGACGCGCCCCTGCCGCTGCCGCGCATCGCCGCCGAACTGGACATGAGCCTGAAACGCCTGCGCCTGCGCTGCCGCAAGGCCCTGGGCAGGACGCCGGCAGAGGTCTACCTGGACCTGCGCCTGAGGCGTGCCGCGCAGCTGGTCGACGAAACAACGCTCACGGTGGCCGAGATTGCGGCGGCGACCGGTTTCGCCTCCCCTTCGGCCTTCACGCGGAGCTACGGGAACCACTTCGGCAAACCGCCCCGGGCGCAACGGGCGCAGCGGGGAAAGGCCGCCACGCCCACCGGCTGGGACGCGGCGACCGAGGTCGCCCGCCCCTCGGGGCAGGCGCAGTCTGACCTCCGGGATCAGGGAATGACGCGCGTGTAGGTGCCTTCGCCCGCCATGATTCCCCGGAAGCCGCCCGGCTCGTTGAGGGAGAACACCAGGAGCGGCATCTTGTTGTCGCGGGTCAGCGCGATGGCCGAGGCATCCATGACCTTCAGGTTGTTGCGCAGCACGTCGTCGTAGGTGACCTCGTCGTAGCGCTTCGCATCGGGATTGTTCTTCGGATCGCAGTCGTAGATGCCGTCGACGTTCTTGCCCATCAGGATCGCCTCGCAGGCCATCTCGGACGCGCGCAGGGCCGCAGCGGTATCGGTGGTGAAATACGGGTTGCCCGTGCCGGCGGCAAAGATGCAGATCCGTTTCTTCTCGAGGTGCCGCACCGCGCGGCGGCGGATATAGGGTTCGGCGACCTCGTCCATCCGGATGGCCGAGATCACCCGGCAGTAGGCGCCCAGTCCTTCCAGAGCCGACTGCATGGCCAGCGCGTTCATCACCGTCGCCAGCATGCCCATGTAGTCCGCCGTGGTCCGCTCCATCCCCTGCGCCGAACCGGCGAGACCGCGGAAGATGTTGCCGCCGCCGATCACCATGCAGATCTCGACACCCATGTCGTGCACGGCCTTGATCTCGCGCGCGACGCGCTCGACGGTGGGCGGATGGAGGCCGTAGCCCTGATCGCCCATCAGCGCCTCCCCCGAGATCTTAAGCATGACGCGTTTGTAGGTTGTGGCGGGCTTGTCGCTCTCGCTCTCGCTCATGTTGCGCTCCGTATTTGCCGGGGGGTAATGTCGGGCACCTTCTGGCGGAAAAGCCCGCCCACTGCAATGCCGCAGCGCAGGAACAGGCGCGACGAGGACCCCGAAGCCGATGCCCATGACCAATAAACTGGCCGAGCGCCTCGATGCCCTCGATCCGGACGTGCCGGTGCTGATCGCGGGACCGACTGCATCCGGCAAGTCTGCGCTGGCGCTCGAGATCGCTTCAAGGCAGGGCGGTGTCATCGTCAATGCCGACGCCATTCAGGTGTTTGCCGACTGGCGCGTGCTGACCGCACGCCCCTCCGCCGAGGAGGAAGCCCGCGCGTCGCACCTGCTATATGGTCACGTTCCCGGCACGCGGGCCTATTCCGTGGGCGACTGGCTGCGCGATCTGGCGCCGCTGCTGAAGGGCGAGAGGCCGATCATCACCGGCGGCACGGGGCTCTACTTCACCGCGCTGACCGAGGGCTTGGCCCGGATCCCCGACGTGCCCGCCGCTGTCCGGGCAGAGGGCGACGACATGCGAATGACACGTGGTCTCTCGGCGCTTGTCGACCAGTTGGACGCGCCCACCGCCGCTGTCATCGACCTCAGGAACCCCATGCGCGTCCAGCGGGCGTGGGAGGTGCTGCGCGCCACCGGAAAGGGAATCACCGCGTGGCAGGCAGAGACCCCGGCGCCTCTCCTGCCGGTCACGCGGGCGCAGCCCTTCCTCTTCGACGCGCCGAAGGACTGGCTGACCCCGCGGATCGAGCGCCGTTTCCGGCAGATGGTCCGGGATGGCGCGCTGGAGGAAGCGCGCGAGAACCTCGACACTTGGTCGCCTGCCCTGCCCTCTGCCAAGGCCATCGGTGCGGCCGAGCTGATCGCCCACCTTCGGGGGCAGATGACACTCGACGATGCGATCGAGCGGGCGACGATCCTCACACGGCAGTTTGCCAAGCGGCAGCGCACGTGGTTCAAATCGCGTATGTCCGACTGGCCGCATGTCACCCCGGAGGACCTGAACGCATGAACCGCCCCGGTTTCCTGAAGAACCCGATGCCGCCCGCCCCCGAGCGGACGCGCGGCCCGGTGCGGTGCGGGTCCTTCATGCTGGAGCTGCAGGGCGCGCCGTGGCGCTACCAGCTTGCCCACGACCGCGAGGACAGCACGCTGTTGTGGATCACCAAGGGCCAGGGCCGGGTGATGGTGGCGGGTGTGCTGCGCGGCGTGTCGATGCACCAGGCACTGTGGCTGCCGGCGGGCACATTGTTCGCCATCGACCTCCAGCCGGGCACGCAGGCGCTGTTCGTGCATGCGCCCACCGGGCTTGCCCCGAAAGAGCCGGAGACCCCAATGCTGCTACGGATCCGCGACAGCTTTGCCCAGGCCGAGCTGACCGGCGAGATCGACGCCATGCACCGCGAGCTGACCCAGAAACGGGCGCTGATGCAGGACAGCCTTGAAGCGCGGGTGCGTCTGCTCGGTATCTGGCTGCACCGCCAGATCGAGAAGGGCGCCGCCGAGACGCCCAAGGACACTGCGGCACAGCGGCTGGCCCGCAGGTACGCGCAGGCCCTGACCCGCGATTTCCGTACTGCGCAGCCGATGGCCGCCTATGCCGATGCGCTGGACGTGACGCCCACGCACCTCAGCCGCATCTGCCGCCAGTGCTGCGGCAAGACGGCGGCTGACCTGCTGACCGAACGCAAGCTGCATGCTGCCCGGGTCGCCCTCGAAAGCCCGCGCCCGCCGGTCCAGGATGTTGCGAAGTCGCTGGGGTTTTCTTCGGCCGCCTACTTCACGCGGTTCATCCAGACGCACACGGGCAAGTCGCCGTCGCAACTGCGCACCGACGCGCGGAAGATGCTTGCCGCGCGCCATTGATAACGCGGGCACTTTTTCCATCTCTGCCCCGGACGCGGGGCTTGCAACGCTTTCCGTGTCGCTTTTGAATATGAGCCATGTCGCTTTTCGACACCAGAACGCCGATGACAAGCGTTGACGCCTGAAAGGCAATGGTGCGCTATGGGGCACAAACAAAGGGGGGGCACCGGATGGCTCGGGACAGGACGACGGCGTCCAGGAAGCCGACCCCGCAAAATAACCAGAACATGTCACAGGGAGATGATGATGACATCGAAGGACACCCTGCAGCGGGTCCACCCGGCTGCACAGATGTACGCGCGCGAATTCAAGGCCGGGAAACTTGACCGCCGCGAATTCCTGACGCGCGCCACCGCGCTCGGCGTCTCCGCGGCGACGGCCTATGCGCTCGGCGGCCTCGGCAGCCCGGCGCAGGCGGCGGCCCACGCCCAGTCCGGCGGCACGCTGCGCATCCAGCAGGAGGTCCGCGCGCTGAAGGATCCGCGCACCTACGACTGGACGCAGATGGCCAACTTCTCGCGCGGGTGGCTGGAGTACATGGTGGAGTACAACCGCGACGGCACCGTGCGTGGCCTGCTGCTGGAAAGCTGGGAAACCAACGACGACGCCACGGAATACACGCTGCACGTCCGGCCCGGCGTGACCTGGAACAACGGCGACGCGTTCACCTCGGCGGACGTGGTGCGGATGTTCGAATACTGGTGCGACAAGACGGTGGAGGGCAATTCGATGGCCGGCCGCATGGCCTCGCTGATCGACCCCGCCACCTCAAAGATGATCGAAGGTGCGGTCACCGCCACCGACGACATGACCGTGACGGTCAAGCTGCCCGCGCCCGACATCGCCATCGTCGTCGGCATGGCGGACTATCCGGCGGCGGTCGTGCATGAAAGCCATGACCCCGACACCATGCTGACCAACCCGATCGGCACCGGCCCCTACCTGCCCGAAAGCCTTGAGGTCGGCGTGAAGGCCGTGCTGGTCAAGAACACCGATCACACGTGGTGGGGCGCGGATGCCGAGGACATCGGCGGCGCATACCTCGACCGGATCGAGTTCATCGACTACGGCACCGATCCGGCCTCGTGGATCGCGGCGGTCGAGTCCGAAGAAGTCGACATGCTCTATCAGAACGTGAACGAGTTCATCGAGATCGCCGACGCCATCGGCTGGGAGAAGTCCGAGGTGGTCACCGGCGCGACCGTGGTCATGCGCTTCAACCAGCAGACCCCGGTGGGCGACGCCCCGGTCTACGACAATGCCAAGCTGCGCGAGGCGCTGGTCAAGGCGGTCGACAACTCGATCTGCCTGGAACTGGGCTATGCCGGCCGGGGCACCGTGGCCGCCGACCACCACGTCGCGCCGGTACATCCGGAATACGCCGACATCGGTCCCGCCGAATACGCCCCCGACGAGGTTGCCGCGCTGCTGGAGGAATCCGGCATGGCGGACTTCGAGCATGAACTGATCTCGCTCGACGACGGGTTCACCAAGAACACCGCCGACGCGGCGGCGGCGCAGATGCGCGACGCGGGCATCAACGTGCGCCGCACCGTCCTGCCGGGCTCGACCTTCTGGAACGACTGGGCGAAATACCCGTTCTCGATCACCGAGTGGAACCACCGACCGCTGGGCGTGCAGGTGCTGGCGCTGGCCTACCGCACCGGCGAGGCGTGGAACGAGGCGGGGTATTCCAACCCGGAGTTCGACGCCAAGCTCACCGAGGCCATGTCGATCTCCGACGCGGAGGCGCGCAGCGCGGTGATGAAGGACGTGGAGACCATCCTGCGCAACGATCACGTCATCATCCAGCCCTACTGGCGGTCGCTCTACCGGCACTTCAAGCCGGGCGTCGTGGGCGCCGAGATGCACCCCTCGTTCGAGATCCACGTCTACAAGCTGGGTCTCGCCGCCTGACGCGACATCCGATCGGCCGTCCTCCCCCGGGAGGGCGGTCTTTTCGTTCCGGTCGGGCCATGCGCGCGGTTCCGGACAGACCTCACGGAGGCGCCCTTGGGCCTGTTCATCCTCAGACGTGTCGGCACGATGATCCTGACCGCGCTCTGCCTGACATTCATCGTCTTCTTCCTGACGAACCTCTACCCGAACCTCGAAAAGCTGGCGAAGTCCGAGGGCAACTTCCGGATGACCGACGTCGAGGTGGCGACGTTCCTGTCGAGCAACGGCTACCGCTCGCCGGTGGACCCGGAGGTGCTGGCCGCCTACCGCTCCGGCCAGATGACGCAGGAGGAGGCCAGCGCGCAGCTCAACACCGGCTTCGACCCGCGCCTTCTGCGGAACTACGCGGAGTGGCTGGGCGTGGCGCCGGGCTACGTGATCGAGACCCCGTCCGGCGAGGTCAACGCCCGCTGCCAGGCACCCGGCACGGCGCTGGAGGAAGCTCCGCGGTTCTGCGGCATCCTGCAGGGCAAGTGGGGCCGCTCCACCGTCTTCAAGGAACCGGTGGGTGACGTGATCGGCACGCGGCTGGCGCTGACCGGCCGGCTGATGCTGTGGGTCATGCTGCTGATGGTGCCCGCCGCGCTGATCGTCGGCGTGCTGGCGGGGATGCGCGAAGGCTCTCCGCTGGACCGGTCGCTGTCGACCTTCTCCATCGCGACCACGGCGACGCCCGAATACGTGTCGGGCGTGATCTTCATCGCGGTCTTCACGTCCTCCGCTGTCGGATTGAAGTGGTTCAAGGGATCGGCGACCTCGGCCATGGAGGCGCCGACTTTCGACAACTTCTTCCTGCCGGTCTTGACCATCGCGCTTTACGGCATGGGCTACATCGCCCGGATGACGCGCGCGTCCATGGCCGAGGTCATGAGCGCCCAGTACATCCGCACCGCCCGCCTGAAGGGCGTGTCGTTCGGCAACATCGTCCTGAAACACGCGCTGAGGAACGCGCTGATCGCGCCGTTCACCGTCATCATGCTGCAGTTTCCGTGGCTCCTGAACGGCGTGGTGATCGTCGAGTCGCTGTTCAACTACAAGGGCTTCGGCTGGACGCTGGTACAGGCCGCGTCGAACAACGACATCGAGCTGCTCTTGGGCGTGTCGGTCGTGTCGGTGATCGTGGTGCTCGTGACGCAGCTCATCTCCGACATCGGCTACGTCTACCTCAACCCGCGCATCAGCGTCACCTGAAGGAGAGGCCCATGGACCCGCTGACATGGACCGGAAGCCTCGGCACCGTCCTCAATCCGATCCTCGTGATCCTCGTGCCGCTGTTCCTGGTGGCCGTGGTGCTGCGCATCCTGTTGTCCATCTTCGAGCCCGACACCGGCATACAGGCCAACCCGGACGGCACCATCGTCGCCACCGGTGGCGTCTGGGGGCTGTCGCGGGCGGCGGTCAACTGGCTGGGTGTGCTGCTTGTCGCGCTGGCGCTGGCCTACCTGATCGGCGGCATCGTCATGGACACCGCCGCGGGCATCCTCGGCGGCATGGCGCGGCGGCTCCTGCCCGTGTGGATCGCCCTGACCGCGACCTTCGGCCTGTCGGTCGTCTACAAACGCAGGCTGGGGCTTTACGGGAAACTCTTCGACTCGACCATCGGAATGATCGGTTTCGGCCTCGTGATGTTCTGGGTCTATACCGCGATCTTCACCGGCCTCTTCGACATGATCGCCACGCATGACCCGCTCGGCCAGAACGCGCTTCTGAAGAACAAGGTGCCCGGCACGCCGCTGGGAGAGGAAGGCGAGTATCCCTATTACCTGCTGGGCGGCGACAATCTGGCCCGCGACGTGTTCAGCCGGGTCGTGGCGGGCTCCACCATCGTCATGGCCATCGCGCCGCTGGCGACGCTGTTTGCCTTCATGGTCGGTATCACGCTGGGCCTGCCCGCGGGGTATTACGGCGGCAGGCTGGACACGTTCCTGTCCTTCCTCGCCAACCTTATCCTCGCCTTCCCGGTGATCCTGCTGTTCTACCTGCTGGTCACGCCCGAGATCGTGGCGACGGGCCTGCCGCAGTACATGGCGGTCGTGCTGTTCGTCTTCCCGCTGGTGTTCTTCGGCGTGCTGATCCACGCGCGCTGCCGTACGCAACCGGCGAGGAACTGGGTCTACCTGGCCATCGTTCTGGTGCCCCTGACGCTGGTCTACCTGTCGCTGATCAACGCGCCGCTATCGAAGATCGACTTCTGGCCGCTCGACCTGTTCGACGTGCCGGGCGGTATCCTCGTGGTCTTCGTCTCGGTTGTCTTCGTGAACTCGCCCACCGTGTTCCGCATCGTGCGAGGCCTGACGATGGACATCAAGACCCGCGATTATGTCGCCGCCGCCCAGACACGCGGCGAACGGCCATGGTATATCATGCTGTGGGAGATCCTGCCCAACGCCCGCGGGCCGCTGATCGTCGATTTCTGCCTGCGCATCGGCTACACGACGATCCTTCTGGGGACGCTGGGATTCTTCGGGCTGGGCCTGCCGCCCGAAAGCCCGGACTGGGGAACCACGATCAACGAGGGGCGGCGCCTGCTGGCGGTCTACCTGCACCCGGCCATGCCGCCGGCGCTGGCGCTCCTGTCGCTGGTGCTGGGGCTGAACCTGCTGGCCGACGGGCTGCGGGAGGAATCGTTGCGCGACTGAAACCTGTCGGACCGGGGGCCAGCCCCCGGACCCCCGAGGTATTTTCCGCCAAGATGAAGGACATGGTCCGGAGAGGGACAAGATGACTGAGAGCTACGACGGGCCGATCCTCGATATCGAGGATCTTTCGATTTCCTTCTTCACGCGGTTGAGGGAGATCCCTGCCGTGATGGATTTCTCGGTCAAGGTGATGCCCGGCGAGGCGGTGGGGCTTGTCGGCGAGTCGGGATGCGGCAAGTCGACGGTGGCGCTGGGGGTCATGCAGGACCTTGGCCGGAACGGCAGGATCGTCGGCGGCGCCATCCGGTTCAAGGGGCGCGACCTGAACGCCATGAGCCAGGAGGAGCTGCGCGACATCCGCGGGTCGGAGATCGCGATGATCTACCAGGAGCCCATGGCCTCTCTGAACCCGGCGATGAAGATCGGCCGGCAGTTGATGGAAGTGCCGATGATCCACAAGGGCGCCTCCGAGAAGGAAGCCCGTGCCCGCGCGTTGCAGGTGGTCACCGACGTGAAGCTGCCCGATGCTAAGCGGATTCTCGACAGCTATCCGCATCAGTTGTCCGGCGGACAGCAGCAGCGGATCGTGATCGCCATGGCCTTGATGGCGGAGCCATCGCTCCTGATCCTCGACGAACCGACCACCGCGCTGGACGTGACGGTTGAGGCGGCGGTCGTCGAACTGGTGAAGGAGCTGGGCAAGAAATACGGCACCTCGATGCTGTTCATCTCGCACAACCTCGGGCTGGTGCTGGAGACCTGCGACCGGATCTGCGTGATGTATTCCGGCGAGGCGGTGGAGACCGGGTCCATCGAGGATGTCTTCGACCAGATGCAGCATCCCTACACGCAGGCGCTTTTCAGGTCGATTCCGCTGCCCGGCGCCGACAAGACGACCCGCCCGCTGGTGGCCATTCCCGGCAATTTCCCCCTGCCCCACGAGCGTCCGCCGGGCTGCAACTTCGGGCCCCGCTGCGACTATCTCGAGGCGGGGCGCTGCGATGCGGTCAACCGGGTTCCGATGGAGCCGGTGCCCGGAGACGAACGCCACCGCACGCGCTGCTTGAGGTTCCGCGAGATCGACTGGCATGCGCCGCCCGCCAACGTGGTGACCAGGGCAAAGGCGGAACCGGGGCGCACCATCCTGAAGATGGACGACCTGAAGAAGTACTACGAGGTCGCTGCCAACAAGCTGTTCGGCGGCGGGACCGGCCGGAAGGTGGTGAAGGCGAACGAGACGCTGACCTTCGAGGCCCGCGAAGCGGAGACGCTGGCCATCGTGGGCGAATCCGGTTGCGGCAAGTCGACCTTTGCCAAGGTGCTGATGGGACTGGAAACCGCGACCTCCGGCCAGATCCTGCTGGACAACCGCAACATCGAATCGACGCCCATCGAGGCGCGCGACACCCAGACCATTGCCGACGTGCAGATGGTCTTCCAGAACCCCTTTGACACGCTGAACCCGTCGATGACCGTGGGACGGCAGATCATCCGGGCGCTGGAGATCTTCAACCACGGCACGTCGGATGCCGAGCGGCGCGAGGAAATGCTGCGCCTTCTGGACCTCGTGAAGCTGCCCCGTGCCTTCGCCGACAGGATGCCGCGGCAATTGTCGGGCGGGCAGAAGCAGCGGGTCGGCATTGCGCGGGCCTTTGCAGGCGGTGCGCGGATCGTGGTGGCGGACGAACCTGTCTCGGCGCTCGACGTGTCGGTGCAGGCCGCCGTGACCGACCTGCTGATGGAGATCCAGCGCGCTCAGAAGACGACCCTGCTGTTCATATCGCACGACCTCTCGATCGTGCGGTATCTCAGCGACCGGGTCATGGTGATGTACCTCGGGCACGTGGTGGAACTGGGCACGACCGACCAGGTCTTTGCCCCGCCCTACCATCCCTACACGGAGGCGCTGCTGTCGGCCGTGCCCATCGCCGACACCTCGGTCAAGAAGAAACACATCGTCCTCGAAGGCGACGTGCCTTCCGCGATGAACCCGCCGCCCGGATGCCCGTTCCAGACACGATGCAGGTGGAAGTCGAAGGTGGCCGGGGACCTTTGCGAACGCGAGGTGCCGCCGGTCAGGATACTTGCCGAAGGGCACCAGGTGAAATGCCATCTGCCTGACGCGGACCTGGCGGGCATGGAGCCGGTGATCACCGTCGCGGCGGAATAGGCGGTCGGTCGCGCGACGGAGGCGAAAGGGTGCGCGCCGGTCGGATTGGCTTCGCCGGTGGGTGCGGGGCACATGGTTTTAGCGCGGCCTTATGGCTTTGGTCTTCGGATAGCTGCGGGTGGGGTTGCAACACCTCCGGCCTCTCCCCTCTGGCAAGGGTCTCGTGTCGCCTAAGGCTTCGCGTTCGGCGCAGGCACAGGCGGCCCTTGCTCCTGCCGCGCAAGTGACAGGGTGCGCTCTTCCCCGCCGTCGTGGGATGTGCGGACGTAATACGGAGAGATTGACGAGAGCGCGAGAACCTCGGCCTGCTGGCGCAGGGTCAGGGGCGTGTCGAACCGGCAATCGACGACAAGATCGCGGACCATGCTCATCCGGCCTTCGAACGGGTCGTGCGTTCCGACACGCAACTGGAACGGCACACCGCCTTCGGCGCCCGCGTCCCTGAGCGCGTCCATGTCATCGGGATGGAAGCGGAAACCGCCCCGTCCGAGTGTCAGGATCAGGCCGTGCGCCTCCTCCTCGCCGAAGATCAGGGTGGCACCGACTCGGCAGGCGCGCCGGTTGTAGACGAGCGCAAAGGCCCAGCGGACGGCAAGGTCCATCCCGAACAGCAGCGCAATGAAGACCACCATGAGGGCGAGCACGGCACCGCCGCTGACGACCTTGTTCTCCTCCAGCATCTTCTCGACCTCTTCCCAGTCGATCCGGCCTTCGGTGACCGCCTCCTGAAAGGTTTCAGGCGCGTCGGCCTGGCTGTGCTGGCCGGCACTGTTGCAGGCCAGTGTCGACTGATGTTCGAACTCCGCCAGCATCGCGCGCAGGTGTCGGGGGTCGTAAGGCGCCGAGGTGTAAGAAAGCCGCTCCCCCTCTGCCATCAGCTCCAGCGCGATGCCGCTGAGCCCGCCAAGTCGATTGCGCTGCAGGTCATTGAGAATCGAGAATTCCGACAGCCCGTCCATCTGTGAGGCAATGCGTTCCGCCACAAGCTGGTCGATCGTTCGCTGCTTCTGCGGGAGGGCAGCGAGTGTCCGGGCCAGCGACAGAAGTTCCGCGGGCAGCTTGCATGCCTCTGCCCTGGCCACGCCGGGCATGAGCACCATCAGCAAGATCACGGCGGCCACGACGAACAGCCGCGCGCCCTGCACGGCCTTGCCCGTCCGCCTGCCGATCTCCGCGCGGCCCATAGCCCTCATATCCCTTGCCACCGCTCTTAGCGCGGCAGGGTGCCACCAAAGCAATAATCCGGGATTAAGGCGCGACGGTTTCGACGCACGGAAGGTCCGGGGTCAGCTGCCCCAGATCACCTTCACGTAGTTCTTCGTCTCGCGGTAGGGCGGCACGCCCTTGTGCTTTTCGACCGCCCCGGGACCCGCGTTGTAGGCCGCGAGCGCCAGTCGCCACGATCCGAACTTGCGGTACTGGATCTTGAGGTAGCGCGCGCCACCGTCGAGGTTTTCCGCCGGGTTGTGCGGGTCGACGCCAAGCGCCTTGGCCGTGGCGGGCATCAGCTGCGCCAGTCCGATGGCACCCTTGTGCGACAGGGCCTTCGGGTTGAACCGCGATTCCTGCATCACGAGCCGGAGGAAGAGGTCCTCGGGAACGCCGTGTTTCTGCGCCGCAACCCTTGCGAGCACGGCGTATTCGCCGTTGTAGCGGCCCCGGTACTTCGGGACGGTGCCGTTCTCGGCACCTTCGACACCCCACTTGGTAGGCGTCACCACCTTTGGCGGCTGAAGCCGCACCGAGCTCTTGTATTGTTGCGCTGCGCGACTGTCCAAAACTCCCGTCTGCGAGGAGAAAAGGTTCGCGCGGTTCTTGGTCGAAATGATCTCGGCCCCTGCACTTCCGGCTGTGATCGCCAGGAAAATGCTCAGGCCGACTGCCAAGCGTGCCCCCGCCATGGTCCGTCCCTTGTTCGTTGCCGCCGTGTTGTTCTGTTGGTCTTTGCGCGGGACTATACCCAAAAATCGCTCAATCGGAACCCCTGTGGTCCGCTCTGTTTGCCCCCCCTTTGCACCGCGTGTAGAAACGGCAGACATTCGCCGATGCGATTCTAGGTTTCGAGAGGGAGAAACATGGCCGGTTCCGTCAACAAGGTGATCCTCGTGGGCAATCTCGGGCGCGACCCGGAAGTGCGTACCTTCCAGAACGGGGGCAAGGTCTGCAACCTGCGGATCGCCACGTCAGAGAACTGGAAGGACCGCAATACGGGCGAGCGCCGCGAACGCACGGAATGGCATTCGGTCGCGATCTTCTCCGAGCCGCTGGCCCGGATCGCCGAGCAATACCTGCGCAAGGGTTCGAAGGTCTACATCGAGGGCCAGCTTGAAACGCGCAAGTGGCAGGACCAGTCTGGTCAGGACCGCTATTCGACCGAGGTCGTGCTGCGCCCCTACCGTGGCGAGCTGACCCTGCTCGACGGCCGCAGCGATGGCGGCAGCGGTGGTGGTGGCGGCGGCTCGTTCGGCGGCGGTGGCGACAGCTACGGTGGCGGCGGCTACGACGACCGCGGTTACGACGACCGCGGCGGCAGTGGCAGCGCCGGTGGCGGTTCCGGCCCCTCCCGCGCGCCGTCCCGCGATCTGGACGACGAGATCCCGTTCTGAGTCAGTCCCGGGTTCTGCAAACACAAACCGCCGCACATCCTGCGGCGGTTTTTTTTTGCGCTGACACGTGGGCGGCGCGCCCTGTCAGTCCTGACGCTCCCCCGCCCCCAGCGGGCGCTCGTCCGGCTCCATGAAGCCGCACCCGACCAGCGCGCCCTCCAGCGCCTCCTCGGCATTGATGAGCGGAAGACCCATGACCATGCCGCCGCGCTGGCTTTCGATCACCACGCCCTTGCCGCCGCGCATCGCGCGGATCAGCGGCTCTTCGGGCACGACCGTCGCCGTGACTCCGTTGCTGATCGTGCGGAACGTCTTTTCGAAGGTCTGGCCGTCCACCGTCAGGTAGAAGGTCTGCTGGCCCGGTGGCGTGCCGGGGATCAGCAGATCGCTGATACCGCCCTGCTGACAGAAGTAATACAGCCCCGACTGACCGTTCTGCGTGTCGATCCCCGCCCAGAGGATCGCGCCGTCCTGGATCGCCCCGCCGTTCCACGTCGGGATGTGGGTCGAGGGCTGGACATGGTTGGCATTGCACAGGCGCCGGATGCAGGCGTGATAGCCAGGGGTGTCCCCCTCGCTCGCCAGGCAGTTGCCCATGCAGGAATTCGTCTGCGCCACCGCACCGCCGGACAGGACGGCCAACGCCACGGAAAACGCCGCTGCAACAGACTTCATTCAAATGCCCTCCAGAAAAATGGTCCTGAGAATTACGGCCACAGCCCCCGAGTCGGCGCAACCCTTGTTCGGCGGCAAGGCTTGGCCTATGTCTGCCCCTCGCAATCACCCTCAGGAACCAGACCCATGCCCATCCGCCTGCCCTCGGACCTTCCCGCCTTCGACGTGCTCACGCGCGAGGGCGTCATGGTCATGTCCGAGGAACAGGCCGCGCGGCAGGACATCCGTCCGCTGCGGATCGGGCTGCTGAACCTGATGCCGAAGAAGATCCAGACGGAGAACCAGTTCGCCCGCCTGATCGGGGCGACGCCGTTGCAGATCGACTTCCAGCTGATCCGCATGACCGAGCACCAGACCAAGAACACCGCCGCCGAGCACATGGAGGCCTTCTACCGCCCCTTCGCCGAGGTGGCCGACTCCGGCGAAAAGCTGGACGGTCTCATCATCACCGGCGCCCCGATCGAGCACCTGCCCTTCGAGGAGGTCACGTACTGGGAGGAACTGACGCAGGTCTTCGACTGGACGCAGACCCATGTGCATTCCACCTTCGGCGTGTGCTGGGGCGGGATGGCGATGGTCTACCATTTCCATGGCGTGCCCAAGCACATGCTGGACGCCAAGGCCTTCGGCGCCGTGCGGCACATCAACCGCGCGCCGACCTCGCCTTACCTGAACGGCTTCTCTGACGACATGGTCATCCCCGTCTCCCGCTGGACCGAGATGAACCGCGCCGAGATCACCGCCGCGGGCCTGCCGATCCTGATCGACAGCGAGACGACCGGCCCCTGCCTCGTCGAGGACCCGGCGCACCGCGCGCTCTACATCTTCAACCACCTGGAATACGATTCCGGCACCCTGAAGGAAGAGTACGACCGCGACATCGCCGCCGGGAAGCCGATCAACGTGCCCGCGAATTACTATCCGGGCGACGATCCGGCGCTGACGCCGCAGAACCGCTGGCGCAGCCACGCTCATCTTCTTTACGGCAACTGGATCAACCAGATCTACCAGTCGACACCTTACGAGCTATCCTCCATCGGGTCATGAACGACACGACGGAGGACAGGTGAAACCGCTGATGTGGGCTGCATACGTTCTGGCGTTCGGGGCCGCGGCCTGGGGGCTGAGCCACCTGCGCGCTGGTCTGCGCGAGCGCGCGGCAGAGGCCGCCTTCCCCCCCTCCGGCCAGTTCGTCGAGGTCGGCACGACGCGCGTCCACTACGTGACCAAGGGCGAAGGCCCGGACGTGGTCCTGATCCACGGCATGTCCGGAAACCTGCGCGACATGACCTTTTCGCTGGTCGACCGGCTGGCGCAGGGCTTCCGGGTCACCGCCTTCGACCGGCCCGGCATGGGGTATACCGACCGGCTGCACGACGGCGGCGAAACCATCGTGGAACAGGCCGCGCTGCTCTCTGCCGCCACCCGGGCGCTGGGGTTGGAGAAGCCCGTCCTCATGGGCCAGAGCTACGGCGGCTCCGTCGCGCTGGCCTGGGCCGTGGAATTCCCCGAGACCGTCTCGGCCCTCGTGCTGACCGCCAGCCCGTCCTACCCATGGGACGGCGGCATGTCACGGCTCTACAAGGTGAATTCGCACCCGATCCTCGGCGCCCTCGCCATCCCGTTCGAGGCGGCGTGGGTCCCGTCGAGCTACGTGCAGGGAGTGGTGGAAACCGTCTTCGATCCGCAGGACATGCCACCGGGCTATGACCGCCACATCGGCGCGCCGCTGACGATCCGGCGCACGGCGCTGAAGGCCAACGCGCTGCACCGCGCGGGTCTGCTCGACCAGATCACGGAACTGGAGCCGCGCTATGACAAGCTGTCGGTCATGCCGGTGGAGCTGGTGCACGGCACGGCGGACGACACGGTGGGGATTGGCATACACTCCGAACCGCTGGCAGACCGTCTGCCCCACGCGCGGCTGACCGTGCTGGAGGGCGTGGGCCACATGCCCCACCACGTCCGCGAAGGCGCGGTGGTGGAGGCGATCCGGCGCGCCCACGAGCGCGCCCGGTATGGCGGCGACGACTGACCTCAGCCCGCGTCGAGCACATCCTCGGCCAGTTGCACCACGTCGGACGGAGCGCGCAGGTACTTGCCCGTTTCGCTCTCGTTCAGCACGATCACCCGCGCGCCGTTCTTCACCTGCTCCGCAAGGTGGATGATGTCCTGGTTGAACAGCCGGATACAGCCCGAGGACACCGCGTGCCCGATGGAGGCAGGGCTGCGCGTGCCGTGAATGCGGTAGAGCGTGTCCTTGCCGTTCCGGTACAGGTACAGGGCCCGGGCGCCCAGCGGATTGTCCAGCCCGCCCTCCATGCCGTCCTTGAACTGGTTGTAGACCTCCGGTTCGCGCTTGATCATGTTCTGCGTCGGGGTCCACCGCGGCCAGTCGCGCTGGTAGGCCACTTTCGCCTCGCCATTGAACGCGCGTCCCGCGGCACCGACCGCAACGGTGTACTGCATGGCCTGATCGTTACCCTGCAGGTGATACAGCTTCGTGGCGCCCGGATCGACGATGATCGTGCCGGCCGGATACGGCGCATAGTAGTCGACCAGCTGGCGCTTCTTTTCCTCGCTGAGGTATTTCTCCGGCACCGCGGGAATGGTCATACCGTTGTCCTGTGTCGACATGTACATGGACCGTGTCTCGGGCTGCAGCGGACGCTTGCGCGGCGGCTCGGGAGGCAGCACCTCCACCTCCGCCAGGTAGCCGTTTTCGGTCATGGCCACGTTGGGCACCGGTTGCGGTTGCGCCTCGGACACGTCCGAGACCGGGGGAAGCGGACGCGCACAGGCTGCCACAAGCGCGAGAAGAACCAGCCCGGCGACCGGTTTGGGGACTTGCGATATCATGAGATGCCTTTCCAGTATTCTTCGAAAGGCAAACGGTTCGTCCGGCTCGATTGTTCCGCCGCTCGGCAGCAGTTTGCCATCATCCGCACACAAAGCCATACTCACGACAACCCAACGGACGGAAATCATGCCCCAAGACCTGCCTTTTGACGGTGCCATCACACGATACGCCGAAAACGATGCTCCAAAGGACGTGCGGGCGGCGATCGCCTCAGCCGACAAGAACGACATTCTCGACGCGGGCTACCCCTACACCGAACAGATGTCCGGCAAGGACTATGACAAAGAGCTCGAGGCGTTGCAGATCGAACTGGTCAAGATGCAGGCGTGGGCCAAGCAGGAAGGCCACCGGATCGCCATGGTCTTCGAGGGCCGCGACGCCGCCGGAAAGGGTGGCACCATCGCCCGCTTCCGCATGAACCTGAACCCGCGCGGTGCCCGTGTCGTGGCGCTTCCCAAGCCGACCGACCGGGAGGCGACCCAATGGTATTTCCAGCGCTACGTGGATCACCTTCCCGCCGCCGGCGAGATCGTGTTCTTCGACCGCTCTTGGTACAACCGCGGCGTCGTGGAGCATGTCTTTGGTTTCTGCACGGCACAGCAGAGGGAGCACTTCTTCTCTCAGGTCCCGGACTTCGAAAAGATGCTGGTCGATGAGGGCATCCACCTCTTCAAGCTCTGGCTCAACGTGGGCCGGGCCGAACAGCTCCGCCGGTTCCTGAAACGCGAATCCGATCCGCTGAAACAGTGGAAACTGAGCTGGATCGACGTCGAGGGGCTGAGCCGCTGGGAGGCCTATTCCGCCGCGATCCAGGAGACGCTGCACCGCTCGCACACCGCCGCCGCGCCTTGGACCATCATCCGGTCGGACGACAAGAAACGCGCGCGACTGTCCGCGATCCGGCACGTGCTGACGCGTCTCGACTATTCACGGAAGGACCAGCAGGCACTTGGCCATCCTGACCCGGCGATTTGCGGCGGACCGGACATCTGGGACGCCTGAGCCCTTTCCCTGCCCGGGCGCGCAGGCTAAGTCCCTGAGAAACGGAGGTGTCCCCCGAACATGGGCAAACGCGGCTACCATCACGGCAACCTGCGGCAGGCGCTGGTCGAAGCGGCCCTGCAACTGATCGAGGAAAAGGGCCCCACGGGCTTTACCCTGTCCGAAGCGGCCAAGCAGGCGGGCGTCACGCCCGCGGCGGTCTACCGCCATTTCGCGGGCCGCGAAGACCTGATCGCCGAAGCCGCGCGCCAGGGGTACGAGATCTTCGCCGACGTCATGCAATACGCCTACGACAAGGGGCAGCCTTCGGCGCTGGCAGCGTTCGAGGCGACGGGCCGCGCCTACCTCGCCTTCGCCCGGCGCTACCCCGGTCACTACATCGCCATGTTCGAAAGCGGCATCTCGGTGAACCACTCGCCGGAACTGGCGCAGGTCTCCGCCCGCGCCCGCGGAGTTCTGGAACGGGCCGCCGACGAGTTGTCGCAACATATCCCGCCGGAGAAGCGGCCGCCGCCGCAGATGTTCTCTGCCCATATCTGGGCCTTGTCCCATGGCGTGGTGGAACTGTTCGCCCGGAATTCGCCGGGCACACAGTCACCCTTTCCGCCCGAAGACCTGCTGGAAAGCGGCATCGGCGTGTATCTCCGTGGCCTTGGCCTCCTCCCGCCCGACAACTGAGCCGAAACCCGTTTCGAACCGAACCGCCCTAGCCAACTGACCAAGCCGGACGACACCATGACCCCCACCTTCTACCTCGGCCTCGGCGGCCAGAAATGCGGCTCCACCTGGATACAAGCCTATCTGGCGCGGCAATCCGGGTCGGATTTCGGGCGTTTGGGGGAATATCAGGTTTGGGAGCATACCCTCGGCGGCGTGTTTGCCCGGTACAAGGTTGCGCCCCCTTCCACCGTTGAGCGGCTGAGGGCCACGGCCAAGACGAGTATCGGCGCCTCAGAGCCCGCCCAGCACCTGCGCTGGCGATTGCAATCAGACCCGGAGGCCTATTTCGATTACTTTGCCGGGCTTCTGGATCGCCAAGGCATCGTGCGGACCGGCGACATCAGCCCGTCCTACGCCGCCCTCCCGCCCGAGACGCTCGCAAGGATCAAGCAGGGATTCGAACAGCGTGGAATTGCGGTCAAGGTACTGTTCTCGATGCGCGATCCGGTGGACCGCATCCGGTCGCACATGCGAATGGAAATGGCCAAGGATCGCCTGCCGTCCTCCGAGGACAACACCGAACCGCTGCGCGCCTTCCACGCCGGCGCAGAGGCGGAGGCACGCACACGCTACGACCGGACGATGACCGCCATCGCGCAGGTGTTCGCACCGCAGGACAGCCATCTGTGCCTGTTCGAGGAGTTGTTCACACCAAAGGGAATCGCCGCCTTGGCCCAATTCGCCGAGGTGCCCGTGGATGCGGACGCGGGAGGACAGGCGGTCAATGCACGGGCCAAGGGCAGCGGCCTGTCCGAGGACATCGTGGCCGAGATCGCCACCCATTATCGCCCTGTCTACGAGGCCGTCGCCCTCCTCTTCCCGCAGATTGCAACGCTGTGGCCCTCTGCGAAATACGCGCTCACCAGCGCATGAGCCCCGCGGCGACCAGTTGCTCCGGCCCCTCGTAGGCGACGGAGTTCTCCCCCAGGAACCCGTTTTCCACCCCAGCCATCTTGTCCAGAAGTTCCGCGTAATAACGGTACTTCGCGGCCCCGTTGGCATGTGCGCCCCACTCGGTCGCGCGGGCGATCTTTTCGGCGAACTGAGCGGTGAAGACGAAATGCGCGACGCACAGCAGAACATCCGGTGACGGCGGCAGGTTGGCGTAGTGCGAGCCGGTCAGCCGGGTCTGCGCGTCGCGCCGCACCAGGGGCGTCTTGTGCCGCGCCGACTTCTGAAACCGTTGTGCCTTTTTCGCCTTTGACGACATCCAGATCCTCTGCCAGCCGCTTCGAACAACTTTGGGCTCGACAGAAAAGGTGTTGAAAAGACGCGTTGTCTTGGCCTTTCCCACCAGCTTTGGCTGGGCGTCCGGCACCAGATCGACCAATTTCTCCGCCTCGAAATACGGATAGGCTTTCAGCAGACCGTCGAGGCTTTGCGGAACAGACCCACTCAGGCCAGAGACGGACGCCGGAAAGAACTCGACCACCGATGCCACGGCCGACGGTGCGCCCTCCTGTTCGAGCCGCGCCACGACCTCTGCAATGGAGGTCACGCCCGGTGGCAACAGCAGGAATTCGTCCGCGTCGACATAGCCGACATAAGCCCCGTCGAAGAACAGGTGCGGCAGAGCGATCTTGAAATAGGTTCCGGCGCGGTCCGCCTTCTCTACCCCGTCCGGATCGCGGTACAGAACGGCATCGCCGAACCCCAGGTCCGACCGCATGATCACCACGTCGTCCTGCCCCGACAGGTAGTCGAACGACCCGTCGTCGGAGGCATCATCCCAGATCAGGAATTGCTCGAACCCGATGGACCGATGATGCGCCAGCCACGCGGGCAGGAACGTCATCTCGTTCTTCATCGTGGAAAACATGGTGAGCCGGGACGGATCGACCGTTCCGTGCACGATGCGGGCGAGATCCCCGGCGTCTTCTAGCGTGACCTTCAGCATGCGCGGAGGCTTACCCCACCCTGTGCGAGGCGGAAAGCAGCAAAAAGGGCGACCCATCGGGCCGCCCTTCGCATTGTCCGCAGGGTGCGCGACGCACCCGGAAAAAACTTAGCGCTTCGAGAACTGGAACGAGCGGCGCGCCTTGCGCTTGCCGAACTTCTTCCGTTCCACGACGCGGCTGTCGCGGGTCAGGAAGCCGGCGGCCTTCAGCGCGGAACGCAGTTCCGGGTTGTAAAGCTGCAGAGCCTTGGAGATGCCGTGCTTGACCGCACCGGCCTGCCCGGTCAGGCCGCCGCCCTTCACGGTCGCCATCACGTCGAATTCGCCTTCGACGCCGGCAACCTGGAACGGCTGGCGCAGGATGAGCTGGAGCACCGGACGCGCAAAGTACTTGTCCTGGTCCTTGCCGTTCACCACGACCTTGCCGGAGCCCGGCTTGATCCAGACACGTGCGACGGCGTCCTTCCGCTTGCCGGTGGCATAGGAGCGGCCGAGTTCGTCGCGAACCGGCTCACGCGGGGCTTCTTCGACGCCCTGGACTGCACCGATATCGTCGGTCACGGCCTTGGCGAGGTCATCAAGAGAGTTGATCTGTTCAGCCATGATTACACCCGGGTGTTCTTGGAGTTCTTGGTCTTGACGTCCAGAACTTCGGGGTTCTGGGCATCGTGCGGGTGCTCCGCGCCTGCGTAGATGCGCAGGTTGGTCAGCAGCTGGCGCGACAGGCGGTTGCCCGGAAGCATGCGCTTGACGGCCTGGAGCACCACGCGCTCGGGGTGTGCTCCCTCGAGGATCTGCGCCTTCGTGCGGGACTTGATGCCGCCCGGGTGGCCGGTGTGCCAGTAGAAGTTCTCTTCGCGCTTCTTGCCGGTCAGCTGGACCTTGTCGGCGTTCACGATGATGACGTTGTCACCCATGTCCATGTGGGGGGTGAAGGACGGCTTGTGCTTGCCGCGCAGCCGTGTGGCGACGATCGCAGCGAGGCGGCCGAGAACGATGCCTTCGGCGTCGATCACGATCCACTTCTTGTCGATGTCTGCCGGAGTTGCAGAGAAGGTTTTCATGTGTGTCGTCCGTTTCGATAGAGAAGGGCCGAGGTCCCCCCCGGCCCGAAATTCGATGGACGGTTCATAAAGCCGCCCCTAGGTCGCGTCAAGCGCGCTTTATCCAAATTTCATTATATAAATCAATGGCTTGAAATTATGGTATCATTTTACCCCACAAAATCGTCCCGATCGAGCCGCCAGCATTGCCTTTGGCCCCGCCTGCCCGCCATAACAAGCTCTGCCGTGGTCACCAGACTCGCGCCCAGTTTGGCTGTCGCGCGCTGGGATCGCAGGTTTTCCGGGTCGATATGCAGCCACACGTGGTCGTGCCTTTCAAAGGCCCATCCGAGCATCAGCGCTTTCAGTTCGCGGTTCACCGCCCCGCCCCACGCCGCGCGAACAAGGAAGGTCGATCCGATGGCGATCCCTCCGGGTGTTTCCGGCGGTTCGTAGAAACGCGAACAGCCGATGACCTGCCCGCCGTGGCGCCTGCGTACGGTGACGGAGCCGCCAGAGGTCAGCAGATGGTCGAAGTACGTGGTGAAGGCCGCGCGTTCATGCCGGTCGCTGGCTGGATGACCCGCCCAGATCCCGGGATCGGAGGCCGCCTGGAACAACGGTTCGCGATCGGCTTCGACCAGCGGGCGCAGGTCAAGCGTTGCACCCAGCATGCGGGCCGGCAGTTCCCCGGCCCAAGTCATACCGTCATCCGTTCCGGCGGGTTGTCCAGCATGTCCCGCAGCCGCGCGATTGCCGTTTCGAAGGTCTTCAGTGACAGCTGCGCGTTCACACCGATCCGCACGGCGTGGGGCACTCGTCCGTCGCGGGTCACGAATTCCTCTGCCGCGCGGATGCGCACGCCCTGCGCCTCGGCCGCCTGCGCGAAGGAGCCCGCGCGCCAGCCCTGCGGCAATCTCAGCCAGAGGAACGGCACCTGTTCGTTCCATGTCAGATCGTATCGCCCGAGGATGTTGACCGCGGCACGCACGTAACGGGCAATCTCCTCCCGGGCGCGGGTCGTGACCTCGTAGGTTTCCTCCCGCTGAAGCAGGTCCTCCACCAGCATGGCCAGCGGTTCGGACAGCCCGAAGAAGCCGTGCTCCGCCATCTGCCGCAAGCGGCGCGCCTGCGCCGCCGGGGCCACCACGAAACCGATCCTGAGACTGGGCGCCAGCGTCTTCGACAGGGAGTTCACGTACCAGCCGAGATCCGGCAGCAGCGCGCGGTAGGTTGGCGCCCGCGACGGTCCCAGACGGTAGCAGTCGTCCTCCAGCACGTTCAGCCCGTGCCGGGCGGCGACCTTCGCAATCTCGTCCCTGCGCTCGGGCGGAGTGAACAATCCGGTGGGATTGTGCACCTCGGCACTGGTACAAAGCACCTGCGCCTCGTGTTTCTGGCACAATTCATCGAGCGCAGCGGGGATCAATCCGTGCGCATCCATCGGCACCGGCACAATTTCCGCCCGTGCCAGCTGCGCCGCGCGGCGGAAACCGGGGTAGAAGACCTCCTCCACCAGCACGACCGGCGACGGCCTCTTCAGCACGGACTGCAAGACAAGTGACACGCCGGACTGACCGCCGTGCGACAGGACGACCTGGTCTTCGTCCGCCGGCCCCAGCACCGCATCGGACAGCCAGCGCAGCACGGCCCTGCGGGCGGGCGCGTAGGCCTCGGCGGAGGGGTAGTCCATCAGTGAACGGCGCGGCGTGTCGGCCAGTCGCCGCATGCCGTCGCTGATCAGGGCCACCTGCCCCACGTCCGGCGGGCGCGAGAAGTACAGGTTGATATTGTCTAGCGTCGTCTCGTCGAAACTCAGCAGCGGCCCCGGTGTAGGCGGCCGCTTTCGGTCGGCCACGTAGGTGCCGCGCCCGACCTCTGCCACCACCAGGCCGTCGTCGGTCAGGATGGTGTAGGCGCGGGCGACCGTGCCGGGGGTGATCTTCAGATGCCAGGCGAGTTCGCGCACCGGGGGCAAGCGGTCTCCGACTGCGAGATCGCCCTGCGCAATCGCCTGCTTCAGGGCGTCAGCGACGGCGCGATACTTGGGCCCCGCCTGCTGCGACTCATAGAGTTTCGAAATTGTATCCATCACAATAATTGGCTCGACCCTCTCCAGAACACATTGTATCAATCAAGATACCGAATACATGTACTTTGTGTCAATACAATTGAAAGGATTTCCCATGGCACAGATCGTCACGCGTGAAGCACTGACCTACCTCGAGACGAGCCGCCCGCTCCCGCTGGTGGCAAGCATGGCGCTGCGTGTTGCGGTCGCCTCGGCGAAATGGGCTGAAAAGCGGCGCACGCGACAGGCGCTCGCCGACCTCGACGCCCATATGCTGAAGGACGTGGGAATCGACGCGCTGACCGCGCGGCACGAGGCCAACCGCAGGTTCTGGCAGTAACCCTGCCAGACAAAGCCCCGGAACCCTCGCTCCGGGGCCGCCGGCGGGCATCACTCCCGCCCGCCGGCATAATCTCTCGCACCCGCAGAATTAATACTTGATCGTCGCGCCCTCACCCCTTACGTGAGCCGGACTTTCGGAACCGATCCCAACCCTGCAGTTCAGGGGGGCGCTAAGGAACCGACTGGAACGCACTGCTGGCTTGAGGAGGCGAATGTCATGAAGGACATCACCCTCTTCCAACTGGGGTACGGTCTGGAGACTGGCGCCCACGAGGAAGACACCACCGGGACTTGTCCCGCACCCACCGCGCGCGACGTGTTCGACGAACAGCGCGACGACCATTTCATCCGCCGCGACGGCGCCGTCTTTGCCGGCACGCACCTCATCATCGAGGTGGTGAATGGCACAGGCCTCGATGACGAGGCGCGAATCCAGCAGGCATTCCGCGATTGCGTGGACACCTGCGGCGCGACGCTGCTGCACATCCACACGCACAAGTTCAGCCCGCAGGGCGTGAGCGGCGTGGCGGTGCTGGCGGAAAGCCACATCTCGGTCCACACTTGGCCGGAAATCGGCTATGGTGCCTTCGACGTCTTCATGTGCGGCGACGCGCAGCCGTGGCTGGCCGTCGACGTGCTGGCAAAGGCGTTTGACACCGCCGACGTCCGGGTCCGTGAACTCAAGCGCGGCGAAGGTGTGGTGGCAGAGGCCGGGATCGCCGCCTGAACGAACGGGATTGCCCCGGCTAAACCCGCTGCGCGCCACCCCTCTCGGCGCGCCGATCCTGTCCCGAAGGCCGGCCCCGCCGGGCCCTCGGGACATTCACATTTGTTGACCCAAGGGAACCTTCCGGCGTCAGCGTCATTGTGGAATCATGCGGTTACGCTAATCGTGGTCGCATGGGCAGGAGGAGACCATGGACGACACACCGCGCTGGATGCGCGAACAGCTTCACGGCGATTACGCCCAGGCGATGCGGGTGGACGATGTTCTGTACGACAGCCAGACCGACCATCAGCGCCTGCGGGTGATCCAGAACGAGACCTTTGGCCGGGTTCTGACCCTCGACGACGTGGTTCAGGTCACCGAGAAGGACAACTTCATCTACCACGAGATGTTGACCCATGTGCCGATCTTCGCCCATGGCGCGGCGACCCGGATCTGCATCGTGGGTGGCGGCGACGGCGGCATGGCCCGAGAAGCACTGCGCCACAAGACGGTCAAGCACATCACCATGGTTGAGATCGACGCGGGCGTGGTGGAGTTCTCCAAACGCTACCTGCCGACGATCAGCGACGGCGCCTTCGACGATCCGCGGCTGGATTTGGTGATCGCCGACGGGTCGGATTTCATGAAGACCACGAAGGGCGGGTATGACGTCATCATCGTGGATTCGACGGATCCGATCGGCCCCGGCGAAGCGCTCTATTCCAACAATTTCTACGCCAACGCCCGCAAGGCGCTGAAAGACGGCGGCATCATCGTCACACAGAATGGCGTGCCCTTCATGCAGGGGGATGAGCTGACCCGGACGATGCGCGCCTTCCAGGCACTGTTTGCCGATGCCACCTGCTACCTCGCAACCGTGCCCAGCTACGCGGGCGGTCCGATGGCCTTCGGCTGGGGCACCGACAGCGGCGCGCGTCACACCGACGTGAACACCCTTCAGACACGCTTCTGCGCCAGCGGCATCCGCCCGCAGTATTACACGGCCGAGGTCCACAAGGCGGCCTTCGCCCTGCCCGGCTATATCCGGAAGCTCTTCCCCTGATGCGCGTGGCGTGCACCGCATGGTCCACGTCCCATCCCACACAGCAAAAGGGCGCGCCCGGCAGGACGCGCCCTTTTCGCTCGAAAGCGGTCAGGTTCAGAGCTTCTTCTTCGCCATGCGGGCCAACCCGCGGGCGGCCTGCGCTTCGGCGCTCTGGTGGTGACCGTAGGTGCTGTGGCCACGGTAATGCCCGTGAGTGCGCGACCGTGCGAAGGCGCCCACGGCGCGGCGGATAAGTCCTCCGATATTCATGTCGTGTCTCCTTTCAGCAATGCGACGGTTTGCGGCGTCGCTTGTGAGAGGTAAACGCGAAAACACGCACCGCGTTCCCACAAAACGACCCAGACGCGCACCCGTGGCCTGCGCGCCACAGGTCAGTCAACCCGCGGGACGCGGCGGAATCGAATATGTGAGGCTGGCGTGAGCCACGGGTTTGTCGCTGCCCTCGCTGAACAAGAGCACGTCGATCACCGCCAGCACCTTGCCCATCTTCAGCACGCGCGCCTCGGCCAGCAAGTCCACACCCGACGCGGGCTTGCGCATGAAATCAATGGAGCAATGCGTCGTCACCGCCAGCGCCTGCCGCCCCACGTTGGCCAGAACCGCAACATAGGCCGCCACATCCGCAAGGCTGAACATCGCGGGACCGGACACCGTTCCACCGGGACGCAGGTGCCGTTCGTCGTTCACCAGGCGCATGACGATCCGGCTGTCGCCAAGCTCGTCGATGCCGAACATGCCCCTGACCTGCGGAAACACCTCATCCAGAAATTCCGTCATCTCGTCCGCAGTCATCACAGGCATTCGCTTTCCTCCATCTGTCGCGACAGCTAACCTTGCCGCAAAAGGGAGGACAAGATGCCCATTCTGGAACGCCACGACACCGGCCACATCGCCCACCTGCGCCTGAACACGCCACAGAACCTCAACGCCCTGTCGGACGAGATGCTGGCTGCCCTTCAGGACCAGATCGACGCGCTGGCAGAGGACCGCGACACGCGCGTCGTGATCCTGTCTGGCGAAGGGCGGGCGTTCTGCGCGGGTCACGATCTCAAGCAGATGCAGGCGGCCCGGCAGGCGGATGACGACGGGCGCGCCTACTTCGCAGACCTGTTCCGGCGCTGCGCCTCCGTGATGGCCGGGCTGACCCGCCTGCCCCAGCCCGTCATCGCACAGGTCCACGGGATCGCCACCGCTGCGGGATGCCAGATGGTCGCCTCCTGCGACATGGCGGTGGCCGCGCGCGGCACGCGCTTCGGCGTCAACGGCGTGAACATCGGACTGTTCTGCTCTACCCCCATGGTCGCCCTCTCGCGCAACATCCCCCGCAAGAAGGCGTTCGAGATGCTGACCACAGGCCGCTTCATGACCACCGAAGAGGCCGAGGCCACAGGCCTCATCAACGCCGCCGTGCCCGAGGCCGAGCTGGCCGATGCGACACGGACGCTGGCGGAAACCGTCGCCTCGAAACTCTCCGCCGCGGTCAAGATCGGCAAATCCGCCTTCTACGACCAGATGAGCATGCCGCTGGACGAGGCCTATGCCTATACCGGCGAGGTCATGGTGGAGAACATGCTGTGGCGCGACACCGACGAGGGGATCAGCGCCTTCCTCGAGAAACGCGCGCCGGACTGGGCGAAGTAACCCGGCGGAATTCCATAAAGCACACTTGGAAATCCCCGAAACTTCGCCTACCTCCCGCGCATGGCAAAGACAGATACACTCCACATCGTTGGCGGCGGCATGGCCGGGTCGGAAGCGGCCTGGCAAGCGGCGAACATGGGCGTTTCCGTGGTCCTCCACGAGATGCGTCCGCACGTGAAGACTTTCGCGCATCGCACTGGCAACATGGGAGAAATGGTCTGTTCCAACTCCTTCCGCTCAGACGATGACGAACAGAACGCCGTGGGCCTCCTGCACTGGGAGATGCGCACCGCCGAAGGGCTGATCATCACGACGGCGCACCGGCACAGGCTGCCCGCGGGCGGTGCACTGGCCGTCGACCGCGACCCGTTTTCCGAAGCCATCACCAAGGCGCTGACCGACCACCCCAATATCGCGATCAGCCACGAGGAGGTGTCGGAGCTGCCGTCCGAGGGCCAATGGATCTTTGCCACCGGCCCGCTGACCTCGGAAAACCTCGGCGCCGCGATTCAGGCAGAGACCGGCGCCGACCGGCTCGCCTTCTTCGACGCCCTCGCCCCCATTGTCTATGCCGAGAGCATCGACATGGACGTGGCCTGGCGCCAGTCGCGCTACGACAAGGGTGAGACGGAGGAAGAGCAGAAGGCCTACATCAACTGCCCGATGACCAAACCGCAGTACGAGGCCTTCATCGACGCGCTCCTCGCCGCCGACAAGACGGAATTCCACGACGGCGAGACGGCCACTTACTTCGACGGCTGCCTGCCTATCGAGGTCATGGCCGAGCGCGGACGCGAAACCCTGCGCCACGGCCCGATGAAGCCCGTCGGCCTGACCAACCCGCACAAGCCGGAGGAAAAGGCATACGCGGTGGTTCAGCTTCGGCGCGACAATGCGCTGGGGACGCTCTACAACATCGTCGGCTTCCAGACGAAGATGAAGTATGGCGCGCAAGCCTCTGTTTTCAAAATGATCCCCGGACTTGAGAATGCAAGTTTCGCCCGCCTTGGAGGGATCCACCGCAACACCTTCCTGAACGCGCCGACCCTGCTCGACGCGCAGATGCGCCTCCGGTCGAAGCCGAACATCCGATTTGCCGGCCAGGTCACCGGGGTCGAGGGCTACGTGGAATCCGCCGCGATGGGACTTCTGGCCGGTCGCATGGCCGCCGCCGAGATCCTCGGCCAGCCGCTGCCCGTCGTCCCTCAGGACACCGCCCATGGAGCGCTGGTGCACCACATCACCGGCGGCGCAGAGGCCAAGACCTTCCAGCCGATGAACGTCAACTTCGGCCTGTTCCGTCCCCTCGACGGGCTGCGCGGAGGCCGCAAGGGACGGCGTGAGCGCTACAAGGGCTACACCGACCGCGCCAAGGAAGAATGGAGCCGCTGGCTCGCCACTCAGAAGGAGCCCGCATGAACTACGTCCTCGCCCTCTTCCTGCCCCCGCTGTCGATCCTGCTCTTGGGGCGGATCATCCTGTCTATCGTCGTCTTCATCATCTGGGTGCCCGCCATCATCTTCTCCGGCGGCCTGACGCATCCGATGTTCATCGTCCTCGCGTGGATCCTGATCTACCAGGCCGGCGAAGAGCGCCGCGCGCGCCGCTATGGACGTCGCGACGACTGACAGGCCTTGACGCGACCGTTGTTGCACGCGCACCCTTTGACCGTGGGTGCGCGTTTTTCTTGTTGGGGTCCCCGACGATCCGGGCACAAGCGGAACACGGCCCTTCAGTCTCCGACAGCCAACATGACCTGCCGCAAGTCAACTTGAACCCAACCATTTAAGCACCTGAAAAAACGTGAAATTCAGAACGCGCTTTGCACCCAGCCCGACCGGCCCCCTTCACCTCGGCCACGCATTTTCCGCATTGCTCGCCCATGACAAGGCGCGGGCCGAAGACGGAACGTTTCTTCTGCGCATCGAGGACATCGACACCACCCGGTCGCGCCCCGAATGGGAAGACCGGATCTACGCCGATCTGACCTGGCTGGGGATCACGTGGGATGAACCACCCATGCGGCAGACCGACCGGCTGCCGACCTACATGACAGCGCTCAAGGCCCTGTGGGACAACGGGGTGCTCTATCCCTGCACGTGTACCCGCCGCGACATTGCCGAGGCCGCCAGCGCTCCGCAGGAAGGTGCGGAGCCAAAGATCGGACCGGACGGCCCCGTCTATCCCGGAACCTGCCGCCCCTCCGCGCCCCCCACCGGCCCGATGCCCGAAGGCGTGGCGCTGCGCCTCGACATGGCGCGTGCGCTGGCGGGGCGCCCGGTGTTCGGCTACCTCGAAACCGGCGTGAATCCCGGGCCGAAACATGTATCTGCCGAACACTTGATCTCAAATGTGGGCGATATCGTACTGTCCCGAAAAGATTTTCCCGGATCGTACCATTTGTCTGTCGTGCTTGACGACGCCGCGCAGGACATCACCCACGTCGTGCGCGGCGAAGACCTTGCCGACGCGACACAGATCCACCTGCTGCTGCAGTCCCTGATGGACCTGCCGACGCCCGTCTACCATCACCACCGCCTGATCCGTGACGAGGCGGGCAAGCGGCTGGCCAAGCGCGACGATGCCCGCGCCATCGCCACCTACCGCGACGACGGAAAGACGCCGGAGGACATCCGCGCCCTCGTCGGGCTCTAGATCATCGGTGCCATCAGCTCCGTCTCTGCCTCGCCCGTGACGGAGGTGAAAAAGCACGAGCGGCGGTTCGTGTGGCAGGCGGGCCCCTCTTGCCGGACCACCGCAAGCAGGCAGTCCCGGTCGCAATCCACCCGCAGATCGACCAGCGCCTGCGTGTGACCGGAGGTTTCCCCCTTCACCCAGAAGGCCTGGCGCGAGCGCGACCAATAGGTGACACGCCCGGTCTCCAGCGTGCGGGCGACGGCGTCGGCGTTCATCCACGCCATCATCAGTACCTCGCCGGTGTCCTCCTGCTGGGCGATGCAGGGGATCAGGCCGTTTGCGTCATAGACCAAGGTCGCAGGATCGAAGGACATGGATGAAAAACCTTTTGCTTGCCACGCTCGGACCCCTATGTATTGGGAACCCAAGGCAAGCGAAAGCCAAAGGCATGACTGCGGAAACCGATCTGATCAAACTGTACTCCGGACGCATCCTCGAACTGGCGGCCGACATCCCACATCTGGGACGTCTCGACGCGCCGGGGGCGACGGTTAAGAAGCGCTCTCCGCTCTGCGGATCGACCGTGACCGTCGATCTGACGATGGAGGACGGGCGCGTCGCGGCTTTCGCGCAGGATGTGAAGGCCTGTGCGCTCGGTCAGGCCGCGGCATCTGTAGTAGGCGGCGCCATCATCGGGCGCACCGCCGAAGAGATCGACACGGCGCGCGATGCCCTGCGCGAGATGCTGAAACAGGACGGCCCGACGCCGCCCGCGCCCTTCGACGGGCTCGAGGTGCTGCGCCCCGCCGCCGCCTACAAGAACCGCCATGCGTCGATCATGCTGACGCTCGACGCGGCCAGCGAAGCCGCCCATCAGGCCGAAGCCGCGCGCACCGCCTGAAGACCTGTCCGCGCGCCCCTGGCCGCCCATCGCACCCCCGCTTTCGTGACATAAAAAAAACCGCCGCACTCCGGGACGGGAGGCGGCGGTCAGGAGCGTGTCGGAACCGGTCAGGCAAATTCGGTTACAGGCAGGAAACCGAAGGGGACAGGCAGTGCGCGTCGGGACAGAGACGCGGCAAGCCGGGCCGGTACACGCGGGCAGAAACTCAGATCAGGGACGGAAGGTGAAGTGCACCCAGAAGGATCACCGCAAGGCTGATCGCACCCAGGGTGTCCTGCCAAAGCGTTCCATCCTGACGGTTGAGCGCGGTCTTGACGATGTCCAGCATTGGGTCACTCCGTGTTCAGTTGTTGACCCTTTGTTCTCACATTCTTAACCATGAGTAAAGAACCAAATGAGAACAAAATGTGAATTAACGAGAACGCGGGTCGGAACAGCCGTCAGCCGACCTCGATCAGACGTATCGCTTCGTCCTGCCGCATCAGCCAGAGCAGCGACCGGGCCGCGCGTCCGCGCGGGCTTTCCAGCGTCGGATCGTCCGCCAGCAGGCGCCGCGCATCCGACTGCGCCACCTCCATCAGCGCCGCCTGCCGTTCGAGGTCCGCGACCCTGAACTTCGGCAGACCCGACTGCGCCGTGCCGATCAGGTCGCCCGCCCCGCGCATCTCCAAATCGACCTCCGCGATGCGGAAGCCGTCCTCGGTCTCGCGCAGGGTCGTCAGCCGCTTCATCCCGGTTTCCGACAGGGGCGGTTGGTACATCAGCAGGCAGGTGGAGGCCGCGGTGCCGCGCCCAACCCGGCCCCGCAACTGATGGAGCTGAGCGATCCCGAAGATCTCGGCCCGTTCGATCACCATGATCGAGGCGTTCGGCACGTTGACCCCGACCTCGATCACCGTCGTGGCCACCAGCACGCTGGTCTCGCCCGAAACGAAGCGCGCCATGGCCGCGTCCTTCTCGGCCGGGGGCATCTGCCCGTGCACCAGCCCGACAACGCCCTCACCCAAGGCCGCCCGGAGACGCTGGAACCGCGCCTCCGCTGCGATCAGGTCGGAGCTTTCGCTTTCCTCGACCAGCGGGCAGACCCAGTAGGCCTGCCGCCCCTCCGCCACCGCCTTGCGCAGATGATCGACCACCTCCGACATCTTCTCTGTCGACAGTAGCGCCGTCTTCACCGGCGTCCGGCCCGGCGGCTTCTCGTCCAGGATCGACACGTCCATGTCGCCGTACTGCGACAAAGCCAGCGAGCGCGGAATCGGCGTCGCGGTCATCACCAGCACGTCGGCGCCCACGCCTTTCTTGCCCAGCTCCAGCCGTTGACGGACGCCGAAGCGGTGCTGTTCGTCCACGATGGCCAGCCGCAGATCGGCAAAGACCACGTCCGGCTGGAACACCGCATGCGTGCCCACAAGGATCTGGATGTCGCCGCGCGCCAGGGCCTCCAGCTTTGCGGTGCGTTCCGCGCCCTTGTCGCGCCCGGTCAGGATCTCCAGCACGACGCCCGCGCTCTCTGCCAGCGGTCGCAGGCTTTCGAGGTGCTGGCGGGCGAGGATCTCGGTCGGGGCCATCATCACGCCCTGCCCGCCCGCCTCGACCGCGTTGAGCAAGGCCATCAGCGCCACCAGCGTCTTGCCGGCGCCCACGTCGCCCTGCAGCAGCCGGTTCATGCGTTCGGGCCGCGCCATGTCGGACAGGATCTCGCCGATGGCCCGCCTCTGCGCGCCGGTCGGTTCGTAGGGCAAAGCGGCCAGCACCCGGGCCCGCAACCGCCCGTCGCCCTTCGTCTCGATCCCGCGCCGCTTGCGCCGCGCCGCGCGGGCCAGGGCCAGCGTCAACTGGTGCGCCATCAACTCGTCATAGGCGAGCCGCGCCCGCGCAGGCGCAGTCGGCGACAGATCCTCCGGCCCTTCCGGCGCATGGACCCGGGCCAGCGCCTCGGCCCAGCCGGGCCAGCCCTCTTTCGCCAGTTGCGCCGCGTCGATCCATTCCTCGAGGTCGGGCACGCGGGTCAGCCCGTCGGCAATCGCCCGCACCATCAGCTTCTGCGTGACGTTGCCGGTCAGGTGATAGACCGGTTCGAAGGCGGGAAGAGTTTCTGCCTCGTCGACCGGCAGGACGTGATCCGGGTGAACCATCTGCGGCACGCCATCGAACAGCTCGACCCGCCCCGACACCAGCCTGCGCTGACCTGTCGGAAAGAGCTTCTGCTGGTATTCGGAGTTGCCGCGGAAAAACACCAGCTGGAACCGGACCTTGGCATCGTCGACCTCGATCCGGTAGGCGCCGCCGCGGGTGCGGGGCGGCCAGTGGCGCCCGATCAGCACCTCCACCGTCAGGGTCGCCGGCAGGTCCGCCCCCTGCACGGTGTCGCGCACCCGGCGGTCCGTCACGCTGTAGGGCAAGGTGTACAGCAGGTCGCGCGGCGCCTCGATCCCGGCACCCGCCAGCGTCTGCGCCGTCTTCGGCCCGATCCCGTCGAGGCCCTTCAGGTCGGCGAACAGCGGCCAGAGCGGTTCCGGCCGCCCGCTCATCCGCCGATCAGCTCCAGCCAGGCGTCTTCGTCCAGCACGGTCAGACCCAGCTCGCGCGCCTTCTTTTCCTTGGAGCCCGCGCCGGGCCCGACCACCACGATGTCGGTCTTCTTGGAGACGCTGCCTGAGACCTTGGCGCCCATCGCCTCCGCCCGCGCCTTCGCCTCCGCCCGGGTCATGCGTTCCAGCGTGCCGGTGAACACCACGGTCTTGCCCGCGACGGGCGAACCTTCGGTGTCGGGCCGCGCCGCTTCCTCGACCTCCAGATGCGCGACAAGCCGATCCATCGACGCGCGCTCCGCCTCCTGGTTCATCGCGGAGACCAGTGATTGCGCCAGAACCGTACCAACCCCGTCGATCGACAGGAGGTCATCCCAGGCCTCACCCTCCATCGGGGCGGCGTCCTTCATCGCGGCCTCGAAGGCCGCCCACGTCCCGTAATGCCGTGCCAGAAGATTCGACGCGCTTTCGCCCACGTGCCGGATGCCCAGGCCAAAGATCAGCCGCCCAAGGGGGATGCGCCGCCGCTCGTCGATGGCGCTGAACAGGTTGAGCGCGGATTTCTCACCCCAGCCCTCGCGGTTCTTCAACTGCTGGATGCCCGAACCGTAGCGTTCACGCAGGGTGAAGATGTCTGCCGGCTCCTTGATCCAGCCATCGGCGTAGAACTGTTCGACCTGCTTGGCGCCCAGCCCCTCGATGTCAAAGGCCGACCGGCCGACGAAGTGCTTCAGCTTCTCCACGGCCTGCGCCGGACAGATCAGCCCGCCGGAACACCGCCGCACCGCATCGCCCTCCTCGCGGATCGCGTCGGACCCACACTCCGGGCATTCCGTCGGGAAAACATAGGGTTGCGCATCGTCTGGCCGTTGCGTCAGGTCAACGTCGGCGACCTTCGGGATGACATCGCCTGCGCGATAGACCTGGACCCAGTCGCCGATGCGGATGTCCTTGCCGCCGCGAATCTCGTTGCCTGAACTGTCGCGTCCGGCGATGTAATCCTCGTTGTGCAGCGTCGCGTTCGACACCACCACACCGCCCACCGTGACGGGCGTCAGGCGGGCGACGGGCGACAGCGCGCCGGTGCGCCCGACCTGGATGTCTATGGCTTCGAGCCGCGTCCATGCCAGTTCCGCCGGGAACTTGTGGGCGATGGCCCAACGGGGTGTGGTGGACCGGAAGCCCAACCGTTCCTGCAGGGCCAGATCGTTCACCTTGTAGACCACGCCGTCGATGTCATAGCCAAGCGTTGCGCGCTGCGCCTCGACCTTGCGGTAGTGGTCCAGCATCTCCTCCGGCCCGTCGCAGAGCGCTGTCAGCGGATTGGTCTGGAAACCCAGGGCCTTGAGCCGATCGATGGCGCCCTTCTGCGTGTCCGCCAGCGGATCGGACAGGACACCCCAGGCATAGGCAAAGAACTTCAGGGGCCGTTCGGCGGTGATCTTCGAATCCAGCTGGCGCAAAGACCCCGCAGCGGCGTTGCGCGGGTTGGCAAATGTCTTGCCCCCGCGCGCGGCCTGCCGTTCGTTCAGCGCCTCGAAATCCGCGTGGCTCATGTAGACTTCGCCCCGCACCTCCAGCACCTCAGGCGCGCCGGTCAGGTCGGTGGGGATATCGTCGATGGTCCGGGCGTTGGCGGTGACGTTCTCCCCTTCGGAGCCGTCGCCCCGGGTCGCCGCGCGCACCAGCTTGCCCTTCTCGTAGCGCAAGGCCAGCGACAGACCGTCGATCTTCGGTTCCGCGGTGAAGGCCAGCGAGGCGTCCGCGCCCAACCCAAGATAACGCCGGATGCTGTCGTCGAAATCGCGGATATCCTCGTCGTCGAAGGCGTTGGCCAGCGACAGCATCCTGACCTCGTGACGGACCTTGGAAAACCCGTCCGCAGGAGCCGCGCCCACCTGCTCCGACGGGCTATCGGCCAGCTTGAGTTCGGGAAAGCGCGCCTCGATCTCCGCGTTGCGGCGTTTCAGGCGGTCGTATTCGGCGTCCGACAACTCAGGCGCATCCTCGGCATGATACGCGCGGTTCGCCTGTCCCAGAATGTCGGCAAGCGCGCGAAGCTCTTCGCGCGCCTGATCTTCGGTCAACTGACCGACCTCTGTATCGCTCATGCCCAGTTCCTCGGACGCCCTGTCGTCCATGGAGTGATAGGGCCGGTCAGACCCGAGGTCCAGCCGCTCAGCCGTTTGCGGCGATGGCCTTCGGTTCGTCCTGGGACGGATCGGGATCGCGCAGAACATAGCCACGGCCCCAGACGGTCTCGATATAGTTGTCGTCGCCGGTGGCTTCCGACAGCTTCTTGCGCAGCTTGCAAATGAAGACGTCGATGATCTTCAACTCCGGCTCGTCCATGCCGCCGTAGAGGTGGTTGAGGAACATCTCCTTCGTCAGGGTCGTGCCCTTCCGCAGCGAGAGAAGTTCCAGCATCTGGTATTCCTTGCCGGTCAGGTGAACGGGTTTTCCGGCGACCTCCACCGTCTTGGCATCGAGGTTGACCGACACCTTGCCTGTCCGGATCACCGACTGCGAATGCCCTTTGGAGCGGCGAATGATCGCATGGATGCGGGCCACCAGTTCATCCCGGTGGAAGGGTTTCGTCATGTAGTCGTCGGCCCCGAAACCGAATCCCTTGATCTTCGACTGCGTGTCGTCCTCGCCGGTCAGGATCAGGATCGGCGTATCAATGCGGGCCACGCGCAACTGGCGCAGCACCTCGTGGCCATTCATGTCTGGCAGGTTCAGATCGAGAAGGATCAGGTCGTAATCGTAGAGCTTTGCCAGATCGATGCCTTCCTCGCCCATGTCGGTGGAATAGACATTCAGGTTCGCGTGACTGAGCATCAACTCGATACTTTTCGAAGTGGTCGGGTCGTCTTCCACCAACAAAATGCGCATGTGCAGTCTCCAGGGTGTACTTGGGCTGCGGATAACCTGAGCCAAAAAGGTTAACGCCTTGTTACCATACCCGGGCCCAAGAACAATTCGTACTTTCCACTAACGATACTTTTGGACGCGTGTCACCTTCAGCGCGTCCTCTCCGAACTGGGTGGCGGCCTTCACCCATTCAAGCAGTTCCTCGTCGCTCAGCGCATATCGGTCCTTCGCCTGGTCCTGTGTCAGAAGCCCGTACTGGACAGCTTTTACCACGGCAGCCTTGCGCGACGCCACCCAGCGGCGCGTCGATGCAGGCGGCAGGTCGGCACGTGTCATGGTCGAGCCATCGGGCAGTTTCACGGCGCGCGGGCCATCGATCTTCTTGAGATACATCCCGTTACCTCCGAACCAGGGTGCGGGGACTAAAGCCCCACAGGACTTAACGACGCCTGAAACCATCCCTTGAGAGTATTTCGATTTTTCCTATATTCCGGCCATTCACCGGAGATCGTCCAATGCCCAAAGACGCCCCCCTCAACAGCCTGGGGCTGCCCAAACCGCCGTCCGAGACGCGAGTCGTCGTTGCCATGTCCGGCGGCGTCGACAGTTCCGTCGTGGCCGCGAAGCTGAAGGAGGAAGGCTACGACGTGGTCGGTGTCACCCTTCAGCTTTATGACCATGGTGCGGCACTCGCCAAGAAGGGCGCCTGCTGCGCCGGGATCGATATCCACGACGCGCGCCGCGTGGCCGAGGACATGGGGTTCCCGCACTATGTCCTTGATTATGAAAACATCTTCCAGGAAGCGGTGATCGAGGAATTCGCCGACAGCTACCTCGGCGGCGCCACGCCCGTGCCCTGCATCCGCTGCAACGAACGGGTGAAGTTCAAGGATCTGCTGGAAACCGCCAAGGACCTCGAAGCCGACTGCATGGCCACCGGCCACTACATCCAGCGCAAGACCGGCGTGCGCGGGCCGGAGCTGCATTCCGCCGCCGACGCCAGTCGGGACCAGAGCTACTTCCTCTTCTCCACCACGCCGGAGCAGCTCGATTTCCTGCGATTCCCGCTGGGCCACCTGCCGTCGAAGGCCGCGACCCGCGAACTCGCCGCGAAGTACGGCCTCGCCGTCGCGGACAAGCCCGACAGCCAGGACATCTGCTTCGTTCCGGACGGCAACTATGCGAAAGTCATCGAGAAACTGCGCCCCGGCGCGGCGGAGCCCGGCCAGATCGTGCATGTCGACGGCCGTGTTCTGGGCGACCACCGGGGGGTCATCCACTACACGATCGGCCAGCGGCGCGGCCTCGGCATCGGTGGCCTGAGCGAACCGCTCTACGTGGTCCGGCTGGACGTGGAGACGCGGCAGGTTGTCGTCGGCCCGAAAGAGCTGCTCGCCACCCGGACCATTCCCGTGCGCGAGATCAACTGGCTGGGCGACGCGCCCTTCACCTCGCAGGCGGAATGGCATCTCGACGTGAAGGTCCGCTCCACCCGTCCCCCGCGGGATGCGGTCATCCGCCCCCTGTCCGACACCACGGCAGAGGTTGAACTGGTCGTCGCGGAAGAGGGCGTAAGCCCCGGGCAGGCCTGCGTTTTCTACGCGCCCGACGACAGCCGCATCTTCGGCGGCGGCTGGATCTGGCGCGGGTATTGAACACACCCGCAGATCAAGGAGGACCGGCCTGTTCCCACACGGGCAGCCGGCCGGTCCTTAACTACGATGCGCAGCCACGACCATCGCGGAACAACACAGGGTATCCAGCCTCTTCCGCCGCTTTCAGCAGTCCACCCGTGCCTCGGGTCCCCAAGATAAAAGGCCCCGAAACGCAAAAAAGGCCAGCTGCCACGGCGTCCGGCCTTTCGCATATTTTCAACGAATTCTCCGCATTCCGGCAACAGCGCCGCGCCGGATCAACCGGCCCGGATCACTGCCGCCGAGAACACGGGCCCCGTGTCACTCCGCGGCGGCGCGGTTCACGTCGCCCATGGCGATGCCGGAGAAGTGACGGTCACCGGAGTAAGCCGCATCCAGCATCCCGCCCAGCGTCTTGGCGTCGTCGAGATGTTCCAGACGGTTGGCAAAGGCCGCGCAGCAGCCGTATCCCGCGATGGCGTAATGGGTCATGCGCTGGTACTGCGTGATGATCATCGCATCGCGCACCGCACCGTCACCGAAATCGGCATCGATCGCATGGGCACGGGCCTCGGCCACCAGCCCCTGCATGCCCTTGCAGTGCTCTCCCTTGGGATCCGCACCATGCGCCTTGATCAGGCCGGCCAGTTGGGCGCGCCCGTCGGAAATGCCGCTCTTGCCGTGCTCCAGCGCGGCGCGCAGCTCTTCGTTCTCCGCCTTCGCGGTCAGATCGTCCATCACCTTCTGGGCCTGTTCACAGGCGCTGTAGAGGTCCTGCAGCTGATCGACGTAGACGTCCTGCAATGTGTCGAGGGTCATGTCGTCCTCCTTCAAATTCGTTTCGATTGAAGGGAAAACGCGGGGCTCGACACATACGTTCCTCGGCCCCCTTCATCCTGGCGAAAATACCTCCGCCGGAGGCACATCACCGAGGAGAAGGCCGAAGGCCGCCGACGAGACGACCTGCGCGCGCGGCAGCGCGCCCAATCCGGTAAAAGGTCACGCCCGGCCCAGCACCAGCACGGCGTTCAGGCCGCCGAAGGCGAAGGCGTTCGACAGGACCACGTCCACCTCGGCCTCGCGCGCTTCGTTCGGCACCACGTCGAGCGCGCACTCCGGGTCCGGTTCCTCGTAGCCGATGGTCGGCGCGATCACGCTGTCGTTCAGCGCCATGAGGCAGGCCAGCAGTTCCACCGCGCCGGTGCCGCCGATCAGGTGGCCGTGCATCGACTTGGTCGAAGAGATCATCAGGTCGTCCGCGTGGGTGCCGAAGACATCGGCAACCGCCGCGCATTCCGTCTTGTCGTTGGCCGCGGTGCCGGTGCCATGGGCATTGATGTAGCCCACCCGGGTCCGGTCGACCCGCGCGTCGCGCAGCGCACCGGAAATGGCCCGGGCCGCGCCCTGTTTCGACGGCATCACGATATCCGCCGCGTCTGAGGTCATCGCGAAACCCAGCACCTCGCCCAGGATTTCCGCACCGCGCGCCCGCGCATGCTCGTATTCTTCGAAAACGAAGACGCCCGCGCCCTCGCCCTGCACCATGCCCGAGCGGTTGGCGCTGAACGGGCGGCAGGCGTCCTTCGACATGACCCGCAGCCCTTCCCAGGCCTTCACACCGCCAAAGCACAGCATGGATTCCGACCCACCAGTGATCATCGCGTGGCACATGCCGGAGCGGATCATCTGAAACGCCTGCCCCATCGCGTGGTTCGACGACGCGCAGGCCGTCGAGACGGTGAAGCTCGGACCGCGCAGGTTGAACTCCATCGACACGTGGCTGGCGGCGGCGTTGTTCATCAGCTTCGGCACGACGAAGGGATGAACCCGGTTCTTCCCCTCCTCGTAGACCGCGCGGTAATTCTCGTCCTGGGTCAGCAGCCCGCCGCCGGAATTGCCCAGCACCACGCCGGAGCGATCCGCCATCTCGCCGGAGAACTCCAGCCCCGACTGCCGCACCGCCTCGCGCGCGGCGAGCAGGGTGAACTGGGTGAACCGGTCGTAAAGCGAGAGCTGCTGGCGGTTGAAGACGGCCTCAGCCTCGAACCCCTTCACCTGCCCGCCGATGCGGATCGCCAGCCTCTCGACGTCGCGGAACTCCAGCGGGCCGATGCCGCACCGGCCCTCGCGCATGGCCTCGTATGTCGCGGCCACGTCCTGACCCAGCGCGTTGACCGTCCCCGCCCCGGTAATGACGACCCGTTTCACGCCGTCTTCTCGGCCACCAGCCGCTCGATTCCGGCGACGATGCTGCCGACAGAAGAAATGTCGAAGTCCGACGCTTCCGGTTCATTGGCGTTGAACGGGATGGAGATGTCGAAGGTCTCCTCGATGGCGAAGATCGCTTCGACAAGCCCGAGGCTGTCGATTCCGATGCCTTCCGGCGTGCTGTCCAGCGTGATGTCCGAAGGCTCCAGCATCGCCTGTTCCGCGATGATCGCGATCACCTTGTCCTTGACGTCCATAGTCCTGGTCCCACTTCCTCAGGTTGGCGGAGACTTAGTCATTCCCCGTCAACTTTGAAACCGCTTTCTTGAGGTCCGCGACATCCCGGAACAGCCGCGGCAGGCGCCTCAGGCCCTTGTAGCTTTCGACGTGGCTGTCCATCTTCATCGCCGGGTAGCCAAGCATCACGCGGCCCTCCGGCACGTTCGACAGAACCATCGTCCCGCCGCCCAGGATCACCCGGTCGCCGATCTTCAGGTTGTCGGAAATCCCCGCGCAGCCGCCGACCACCACGTTCGTGCCCAGCACCGTCGATCCCGCGATGGCAGCGCCCGCGCAGATCATGCTGTCGCGGCCCACGCGCACGTTGTGGCCGATCTGCACGAGGTTGTCGATCTTCACGCCCGATCCCACCTGCGTGTCGCGCACCGATCCCCGGTCGATGCAGCTGTTGCACCCGATCTCCACGTCGTCGCCCACCGTCACCGCGCCGAGCGAGGCGATCCGCGCCCAGGATTGCGCGCTGTCGGTGCCCTCGCCGCCAAGGCTGGCACGCGCCTTCTCGACCCCGGACGGCTCCGGCGTGACGAAGGAGAAGCCGTCGCCGCCGATCACCACGCCCGGGTGGGCGATCAGCCTGTCGCCCACGGTCACGCGGGCCATCAGCCGGACGCCGGTGTGCAGCAGGGCGCCTTCGCCCACCGTCACGTCCTCGCCGATATAACATTGCGGGCCGAGCGTGCTGCCCGCCCCGATCCGTGCGCGCGCACCGACCACGCAGAACGGCCCGACCGACGTGCCCTCGCCGATCTCGGCCGAGGGATCGATCACCGCCAACGGGTGCACCCCCATCCCGTAGCCCTGCCCCGGGTCCATCATGCCGGCCAGCCCCGACAGCGTGAACCGCGGCCGCGGAGAGGTCAGCGCCGCCTTCAGCCCAAGGCCCTGCCAGTCCGCCCCGTCCCAGAGCACGGCCACCCGCGCGCGCCCCTCGCCGATCCGCGCGGCGTATTCGGGCCGCATGGCCAGCGCGATGTCGTCCGGCCCGGCGGACTGCGGCTCTGCCACGCTGTCCACCTTCAGCGACACGTCGCCATGCGCCGTCATGCCGACCGCTGCTGCTATCTCCTGGATGGTATAGGCCATGCCCGCTCCTGCCGTTTCGCGGCCTGCGCCGCCGTCGCAGATGTAGAGGCTGGGCGCACCGGGGTTCAACCCTGCTTCGCCCCTGCCCGCCCGCCGCACCTGCGAATGCAAAAGGCGCGCCTCACCGGGCGCGCCTTCCATCGTCACTATAGAGTATGCGTCGCTCAGCTGTCCCAGTGGGTCATCAGCGACACGCCTTCGTTCTGCAGCGCACGCCACAGGATCTCGTCGCGGCCATAGACGTCGTCGCGGAAGTTCACGTTGCCCTTCGCCTGGGTGAAGGCCGTGCGATAGACCAGATGCACCGGGATCGGCTCCGCCAGCGGCACCTTGGTGTTCTGGCCCGACCGCAGGATCGACTGGAAGAAGTTCACCGGATCCTGCTCCTGCCGGGACAGCAGCACGTAGGCGAAGTCATGCGGATCGTTCAGACGGACGCAGCCGTGCGAGAAGGTCCGCACCTCGCGGGAAAACAGGCTCTGCGACGGGGTGTCGTGCAGGTAGATGTTATACTTGTTCGGGAACATGAACTTCACCGTCCCCAGCGCGTTGCGCGGCCCCGGACGCTGGCGCATCGAATAGGGGAAGCTGCGGCTGGAATACTGCGCAAAGCTCTGGCCACGGCTGACCACGCGGCCACGGCCGTCGATGATCTCCAGATGGCCCGCCGCGCCCGGGTTGGAGCGCAGCAGCGGCAGGTATTCGTTCACGATGATCGACCGCGGCACGTACCAGAACGGGTTGATGACCATGTGCTCCATCATGTCGGAGAATTCCGGCGTCCGATGGGTCGACTGGTTCTGCCCGATGACCGAGCGCGTCTCGAACGTCACCTTGTCGTCGTCGATGATCTGGGCATGGAAATCCACGAGGTTCACGAGGACGTGCCGCTTGCCCCGCCCCTCGGGGAAGTTCAGCCAGCGCTCACGCTCCATGGCGACCATGATCGACTTCAGCCGCTCTTCGGGCGCGGCGTTGATCGCCTTCATGGTCGATGCACCGGCCACGCCGTCGACCTCGAGCCCGTGATCCTCCTGCACCGCGCGCACGGCGGCGGTCATGTTCTCGTCGTAGCGGGTGGTCAGCGACGGCTTGAGATAGTTCATCGCGACAAGACGGTTGCGCAGGGCGACCACGTCGGGCCCGCTCTGCCCCGGCTCGAGGCTCGACGCCTGCACGATGGGCCCCCAGCCGCCGTGACGGATGCGCTGTTCAAGCATCAGCTTGGCGCGCATCAGGCGCGAGTATTCGGCGGTCGGCGGCACGAGGCTGCGGAACACGGCATCGGGACGTTCTGTCGTCAGACGCGACAGCAGTTCCTCGGGCGCGCGACGCGGGACCTCGCGCTTGATGTCGGACACCACGGCGCCCGGATCGTCCAGCACCCCGGTCTGCAGATCGTTGGCGAAGCTGATGAACAGCTTCGACAGTTCCACCTCCAGGAGGCCACGGTCGCGGCCGGATGTGGCGGCGGCCAGCTGGGCGCGCAGGGTGTGCTCATTATAAAGACGGGTCGGCAAGCCGTGCACGTCAGCCATGGCGAAGGCTTCCAGCAGCGCCACGCGACGGGCGCGATCCTCCTCGGAGGGGCCGGTCCAGATCGGCTCGAACCCGCGGGCACGGTAGAAGGCGGCGATGCTTTCATTCTGCCCGACGTGTTCTGCAACGGCCTGCTTGTAGGCCGTCACCTTGAAGGACAATTCCTCTGCCGTGCCGACCGCGGGCAAGGCGGCAGCCATCACACCGGCCAGCAAAAGGGCACGCAGCCCGACCTTCGCAACTTTCATTCCTTGACCCTCATATCTTCTGTCCGCCCTTGATTTAAACTTGTCTAACAATGTCATAACCCTGTAAACTCACAAACGTGGCAGACGGGCTCCGATGTGTTCCGGGCGCCCGATCCGCGCATTTGCGCCACACCTTCCCAGCACTGCGCGAGATTTTGCCACTTCCCTCTTGAAGGATAAAATTCGTCATAAATCGCACTTTCTCCACTATGCGATTCGTGCCATACAGGTTCCGACATCTGGGGATAGATGGCAGTGCACACCCAACGAGGTGTGCGTACACAGGTAACAGCGACCAGGGACAGGCGCTCATCATGGCAGATTCGACAACGGGCAGCTTCACGCGCCGGGGTATTCTCGGCGCCTTCGCAGCAACGACACTCGCAGCTGCGCCCACCTACTCCAACGCAGCAGGCTTCCTGCGCGGCGCGGGCGACATCAGACGCCTCCGCATGTACTCCGGCAGGACCGGGGAACGCATCGACATGATCTACTGGATTGAAGGCCAGTACCTCGCCGATGCAATCAAGGAAATCAACTACTTCATGCGCGATTGGCGCACGAACGACGTCAAGAACATCGACGCCCGCACCATCGACATCTGTACGGCGGCGCATCGGCTTCTCGACTGTTCCGAGCCCTACATGCTCATTTCCGGCTATCGTTCGCCGAAAACCAACGCGATGCTGCGATCCAAGTCGTCCGGCGTAGCCAAGAACTCCCGCCACCTGCGCGGCGAGGCGGCTGACCTCCGGCTTTCCAGCCGGTCCGTCAACCAGATGGCCAAGGCCGCTATGGCCTGCCACGGCGGTGGCGTCGGTCGTTACTCCGGCTCCAACTTCGTACATATGGACTGCGGCCCCGTGCGCTCCTGGGGTGCCTGAGGCTTACCCCTTTATCTACTCCACCAAGAAGGCGCCCTTTGCGGCGCCTTTTTCGTTTCTGGCAGGGATCGCGGGGGATTGGCAGTCAGGTATACCCGACATTCGCGATCTCTGTCCTCGGTGAAGACCACAGCGACGAGGCCTTCATGCGGGGTAAACGACGCGGCTGCGCGTTCGGTTCCAAAGAAAGTCACGAAATTTCAGGAAAATGCGCACCGTCCGCGCGTGCGCCATACATCGGGCGTTCGAAGCCATGGAACGAAGTCACTGAAGGGGGGAAAGTGGCGCGGTTGACGGGGCTCGAACCCGCGACCCCCGGCGTGACAGGCCGGTACTCTAACCAACTGAGCTACAACCGCGCTTTGTGGGGGCAGATAGTCCGCAGCGCACCGGGTGGTCAAGCGGAAAATCCAACGGCAGGGGCGGAAAATCCCCGGCGCCCCGCCCTGCCCTTCGCCGACCCGCGCAAACCGGCGATCTCTCTGGAAAAAGGCCCGGAAAAGCAAAAGCCCCCGCCGAAGCGAGGGCTGTTCTGACGCCATGTGATCGGGCAGCGGTGGCGCGGTTGACGGGGCTCGAACCCGCGACCCCCGGCGTGACAGGCCGGTACTCTAACCAACTGAGCTACAACCGCTCGCTGCCCGCCCGAAGCTGTCTGCCTCGTGGCGTGAGAGGCCTTCTATGGGCTGCACCTACTGCCGTCAAGCGGTTTCCGACCAGCTTTTTCGCAAAAATTCCGGCGGCCCTTCAGGTGCCCCATCTCCCGTCCAGCATCGCGCAGTCACAGTGACGCAGAGGGACAACCAAGGCCTCGAACGCGACCATCCAATAAGGCGGACGCCGGCCCGCCATGCTACCACTGACCGCGTAGCCCTGCTTCGAATCGACCCTCACGTGACATCTTCAGATACCATTGGCCGCCGCCTGATCGTTACCGTCGCGCGCCCCGAACCCGTCGCGCAACGCAGGGTTGGGCCGCTTGCCGCGAACTCACCTGACGTAAAGTCGCCGAAAAACACCGTGTCATTTCAACACCTTTCCAAATCATGGCAGAGTAGGTCATCCTTGTCAGACAGTCGCCGATAGTTGCCTAGTAACCAATACCCAAGGGAAGTCGCCCCGTGGAGCATATCCTCAGACAGAATGTCGCCTTCTTTGACCCGCTCGGTCAGCGCTACGAAATCAGTACCGCGGAATACATCTCGCTGTTGCGGGGCTCCGGAACCCAGGTTTACCTGCTCTGCGCCTACGGGCTTCTGGTGGCGACGGACGCGCCCGGAATGCTCGGAAAGATCAGCCTGGCCGTGACACTGGGGCTCTGGGCGCTGGTCGTGGTTCTCTTCCTGGTCACCCATGGCCTCGTGATCTTTGCGCTGGCCGCGCTCCAGCAGCGGACGAAGCGATTCACCACCCCCGGGTTCATCGCGGCGCTTGCAGCGCTGACGCCCACCGTGCTCATCGGCGAATGGCTGACCGCCGTCGCCAGCCACGGTGCCGTGCCTTTCGCGATCTGGCCGAGGATTCTCTTCTATTTCGTGATCGCCGAGATGTTCATCCTCATCTACATGCGATACGTGCGCCCGGTCGTCAGCCAGCCGCAGCCCCCGGCGCAGGCCGAACCCGAACCCGAACCGGCCGCCGCCTCCACCGCCACGCCCGAGGACGAGTCGGACGAAGACAGCCGCCGCATCCTGATCGGCGCGGAACCCGTCCCCCTCGCCCGCCTCCGCCATATCCAGGCCCGCGAACACCACGTGCATGTCGTGCTCGACCGCACCACCATCACGCAGCGCGCGCGCCTTTCGGACATCGTGGCCCAGACCGAGCCGGACGACGGCATCCAGCCGCACCGCTCGTGGTGGGTGGCGGCCCGCGTCGCGCGCGGCTTGTCGCGCGACGGGCAGAAACACGTTCTTAAGCTGGATGACGGAACCTCTGTCCCGGTGGCACGTTCCCGTCTGACAGAGGTGCGCGAGTGGCTCGATCGCCGGGCCTGAACCGCGCCCTCAGCGCCGTTTCCTGACGCAATCGTGAGTGCTGGACGCCGCCCCCCGGCCTTGGTAGGCCGGGGCCGAACATGCCGCCCAAGCGACGAGAAGGGAGCCACGACAGCATGACCGACACGCCCGAAACGCCGACGGATATGATCCGCTTCGGCTGGGAGGAATGGGTCTCGCTGCCCGATCTCGGCCTTCCGGCGCTGCGCGCCAAGGTCGACACCGGCGCCCGGACATCCGCCCTGCACGCCTTCGACATCGAAACCTTCGGGTCGGCCTCCGCCCCCAAGGTGCGCTTTACCGTGCACCCCGTCCCGGGACGCGAGGACCTGGTGATTCCCTGCTCCGCCCGGATCGTCGACCGGCGGCAGGTCACCTCGTCGAACGGCGAGTCGGAGATGCGCTATGTCATCGCCTCGACCCTGCGGGTCGGCGACGAAAGCTGGCGGATCGAGCTGACGCTGACCGACCGGTCCTCCATGGCGTCGCGGATGCTGCTGGGGCGCGAGGCGCTGAAGGATCACATCACTATCGTCGCCACCGACCGCTTCCAGCAGCCGAAGATGTCCTACGACGTCTACACCACCGCCCGCGTGCGCAGTGCCGCGCCCAACCGCGCCCTGCGCGTCGCGGTGCTGAGCCGGGAGGACAACTATTCCACCCGCCGGCTGGTCGAGGAAGGCGAGAAACGCGGCCACACCGTCGAGGTCATCGACACCACGCGCTGCTACATGGCGATCAACGCCATGGCGCCGGAGGTGCACTACGACGGCAAGCGCCTGCCGCGCTACGACGCGGTGATCCCGCGCATCGGCGCCTCCATCACCTCCTACGGCACCGCCGTCATCCGCCAGTTCGAGACGATCGGCACCTTCTGCCTGAACGGCTCGGACGGGATCGCCGCCTCGCGCGACAAGCTTTACGCCCACCAGCTCATGGCGCGGCACAAGATCGGCATGCCCAATACCGCCTTCGCCGCCTCGCCCAAGGACACGCAGTCGCTGATGCGGCTCGTGGGGACCGCACCGCTGATCGTGAAGCTGCTCGAATCGACGCAGGGCAAGGGCGTGGTGCTGGCCGAGACCAAGAAGGCCGCGGAATCGGTCATCGACGCCTTCCGCGGGCTGAAGGCGAATTTCCTCGTTCAGGACTTCGTGAAGGAGGCCGCCGGAGAGGACATCCGCTGTCTCGTCGTCGGCGGCAAGGTCGTGGCCTCGATGAAACGCACCGGGGCAGAGGGTGATTTCCGCTCCAACCTGCACCGGGGCGGCCAGGCCTCGGTCGTGCGCATCACGAAGGAGGAGCGCGACACCGCCCTGCGCGCCGCCCGCTCGTTCCGCCTGAACCTCGCCGGCGTGGACCTGCTGCGGTCCGAGACAGGCCCCAAGGTGCTGGAGGTGAACTCCAGCCCCGGCCTCGAAGGGATCGAGACGGCGACCCGCAAGAACGTGGCCGAAAAGGTCTATGACCATATCGAGGCGAAGGTCCGCCCTGCCCCCGTCCGCCGCCGCATCGAGCCGGAGGACTGAGGCGGGCACCGCCTGCGGTTATCCGGCCTCTCCGAAGAACCGCAGGACCAGCCGGATCAGCCAGACCCAGAACAGAAGTCCGGCGATGGCGAACGGCGCGATCCACCAGCCGGAGAACTGCCGGCGACTGGGGAGGCAGGCCCGCACAAAACGGATTTTCTAGGCGATGGTCCCCGACGTTCCAACTCCTTGCCGCACGCCGAAACGGGGCACGCGGTCCTCATGAATCGTTAACATGGCAAAAGTTGACATGGCGTTTACGAATGGGTTCCGCATTGCCAAGTGCCGCGGTGCGACCCTTTACCCTGACCGCCTTAATCCCTATATGTTCGGTCAGGTTTGAAAGAGGATCCCCATGAGCGAGCAGAACCCCCCGCTTGAAGGCGCGCCGCTGGTCGCCCCCTCCAGCACCGACCACCCGCTCTACGACACCGTGGTGGAGGCCTGCCGCACGGTCTATGACCCGGAAATCCCGGTGAACATCTACGATCTGGGCCTTGTCTACACCGTCGACATCAATCCGGAGAACGAGGTGAAGATCATCATGACCCTCACCGCCCCGGGTTGCCCCGTGGCCGGCGAGATGCCCGGCTGGGTGGCCGAGGCGGTCGAACCCCTGCCCGGCGTGAAACACGTCGACGTCGACCTGACGTGGGAGCCGCCCTGGGGCATGGACATGATGTCGGACGAAGCGCGGCTGGAACTGGGCTTCATGTAAATCGCCGGGCGCGCTGCGCCCTGCCCCGTCGCTATTGCCGAACGCCGCCCGGAACGCCTTTCGTCCGGGCGGCGTTGTCTTGCCGATGCGACAGTATTTCGACCTCGGCCTCATGGCCCTCGCCGCGCTCTGGCTTCTCCTGCACGGGGGTCTCGCGCATGCCCAATCGCCATCGCCATGGTTCGAGGTCGAGTCCCTGAACGACGGGCTCGGACCCGCGCCGGACTGGATCGACCGCTCCACACCGCGCGCGACGATGGAGCTGCTGATGCGCGCCGGGCAACGCAGCGACACCCCCGCCGACGCGCCCGGCCAGCTTGGCCACCTCCTCAACCTCAACGACCTCGAACCGGAGGTGCAGCGCGCGGCGGGCGACCGGCTGGCGCGCGACCTCGGCACGGTGATCGCCCGCCGCGTGATCGTCGACTGGAGCCAGATCATCGACCGCCCCGACGGGCTGGACGCGCTCGAGACGTCGAACGCCGCCACCGCCGGGATGCCGCGCCGCTCGCTCCTGCTGTGGGAAATCGACCTCGACGGCGTGCCCTCCGCCATCCGGCTGGAGCGGGTGAAGCCCGAGGGCGCGGACCCGGTATGGGTGATCTCCGCCCGCACCGTGCGCAACATCGCCCCGCTCTATGCCGCCTACGGCCCCACGGGGTTCGAGAAATGGCTGCCCGACGCGCTGCGCGAACCGGCCTTCTGGCGCCTGATGTGGTGGGAGGTGCTTGGCGTGCCGCTGCTCATCTTCCTCGCCGGGCTGTCGGGCTGGGCGATGTCGCGGGCGCTGCGCCGCATCGGACGGCTGGCCAGCCACCGCGTGACCTCCGCCATCTTCCGCTCCGCCCGCATCCCGCTGCTGATCGCCACCGTGGCGCTTGTGCTGTCGGTGGGCATGCAGACCATCTTCGTCTTTTCGGGACGGCTGAACAGCGTGCTCTCGCCGCTTGTCGCCGCCGGTTTCGTCACCGCCGCGCTCATGCTGATCGTCAACGTGATCGAGGTCATCCTCGACGAGATCACCGGCTTCGAGCAGATGGACCTCACCCGCCAGCAGTTCGACGAGACCCGAACCCGCGCCACGCGCATCGCCGCCGTGCGCCGCCTGCTGGTCATCGTGGTGTTCCTCTTCGGCTTCGGCATCGTGCTGTCCTCGGCCAACCTGTTCCGCACCTACGGCTTTTCGCTGCTGGCCTCTGCCGGGGTGCTGACGCTGATCCTTGGCTTTGCCGCCCGCACGATCCTCGCCAACATCCTGTCTTCGCTGCAGATCGCCCTGAACCAGTCCGCCCGGATCGGCGACCGCGTGGTCTACAAGGGCGCGCTCTGCCACGTCGAACGGATAAACTTCACCTACGTGCAGTTGCACAGCTGGGACGGCACGCGGCTGGTGGTGCCGGTCAACGAGTTCACCTCCACCACCTTCGAGAACTGGACACTGAAGGAACCGGAGATGCTGCGCGTCCTGAAGTTCAAGCTCGCACCCTCCGTCGACATCGACCGCCTGCGCACATGCCTGGGCGAAGTGCTGGACGAGCTCGACCCCGAAGAGCTCGACGACCGCGACAAGGCCTCCGTCAGCGTCACCGGGCAGGACGCCTTCGGCATCGACGTCTGGTTCATGGTGCCCTGCCGCGATCCGAACACCTCGTGGGATGTGGCCTGCACCGCCCGCGAACGCCTTGTCGCCCGCCTCGCCCGGATCGAGGAAGAGGGCGCCACCGTCTTCCCCGAAGTCCCCTCCGCCGACGCGGCCTGAGCCATGCGGCGCGTTGTGGCCTGAATGGGTGGCGCATCGTCCGGTCTGAGCGTGTGCGCACAGGGGTCCGGCGCGCGCGACCTTGAGATTTGGGCGCAGACACATTAGGTTAGCCCTACGCGAAAAGGACCCCTGCAAAGGAACCCCGATGTTCGGCATACCCGGCAAATCCCCCGTGACCATCACGCCAAAGGCGGTCAGCCAGATCCGCAGGCTGATGGAGCGCGACAACCGCTTCGGCCTGAAGATCGGCGTCAAGAAGGGCGGCTGCGCGGGCATGGAATACACCATGGACTACGTCGACGCCGCGGAAGGCGCCGACGAGATCGTGGAACAGGACGGCGCCCGCGTGCTGATCGCACCCATGGCGCAGATGTTCCTCTTCGGCACCGAGATCGACTACGAGACCTCGCTTCTGGAAAGCGGCTTCAAGTTCCGCAATCCCAACGTGGTCGACGCCTGCGGCTGCGGCGAGTCGATCAAGTTCAAGGACGTCGAGGAGATGGCCGCAGACCGCGGACCGCAGGGCTGATGGCCCTCTCGGAGGAGGATCGCGCCTACGCCCGCGACCTCTTCTCCGGCCTCGGAGACGTCACCACCCGCCGCATGTTCGGCGGAATGGGCATCTATTGGAACGGCACGATCTTTGCCCTGATGATGTCCGACGGCACCCTCATGATCAAAGGCGCCGGGCCCTTCGTGGACCGGCTTGAAGAGATGGGCTGCGAGCGCTGGCGTTACACCCGCAAGAACGGCAAGGGCGCGGCCATGCCCTACTGGACCCTGCCCGGCGCGGCCCTCGACGACCCCGAGGAGGCGGTCGCCCTGGCCCGCGAGGCCCTGCAACACCTCTGAACTGACGTTCGCCCCGGCTGCGCCGGGCCGACCCGCGCGGGCGTTGCCCGCGACCGGGTTCGGTTCTGTCGCTTTTGACGCAGGCATGAAGCGGGCTTTCGCCCGACGGGGGCGCTGCCCCCGTACCCCCGAGGTATTTGGGCCAAGATGAAGAGGGGCGGCTTTTTTCTGGGCGCGCGCGCCTGAGCGGGGCGGTTCAGGTCTTTTGCAGGTGCAGGTAGGTTTCGGTGAACCGCCGCGAGAGGTGGTCGCCTGCAAGGATGGTCCGGTCCGAGCCCATGGGCGCCACGTTGGTGTCGTGGTTCGGGTTGAAGAACAGCGGCACGGAAATGCGTTCCGCGGCCGAGCCCTTTACCCGGTGCAGCGTCGCCTTCACCCGCCCCTCGGTCCACATCTCCAGCATTTCGCCGAAGTTGATGACGAATGTGCCCGGGTCCGCCTGCACGGGGTGCCAGGCGTCGTCCCGGCCCAGAACCTCCAGCCCCGGGACACCGTCCGTTCCCAGCAGCGTCAGGCAGCCGTAATCGGTATGGGCCGCGATGCCGAAGTCCTTCTCGCCCGCCCAGTCCGGACGCGGCGGATAATAGTTGCCCCGCAAGAGCGCCATCGGGCGGTCGAACCTGGTGTCGAAGTAGTGGCGGTCCGCGCCGATCGCCTCGGCGATGCCGCGCAGCAGGTCCAGCGCCACCGCCATGGCGTCGCGGTAATAGGCGCCGATCACCTCGCGGAAGCCTTCGGGGCTGTCCGGCCAGAGGTTCTCGGCATAGACCGGCAGGCCCGTTTCCGGCGCGGCGAAGCCCACGTCGAAGACCTGCTTGTAATCCGGGTTGGCGGCGGGATCGACCTGTTCAGACCGCGGCGCGCCCCAGCCGCGGTTCGCCCCCGTCACCGCCATGTCCACCCTGCGCTTCTCGGCCTCCGGCAGGTCGAAGAAGGCGCGGTATGCGGCCAGCACGAAGCGCATCCGGGCGGGCGTGATCGCCGTGTGTGCCACCTTGAGGAAGCCGATCTCCTCCGCCCCGCGGCGCAGGACGGAGAGCGTTTCGGGATCGCGCGCGGCGATCTTGCGGGCATCGAGAACAGGGATCATCCGTGCCTCCGTCGGGGTCGTTCCGACTGTTGCCACGCGGGCCTGTGGCGCGCAACCACCCTTGACCTCCCGGCCCCACTCGCGAAACTGCGCGCAAGCAGCGAAAGGAAGAGACCATGCGCACGAAACTGGCCGCCGGCAACTGGAAGATGAACGGCACCACCGCCAGCCTTGACGAACTCGACGCCATGGCAGAGGCCGCGAAGGGCGCGGCCGAGGTGCTGATCTGCCCGCCCGCGACGCTGATCTCGGCCGCCAGCGCCCGTGCGGACGGCGTGGCCATCGGCGGGCAGGACTGCCACGCCAAACCCTCCGGCGCCCATACCGGCGACATCGCCGCGGACATGCTGAAGGACGCGGGCGCGACCTATGTCATCCTCGGCCACTCCGAGCGGCGCTCCGACCATGACGAGCACAACGATGCCGTGCGCGACAAGTGCGATGCCGCCTGGGCCGCGGGTCTCACCGCCGTGGTCTGCGTCGGCGAAACGCTCGACCAGCGCGAATCCTCCAACACGCTCGACATCATCGGCGGCCAGCTTGCGGGCTCGATCCCCGATGCGGCCACCGGGCACAACCTCGTCGTCGCCTACGAGCCCGTCTGGGCCATCGGCACCGGCAAGGTGCCCACCACCGACCAGATCGGCGAGGTGCACGACTTCATCCGCGCCCGGCTGGAGCGCCGCTTCGGCGAGGGTGTGGGCCGCTCTGTCCGCATCCTTTATGGCGGGTCGGTGAAGGCCGCGAACGCGAAGGAGATCTTTGCCACCTCCAACGTCGATGGCGCGCTGGTAGGCGGGGCCTCCCTTAAGGCCTCCGACTTCGTGCCGATCATCGAGGCGCTGAACGCCAGCGCCGACTGAGCCGGGCCGCCGGTTCGGTCATCGCGGGCCGGGATACCCTCCCGGCCTGCCCTGCGCGCGGGACACAGCGCGCCCTCTGCAGCAGAGGAAAACACGATGGAGGGTGAGGTTTACGCCACCCTGCGATTCCGTACGCGCCAGCGCCGGACAGGCGCGCGCCCTTCGGACCAAGCCCCTGAGCACGGCCCGCCAGGGGTTGGGTATTCCGGAATACGCGGCAGGCGCCCGCGATGTTATCTGTTAACACACCGTTGATATCGATTTGCGACGGCGATTGCGGTGATTGTTCCGCACAGGCGATTCCCCCGGCTGCTCGGGGGTCGTTCAGGGCATCACCACGCCCATTCCAGAAAGGATATTTGAAATGTCTGCCCAGAAGTCTGCCAAGGTCCTCACCTCCGTCATCGCCGCCGCTGCCATGGCGCTTTCCCTCTCTGCCGCGACCCCGGCCGCCGCGCTGAACCAGAACGAGCGCAACGTCGTCGGCGGCGTTGTCCTCGGCGTGATCGGCACGCTCGCCATCCAGGGCGCGCGCAAGAACCACCAGCAGCGCACCTACACCACCCGCGTCTGCCACGACCCCTACCAGACCTACCGCAACGGCCAGCTGGTCACCGTCTGCCGCTGATCGCCGCGGACCGGCCCGGCACGTAGTCCAGACAATGTCACATGGACGAAAAAGGGGGCGCACCGCGCCCCCTTCCCTTCTCCAGCTGTCGGACGGGGCGGCCATACGCCCCGCGCCGTCACTCCGTGGCCGCCGGGGCGCCGAAGCCCCGCGCCTCGCAGAAGGCCCGTTCCAGCGGCTCGGACGGCAGCGATGTGCCCTCGCAGCGGACCTGCGGCCCCATCACCCGATCCGGCACCCAGGTCGAGATCGACGGGATGTAGGTCACCATGATCAGGAACACGAAGAGCACGGCGAGGAACGGCAGCGCCGCCCGGACCACGCGCATCATCGGCATGCCCGCCACGCCGGACGTCACGAAGAGGTTCAGACCCACCGGCGGCGTGATCATCCCGATCTCCATGTTCACCACCATGATGATGCCGAGGTGAATGGGGTCGATCCCCAGCTGCAGCGCGATGGGGAACACCAGCGGCGCGACGATCACCAGAAGGCCCGAGGGCTCCATGAACTGGCCGCCGATCAGCAGGATGACGTTCACGATCACCAGGAACATGATCGGCCCGAACCCGGCATCCAGCATCGCCGCGGCGATCTGCTGCGGGATCTGCTCGTCGGTCAGCACGTGCTTCAGGATCAGCGCGTTGGCGATGATGAACATCAGCGTGATGGTCAGCTTGCCCGCATCCAGCAGCGTGTGCTTCGTGTCGCGGTGGAAGAAGGCGGTCACCAGCGCGATGGGCTTTTCCCACAGCGCCTTGTGGTGACCGTCCGCCATGCGCAGCGGTCCCATGTCGCGGTAGACGAAGTTGGCGATCAGGAAGGAGTAGACCGCCGCCACCGCCGCAGCCTCGGTCGGGGTGAAGACACCGCCGTAGATGCCGCCGAGGATGATGACGATCAGGCCAAGACCCCAGATCGCATCGGCGCCCGCCTCGAAGACCTCGCCCCAGCCGCGCCATTCGCCCTTGGGCAGCTTGCGCACCACGGCGATGCCGAAGATCGTGACCATCAGCATGCCGCCCGCGATCAGGCCCGGGATGATACCCGCCAGGAACATCCGGCCCACCGACACGTCGGTCGCGGAGGCATAGACCACCATCACGATGGACGGCGGGATCAGGATGCCCAGGGTCCCCGCGTTGGCGATGACGCCCGCCGCGAAGTCCTTGGAATAGCCGACCTGCCGCATGCCCGCGATCACGATGGAACCGATGGCAACCACGGTGGCCGGCGAAGACCCGGAGAGGGCCGCGAACATCATGCAGGCAAAGACGCCCGCGATGGCAAGCCCGCCCGGCAGGTGGCCGACGATGGCGATGGAGAAACGGATGATCCGCGCCGCCACCCCGCCGGTCGACATGAAGGACGACGCGAGGATGAAGAACGGGATGGCCAGCAGCGTGTAGTGCCCCGCCATCGCCTGGTAGAAGCTTTGCGCGACCGAGGACAGCGAGGTCTCCGACAGCACCAGCAGGAAGACGATCGACGAAAAGCCCAGCGACACCGCGATCGGCACGCCGACCAGCATCAGGCCGATCACCATGAGAAACAGAAGTACGACGTCCATGGGATCAGTCCTTGTTCATGTGCGCGACGTCTTCGACCGCGTCTTCGGCTTCATGGCTGACGATCAGGCTGTCGGAGGTGCCCTTCCAGATCCGCACGGTCGCCTGGACAAAGCGGAACAGCAGCAGCGCGGCGCCGACCGGCAGGATCACGTAGGGAATGAACCGCGGGATCTTCTCGTAGGCCTCGCCCTCGTTGATCAGCGGTTCGATCCAGCGCAGCCAGCCGGGGATCGGGGTGTCGACCATCTCGTACCACGACCGGTAGGACGTGCGGGTCATCTCCTCGAACCCGGTGGGGAACCAGCGCCCGGTGGTCTGCGGCAGGTTGGCGAAGTTCGCCCAGTAATCCCACGCGCCCTTCAGCAGGAGGCATGCATAGGCGATGCAGATCGCACCGGCAAACAGCGCCATGACGCGGCGCACGGCGGGCGACATGATGTTCGTCACCGCGTCGACCCCGAGGTTCGCGGTCGTCTTGACCGCGTAGCTCACCCCGAAGAGCACCAGCCATGAAAACAGGATGGAGGTCATCTCCAGCCCCCAGATCAGGCCGGTGTTGAAGCCGTAGCGCAGCACGACGTTGGTGAAGGTGATGATGGTCATCAGCCCCAGGATCAGGGCGATGAAGCTCTCCTCCAGCTCGTTGACGAAACGTCCGAGCATGGAGTCCGAGACGGTATGATCGGACATGTCCCCCTCCGAGAAATCAGGCCCTGCCGCGGCTCCCGCTCATTGCGTGGTCCGGGACCCGGTCGAACGGGCCGCAGATGTCGGGAGAAGCCGCCCTGTGGGCGTGGTGGGGACATCGGCACCTTTTCGGCCGCGTTCCCCGGGTGCGGTTCCGGCGGCGGTTCCTGCCGCCGCCGGATTGTCTTGCCTGTCGTTCAGGCGCTTACATCGAGTTGTTGATCGCCTGCGCGGCGTCGATGTTTTCCTGGCCCACGTCGTCGGTGAACTGTTCCCAGACCGGCTTCATGGCGTCGACCCAGACCTGGCGCTGCTCTTCGGTCAGCTCGCGGATCTCGCCGCCTGCATCCAGAACCGCCTGGCGGGCCTCTGCGTCGACTTCACCCACGGCGGCGTTCCGCTCGGTGGTGACTTCGTTCAGGATGGTGGCCAGCTGCTCGCGGACCGCCGGGTCCAGACCTTCCCACCAGTCGACGTTGGTCACGACCAGATAGTCGAGCACGCCGTGGTTGGTCTCGGTCGTGCCGTCCTGGACCTCAAAGAACTTCTGGCCGTAGATGTTGGACCAGGTGTTTTCCTGCCCGTCGACGACGCCGGTCTGCAGCGCGCCGTAGACTTCCGAGAAGGCCATCGGCTGCGGCGACGCGCCGAGCGCTTCCATGTTCGCCTTCAGCACTTCGGAGGGCTGCACGCGGAACTTCAGGCCCTTGGCGTCTTCCGGCGAGATCAGCGGCTTGTTGGCCGAGATCTGCGTCAGGCCGTTGTGCCAGAACTCGAGACCCAGAAGGCCGCGGCGCACCATGGATTCCTTCATCGCCTGTCCGGTCTCGGAAGCCTGGAAGGCGTCGACCGCATCGATGTTCTTGAACATGAACGGCAGGTCGTAGATGCGGAACACCTTGGTGAACTGCTCGAACTTCGACAGCGACGGCGCGGCCAGCTGGACGTCGCCCTGCAGCATCGCCTCGAGCACCTGGTCGTCGTTGTAGAGGGTGGAGTTCGGGTAGACCTCCATGCAGGCGGTGCCGTTCATCTCTTCGTTGACACGCTCGGCCAGCAGGGTGGCGGCGATGCCTTTCGGATGGCGGTCGGTGTTGGTCACGTGGCTGAACTTGATGACCATTTCGCCCTCTTCGCAGGACGCCTGCGCCGAGGTTGCGCCGGTCACGGCAAGGGCGGCCGCCGCGGCGGTCATGAGAAGCTTTTTCATCGGTATCCTCCCAGATACGGCTTGGTTTCTCGCCCGGCGCCCTCTCCCCGGGCACCGAATGACGTTACATGACCTGCCCCCGAGAATCGGATCAAGCGTGTTGCGCGACCACGCCCGGCAGGCCGAAAAACGCCCAAGCGGCAAAGACTTGCCGACATCCATGCAATCTCGGAATGGCCGCCCCGCACGGCGCTTGTGCGGATTCCCGCACGCCCGTTAGCGCGGCTTGTGCGGAAATCCGCACAAGCGCCGCCCCCGATTCGCGCCCGCTTCCCCCGATTCGAACCGCACCCGGAAACCTCGGTCCCCCAAACGCCACGCAAGGGACGGCGCACGCCCCCACCCTTCATCTTGGCAAAAATACCTGAAAGCCAACCAAGGCCCGTCACC
>NZ_JBRBWD010000054.1:0-70357 GCF_052825245.1 Sagittula sp.
CAACAATCGCCGCCTTCTCGAACCCATCGGGAACATTCCGCCCGCAGAGGCCGAGGCAAACTTCTACGCTGCTCGGGAAACATCAGGCATGGCCGCGTAACTAAGACAAATCAGCCTCCGGCAAACCCGGCGCGGTTCAACCTGGCCAAGCAAGATTTGAACGAGCAGCCGATGTTCGGCGCTGCCTGCAAGGATCTCGGAGGGCTGCATTGGCGCCATCCGGTCGAGGTCGGCGAGTGTCACTGTTCCGCCTTTCACGCAGCGCAGGAATGCAGTCCCGAGCTCGCCAATCTCCACGGCGAAAGCCTCTGCTAATGGAAGTGCGCGGTTCGTGCAGACTGCAATCGGGTTCCGATCATCGCCAAGTGTGATCAGGCCCATCTCGAACATCCGGGTGGCGTAGATGCCACCGAATGCGCCGCCCTTGTTGCGCAAGTAACGCTGGTCGACGTCCGTGTCCGGATCGGCCCCGATTGAAAAATCGATGATCGTCTCCGGATCGTTCGGAACGTCGTTCAGTTGCTTCTGCGCCCAGTCTATCCCGGCAACGCCCAATTCAGTCGAGCCTCGCGCAGCAATAAGGGCAAAGAGGGTTTCACAGCGCCGCTGGAACGCCCGGAAGGAAACAGGATCGGTGTTTCCTTGATCTCTTGCGTAAACTTCGAGCATCCAAACGAAGAACGAATAGTACCTGAAGCGAAGTGTGATAGTGCTGATCCCGGGCAGCAGGGACTGATAAATCGCTTCTATAGGGCGCTGCATTCCAAGGGGATCAAGGCCGCCATCCTGTCCAAGTTCAGTCCACTCCGGGAAGCCCGGCCCAAAATCCTTCATCTTCAATCTACCATCGAGAAAACCACGGGATGATGATGGCGGGAACCGAAAACGCACGCAACTACGAGTTGCCCGCTAGTGCCAGAGACCAACAAGACCTAAGACAACTCCAATCATGCCTATGATTAACGACCAGGCGCCAACCCAAGCTGGCACATACACATACGGGTCTCTGTGCTGAAGGTACCAGCACAGGACACGCCAACCGGTCACCAGTTCGACGTCCAGTCTTACGTTCGAGTTCACTTTGCCCAAGCGCAAGTGTTCACGGACATCGTAGTCGGCTAAGACAACTCCGTTTCCTTCCTCGTGTCCCAGCCCCACAAAATAGCCGCTGCGCCCATTATGTGTGACCTTTAAGAGAGTATGCCGGTCGGCCCCGAGCCGGTCCGAGCGAGAGAAACGAATGCGCCAGCGGCCGACATCGGCGTCAGGCGGCTTACGAATGACAAAATCTCCAGAGCTTTTTCGCATACAATCGACCATCCTGTGCTTCACCGCCTTATTTGAGAATGGTTGCGATAGCTCTGCGAGGCAATGTCGATCTAGGACAGAATAAGTGTATTGAATTTTTCGAGGGTGAAGCTTGGCCAAGGTCTCCTCCTGATCGGCGCGATCAACCTTCATCGATCTGAAGCTAACTATTTGTCACACATACCTATCGTCCGCTGTCTCTCCTCTTTCGGCCTTGGCGTGCCAGAGGCATGCTGCATGAGGAGACTGATGCCCGTTCTTGTGAGGTTGGGCAGCCGAGATGACTGCCCCGGCTAACGCGGAACGCTCTGCCGCTCCTCAGCGAAGGCAGGGAGTTGCGCTCCTTAACCGCACCAAACTCTTTGGATGAAGGTCATTCATTATGAAACTTTGTGTCAATAAGCTGTGCCGGTGGGACCAAAGCGAATTGAAAAGAAAAGAGTTTTTTAGATGCTGATAGGTAATGTCAGGTGGAGCGCCACAAGTCAGTGTGGCGTGCCACGCCAAATGACCTAACCGTCTCAAAAGGCCATTTTGCCTGAGAAGATGAAGAAACGGCCCCGGGGAGTACCCGAGGCCGTTTGCATGTCGCGCAGTGGCGATGCCTGGTGGCGCGGTCCGGGATCGGCAAGAAGAGCCGGAAAGGTATTGATGCGTTCTGCATTTCCATGACTGGGTAAACAACATGCTGTCGGCACTGGACTGTCTCTGCCCGTCCTGTATTGATGGCCGCCGAAGCGGTCCGGGTTTGTCCGGAAACCGTGGAAAAGACCTATCAAATCTGTGGGAGGAAACATGGATCGTCGTTCTTTCATTCGCCGTGGTGCCCTGGCAGGCGCCGGTGCCGCAGCGCTGGCCAGCCCGGCCGTCGCGCAGGACCGTATCACCTGGCGCATGGTCACCACCTGGCCGAAGAATTTCCCCGGTCTCGGTGTCGGCGCGCAGCGCCTGGCAGACCGGATCACCGCCGCCTCGGGCGGCCGTCTGACCGTGCAGGTCTATGCCGCCGGCGAGATGGTGCCGCCGCTGCAGTCGCTGGATGCCGTGATCGACGGCACGGCCGAGATGAGCCACGGCGCCGCCTACTACTGGCAGAACAAGTCCACCGCGCTGAACTACTTCACCGGCGTGCCCTACGGCATGACCTCGCAGGAGCTGGGCGGCTGGGTGCGTCACCTGGGCGGCCAGGAGCTGTGGGACGAGGTCTATGACCAGTTCGGCGTGCAGGCCTTCCTGTCGGGCAACACCGGCACCCAGGCGGGCGGCTGGTTCCGCGACGAGCTGACCGGTCTCGACAGCCTCAAGGGCGTGCGCTTCCGCACCCCCGGCCTCGGCGGTCGTGTCTGGGAAAAGCTCGGCGCCACCGTGACCAACATGGCAGCGGGCGAAATCTTCCAGGCACTGCAGTCGGGCGCGCTGGACGCGGCCGAATTCGTCGGCCCCTACAACGACCTGGCGCTCGGCTTCCATCAGGTGGCGAAGAACTACTACTTCCCGTCCTTCGTGGAGCCGGGTCTCGCGACCGAGCTGGTGGTGGACAAGGCCAAGTACCAGGAACTGCCGGAAGACCTGCAGGCCCTCGTCCGCGATGTCTGCCAGGCCGAGTACGACATGGTCGCCTCGGACTTCGTGGCGAACGACCCGCGCGCGCTGAAGACCCTCGTCGAGGAGCACGGCGTGCAGGTGCGCCAGTTCCCCGAGGAAATCCTCGAAGCAGGTGCCAAGGCGTCGATGGAAATCATCGCGGAGCTGCGCGACAGCGGCGACGAGATGACCCGCAAGGTCACCGAGCACTTCATCGAATCGCTGAACATGATGCGCACCCGTACCGAGGGCAACGACCTGAGCTTTGTCCAGGCGCGGGCGAAGTACTTCACCCTCTGAGCGTTTTCCGCTTCGGAAAAACGAAAGGGCCCGGACGATGTCCGGGCCCTTTTGCATGTGCGGCGCTGGTCGCGCCCGGCTCAGCCCGCGATGACGCTGGGCAGCCAGGTGACCACTTCCGGGAAGACGAAGAGCAGCGCAATCGCCAGGATCTGCAGCAGCACGAAGGGCATGATGCCCTTGTAGATGGCCGAGGTCGGCACGCTGTCGGGCGCCACGCCGCGCAGGTAGAACAGCGCGAAGCCGAAGGGCGGCGTCAGGAAGGACGTCTGCAGGTTCACCCCCACCATGACGCCCAGCCAGACCGGGCTGATGTCCATCGCCAGAAGGACCGGCGCGGTGATCGGGATCACGATGAAGATGATCTCGAACGTGTCGAGGATGAAGCCCAGCACGAACATGATCGCCATGACGGCGGCGACCGCCATCAGCGGACCACCGGGCAGGCCGGTCAGGAACTCGTGCACGAGGTTGTCGCCGCCCATCATGCGGAACACGACGGAGAAGACCGCGGCGCCGAAGAGGATGATGAAGACCATGCTGGTGATGGTGGCGGTCTGGATCGCCGTCTCGTGCAGGATCTTCAGCGACAGCTTCCAGCGCAGGGCGGCCAGCAGGGTGGCGCCCACTGCGCCCACGGAGGCCGCTTCGGTCGGCGTCGCGATGCCGCCGAGGATCGAACCCAGAACCGCCAGGATCAGCAGCAGCGGCGGCAGGAGCGCGGTGAATATCTCGCGCTTCAACCCGGCCTTTTCCTCGGGCGGGACGGGGGTTGCGGGGCAGCTTTCCGGGTCGGCGATGGCCTTGAAGATCACGTAGCCGATGTAGAGCACCACCAGCAGCACGCCCGGCAGCATGGCCCCGGCAAAGAGGTCGCCGACCGAGACCGGGCTGGGGGCGAAGTTGCCCTTGGCCATCTGCACCTGCGCGTTGATCCCCGAGAGCATGTCGCCCATGAAGATCAGCACTGTCGACGGCGGGATGATCTGGCCCAGCGTGCCGGAGGCGCAGATCACGCCCGTGGCCAGCGTCGGCTTGTAGCCCGCGCGCATCATTGCGGGCAGCGAGATCAGGCCCATCGTGACCACCGTGGCGCCCACGACGCCGGTGGAGGCCGCCAGCATGGCGCCCACGATCACCACGGAAATCGCAAGGCCGCCGCGCATGTTGCCGAAGAGCTTGCCCATGGTCATGAGGAGCTGTTCGGCGATCTGCGATCGTTCGAGCATGACCCCCATGAACACGAAGAGGGGCACCGCGACCAGCACCTCGTTGGTCATGTAGCCGATGTAGCGGTTCGGCAGGGAGCCGAAGTTGGAGGGGTCGAACACCCCATAGTACATGCCCACCAAGCCGAAGATCAGCGAGGTCCCCGCGAGGGTGAAGGCCACCGGAAAGCCCATCAGCAGGAAGCCGATGATGCCTACGAACATGAGGCCGGAGAGGAGTTCTCCGATCAGGACGGGATCCATCAGACGGCCTCCGTGGGATGGGTTGGATCTTCGGTGCGGGTGTAGCGGATGCGTTCGGGAACCAGGTCCTCGCGGCCCGCAAGCATCAGGATCGAGCGCAGGATCATCGCCAGCCCCTGCAATGCGATCAGCGCGGCGAAGACAAGGATGAAGGTCTTCAGCACGTAGAGCCCGGGCATGCCGCCGACGTTGGCGGAGCCTTCGCCGTAGCTCCAGGACCGCTGCACGAAGGGCCACGCGTAGGTCCAGACAACCCACATGGAGGGGAAGAGGAAGACGAGCACGCCCACCAGGTCGATCACCGCCTTCTTCTGCGGAGAGGCCGGGCGATAGAAGATGTCGACGCGCACGTGGTTGTCGCGCAAGAGCGCGTAGCCCGCGACCGCGGTGAACATCGCGCCGTTGAGCCAGATGTAGAGATCCTGCATCCAGACGTGGCTGACGGCGAAGACATACCGCTGTACCACGACGGTGAAGCAGACGAGCACGATGCCGACCGACAGCCAGGACACGACCGTCCCGACGAAGGCGTTGATCGCGCAGATGATGGCGGCCATGCGCCCGATGAATTTCACGCTGCGTCCTCCCTCTGAGGGCCGGGAAAACCACCCGGCGGTACGGCGTTCTATCCCGACCACAAGGGGGAAGTCCAAGCGGTCTCGGCCGGGAATGTCGCATTTAGGCAGGAAAAATGCGCAACTCCGGGTCTGTTGAGGGGGCTTGGGGCCTCGGTCCCTTGGCGAACCGGTCTGCCGGGTGCTTCGGGAGACCCGCGCCTGGTCCTGAGGGCGGAGGGGCCATTCTGCCGGCCCCTTGGCTCGAGTCGCCGGAGTGGCAGTTTCGCTGTGCATCGCGGCCATCCGTTCCCGAGGAAGGGTGGTGGACAATTTGCAGGGAGCGGACTTGCGGGGCCGTCGCGAGGTTGGCGGTCAATCAACCTCCGCATTTCGCCGCGGACGGCCCGAAGCCACAGCTCATCGCGTTTGTCGAAGGCGGCTGCTTGGCCAGCCACTGCGGGCATCGGCGTCCGCGTCTGATCTGGACGCCTCGCAAATAGGCTGAAGGCGTGCCCCTGCTTTCCCCAGCGGGAACCGAACGGTGCCCGTCATTAGGCAGGGTGCGGGGCAGGAAGCGGGGCGCGTTTTCCATCGTGTCGCACAACGGCCTCCGGGAATCGGGATTGATCGCGATTGTCAGGCACATGGCAATAAGATCGCCTGTGTCGATCACCAGCCCGAACCATAGGGCATAGGCAGGAGAGCCAATACCGATCATGGGGATGATCGCGCCGTCGCGACGATCATCAGGACGTTGCACACGAAGGGTTCAGGACTGTTCGGCATGTCCGGCTTTGCGCCGGGCTCGGTGTCACGCCCCGCCGCTTTTGCGCAATGCCCCGGTACGCGGACACTGGAACTCAGGTGCGCACATCCACCGTGACGTCAAGGCCGAGAAAGTCCCCGTTCCTGCCGCTGAAGCTGCCCGACACCGGCGAAATCTGGTGGATGTTGCGGGCCACTGCGACGGGGATCAGGTTGGCAGAGCCGACGGACCTGTTGGTCGGATCGAAGGGGATCCAGCCGGCGCCGGGGATGGAGACTTCGGTCCATGCGTGGGTCGCCCCCGTGTCCGTGGACCCGGCAAGCTCGCCGCCGGGGTTGAACCGGTAGCCCGAGACGAGCCGCGCGGCGAGGCCCAGGGTCCGGACCGCTTCGGCAAAGAGCACGGCGAAGTCGCGGCAGGTGCCCCAGCCTCGGTCCAGCGTCTCGAGCGGCCCCTGCGTGCCCTCGGTCTCCCGGCTCTGGTAGCGGATGTCCCGGGTGATCGTGTTGCTGATGTCCTTGAGCAGCGCCAACGTATCCGTCGGATGCGCCGCCACGAGGGACTCGGCCCAGTCGCGCAGGCGATGCTTGGCGTCCCAGTACTGCGGCGCCGGGAGCGCACCGAGATCGGTCACCTCGTCCGGTGAATAGGTGAAGGGATAGGATGCTGCCGAGGCGGCAATGGGAAAGACCGGCCAGACCGGCGCGCGCAGGTCGACCTCCATCCGCGCGGTGATCTCGAGCATACGCGCCGGGGTGGGGAAGACCGCCGAGGCGACGGCATTGCCTGCAACATCGTGCGACCAGTCGAGGACCGGCTCGGGCCGGATGTCGAGGGCGAAGGACACGAGGCTGAGGTCGCGGGTTTCCCGCGGGCGCAGCATCAGCTGGTGTCGTCCGAGGGCGATGTCCTGCCGGAACGTATAGCGCGTCACGTGGGTGATCGTCAGCTGGGTCATGGGGGCTAGGAGGTCCGGCTGCCGCGTTGACGCCCTGTCGAGACAGCGCTGCGGACGCCGCTGCGCCATTCGGTCTTGCCCTTGCAGCGCCTGCAGATGCGTTCGCCGAACCCTTCGCTGGGAAAGGTGCCTTGGCAGCACAGGCACTTGCGGTCCGCCTGGACGTCTGCGGCCGACCGCGCTGTATGGTCGTCCGACCGAGTGTCACGCGTTACGGTCATATGGCGTCCTCGTGGCGCGTCACGCCCGGTACGTCAGCGATGGCCCGCGTGATGAGCAGACGGATGCGCAGGTCCGAGGGGTTTTCGATCAGGCCTTCACGCTCCAGGAAGGAGTGCCATTGTTCCCTGACCACGGCGCAGTCGTGCGAGGGATCGGTGAGCATCTGGTGCGCAAGATCGTCGAGGTGCCCCCAGTCGTCCGCATTGTCGGGATGCGGGTCCGCCGCGGCGACGGCGGGCGCGCTCATGAAAAATCGGGTGTCGAGTGCGATCAGATCACCGGTCATTCCGGCACCGGCCCGCGGCCTGTCGGCGCGTTCAGGCGTGCGCGGACGGGTCTCACTCGCCAATGCCCGGGCGCGGGCTTCCCGGTCGCGGGCCATCCCCCACGGACATCGGGTCCGATGCGGAAGGCTGGCGCCCGAGGTGCGATGTCCGGCTTTGCCCGGAGGCGGGCGGAGACACACTGTAGAGGGTGCGTATCTCGGCATCCGAGACCCCGTCCGCCAGCATGATGAGCTGGATCATCGGGTCTGCAAGCATCTGCTCGACGAAGCGGTTGGGCAGCATGATCGGTGCACCCCCTGTGCGCTCTCGGCTTTGCCGCTCGGGTGTGTCCTTGCGATGTGCCTCGCGTGGCCTCAGGACGGAAACGGCAGAGAGCGTACCCCATTCCGGCGTCTCGCTGTCCAGCGGACAACAGAAAGGGTGCCCTGCGGAGGGGCGGGCGAAAGGAAACCCGGTGAGGGCCGGGAACCGATTCTTGAGGCCAGGGGAAATGACCGTGTCGCGTGGAAGGTCCATCAGGGAACTCCTTGAAGCATCGGGAAAGCAAACGGAGCCCGCACGCCCGGAGGGGCGGTCAGGCACTGGCATGCAAGGCGGAGGTCCTTTGACCGGGGTTCGGTCAGGGGGCGGGCACATTGCCTCCGGGCGTGTCGTCGACCTCATGGGTCCAGACCTCGAAGTCCGACAGCGTGCCCGGTCCGAAGATCTGCGTGAGCGGCACGTCCGCCGCGTCACGGCCGCGCGCCACCAGGATGCGCCCGGTGCGCCGCGTGTTGTTGCGGGGGTCGAACACCCACCACTGGCCGTCGAGATAGACCTCCATCCACGCGGCGAAATCGTCCGACGGGTGGGGCAGGGGCTGGCCGATCTCGCTCAGGTAGCCGGTGCAATAGCGCGCCGGGATGTTCATGCAGCGACACAAGGCAATCCCGAGATGGGTGAAATCCCGGCAGACCCCGTGCCCGCCGGCCAGCGTCTGCGCAGCGGTGCGGGTGGAATCGGCCTTCATGTAGTCGAAGGTGATGCTATCGTGCACGTAGTCGCAGATCGCCTGCACGCGGGACCAGCCCGGCGCGGCCTGGCCGAACAGCGCCCAGGCCTGCTCGGACAGCAGGTCGGTGTCGCAGTAGCGGCTGCCCAGCAGGTAGACGAGCGTGTCGAACGGCAGATCCTCGACGGCGTGTTGCTGCGCGTCGGGCGCGTAGGGGTCGGGCAAGCCTGTGTCGCGGAAGATCCCGTCGGTCGTCAGCGTGAACGCGCCCGCAGGGGCGATCATCCGGGTGCACCAGTTGCCGAAACCGTCGCGGTAGCTCTCGAGCGGAACGCTCGGTTGCGTCACGAGGTAATCCGCGCGCTCCAGGTCTCCGAAGCGGGAATAGTGCACGTTCAGCACCGCGATGACCGGCGTGGGTTGCGTCAGCATGTGGGTAATACGGCACCCGATGTGCATCCGCAGCCCGGGGCCGCGGTCTGTGGGCGCACGCCAGCGGGGATCATCCCTCAAGGCTGTAACTCCGTTTGGCCTCCGGAGAGGTCATTGATAGACGCCCGCGCTTCCCGGGTCGGGGAAAATGCGTGGCGAGGGGTGAAGTGTTTTCGGCACCGCACGATGCCAGGGCAGGATATGCGTGCCAGTGGCTGAGGCCCGTACCGTTGCCGGCCATCCAGGCAGGGACGCGGCTTGCGCGACCCTGATCCCTCATGTCGCCCGCCCGCGAGGCGCGGATCGCAGCGCGGGAAAGGCTGTCGAGCAGGAAGCCCATGACGCTGAGCATCACCCCTCGTCGACCTCGCTGAAGACCGGAGCATCGAGGTCGATGGCGGCGAGACAGGCCTGCGCAAGATCGCGATCAGGGCCGTCCGAGCCGGGCACCGTGGCCCAGCCGGCCTCCATCAGCGCATCCCTTTGTTGGTAGCGCGAGACATCTCGGATCGTTTCGAGCTTGGCCCCGCGCTGCGGATCCGTCCGGGCGATGTCGAGGCAGACGGGCACCATGGCCGCGGTCACGTTGTCCTCGGACATCTCGGCAGCTTGTTCCTGCGCTGTGCCGCCGGTCACCCAGCCGCCCCAGGAAAAGCCGACGATGGCCAGGGTCACCGCGCCGATAACGGCACCGTAGATGCCGGGCTTGAGCCATTCTGGTGCATTCATGAAAAGTCCTCCAGCGGAGAAAGCGCCGCGTCGCTCTGATGTCGTGGCAGATCGTCACCGGATGGCATTGGCGCGCGTGCCCAGATCGGCCGCGCGAAACGCGTCCGATGGTAGAAGCGCGACCCAGGCCCGGGTATCTCCCGAGGCGAGTCCCATGCGTACCGATGTCGTGAAAGAAGCGCCGCTCGTTGCGGCAAAACCTTTTCGGCCTGAAGAAGATATAGCCTGTCTTGGCTCGAATTACAACTGCCACGGTCAGTTGCCGGACTCTCAGGGCCGATAAATGCGCAGGAATGGTGGCCCGATGATGACGGTTGATGCATGGGCTGTGGCCGGGGGGAATGCCCCACGGCAAAGGTCATCGTGGCCCGCCAATCCCCTCCGGTCCGTTGGTCTTCGGTGCCCGAAGGCGATCCCGGGCCACGGCTTCGCGTCGCGGCCCGGGCGCATCGGTCAGAGGTCGCCGACAGGGGTGGTTGCGATCTCGGGCCACTTGGCGAAGGCGCCGGCGATCACGGCGTCCTTGTCTTCGAGGTACTTCTCGAAAATCGCCTCGTTCACGAAGAGGTAGAGCTTGCCGTCGACGATGTCGGCACAGCGCACGTCGCCGTCGAGCTTCTTGCCGACATAGACGCCAAACGCACAGAACCCGCCGAATTGCGGCAGCATCGCCGCCGGGTCGGCCTCGAACGCGGCCTTGGCGTCTGCCGTTGCGAAGTAGTAGTCGACGCCGTCATGCGCGACGGTGAACTCTGCGTCGCCGATCAACGGCGCGTCGGACCTGAACATCGACACCGGGTCGAAGCCGTGCATGCCCATCGGGTTGCCGGTCAGGGTCAGGCCGTTGGAGACGTTTACCTCGTCGGCGGCAAAGGCGGCCGGGGCGAGGCAGATGAGGGTCGCGGTCAGGAAAGCAGTCAGTTTCATGGGATGGTCCTTTCAATGGGGTTGGGGAAGAGGGATCAGGCACCGCGGCCGATGCGGGTGACGGCGTCGTCCGTCCACCACACGCCGTTGGCGACCATGCGGAAGTTGATGATGGCGGCGAGATAGCCGTCTCCTTCGGGCACCTTCGCCCTGCAGATGGGCTATCAGGGCCGGATCCTCGCCGATCGCGGCACGGCCCAGCAGCTTCAGGCGTTTCGCCCGGGCGAAATCCATTGCGGTGATCGCGACGCGATCGTTGCCGCGCAGGTTGCCGGTGCTGATGTACTGCCGGTTTCCGGTGTAATCGGCATAGGCGACGGTCTGCGGGTCGATGACCTTCAGGAAACCCGGTGCGCCGCCGCGGAACTGGACATAGGGCCAGCCGTCCTCGCTGACCGTGGCCTGGAAGATGCCGTCGCGGGTCTGCAGGAAGGCCGTCTCGCGCGCACCGAGGAGGGCGTCAGGCACGGGCGTGTCGGAAATCGCCTGCGCGTAGAGGCTGTCCGACCCACGCCGGCGTTGTTCCGCGCGGACGGCGGAGGTGAAGGCGATGCGGGCGTATGCGCTGGACATGGTCGCCTCACAACCCGAGGTCGGTGAGACCGGGATGCTCCGCCGGGCGCGGACCCTGCGGCCAGTGCATCAGGCGCTGGTCCCCGGCGATGGCAATGTCGTTGATCGAGGCGATGCGGTGGCGCATCAGCCCGTCTGGGGCGAAGTCCCAGTTCTCGTTGCCATAGGCTCGGAACCAGTCGCCGCCCGCGTTGCGATATTCGTAGGCAAAGCGCACCGCGATCCGGGTTCCGTCAAAGGCCCAGAGTTCCTTGATCAGCCGGTAGTCCAGTTCGCGCCGCCATTTGCGGATAAGGAAATCGACGATGGCGGGGCGGCCAGAAAAGATCTCTGCGCGGTTCCGCCACTGGCTGCCGGGCGTATAGGCCAGCGCCACTGTGTCGGGCTGGCGGCTGTTCCAGGCGTCTTCGGCCATGCGCACCTTCTGCGTGGCTGTCGTGGCGTCGAAGGGCGGTATCGGCGGGCGGCTCATCATGGTGTTCCTTGAAAGGGGGGCGCTGGGGCGCCCCTGCGGAGCGCCCCTTTACTAGCGTACTCAGGCGGCGGGCGAGTTCGGGGCGCAGGATCATCCGGCGCATCGCCTGGCCGCAGAACACAAGGTGCGCATCGTCGAGTATCTCGAACGGCTCTGCGCCGACGCCGGGCTGGCTGACCCGGGCAAGGTGGCGGAGCGGCTGGCGTTGCTGAAGGAGGGGGCGATTGCCACGGCGCATGTGCGCGGCATGCCGGAGGCGGCGCAACTCGCGAAGGAGATGGCGCGCCTCCTGATCGAGGACAGCCGCGCGCAGGGCTGAGGCGGGGCCGCCATGTGGGCCACACCTGCTCAGGCCGCGCGGTCCCATGTGCCGCTGCAGGCCGCCATCGCAAAGTCGTTGAAATCGGGCGTGGTACGATCATGGGGTCGCGCTTTCCCGGAATGGCAAGAGAAGGTGGGAGTGGGGGCTGCGCTAGAGGCACTCCCCACCGTCGATCACCAATGCCAGTCCCGTCACGAAGGCGGAGCGGTCGGAGGCGAGGTAGAGGATACCCTCTGCGATCTCCTCCGTGCTGGCCCAGCGGCCCATCGGGATCGTGTCGGAGACATAGCTCTCCAGTGCCGCGCGGCCGCCCATCTGGGTCTCGAACCCGGCGTTGAACGGCGTATCGACGAACCCCGGGCACAGGGCGTTGAAGCGGATGTTCTCGCGCGCGTAGTCGGCGGCCATCTGTTTCACCATGGCGACGGCGGCGTGTTTCGTCGTGGCATATGAGATCATCCCCCGGTCGAACTGCACGCCGGAGTTCGACGCCGTGATGATGACCGAGCCGCCGCCCTGCGCGCGCATGTGGGGGATGACAGCCCGGGCCGCCACGAAATGCGCCCGCACGTTGAGCGCCCATGCGGCGTCCATCTGCGCGGGGGTCACGTCCTCGGCGCGGCCGGCGATCTGGATGCCTGCGTGGCTGTGCAGCACGTCGATACGGCCATGATCCCGGACCACCCGGGCGATCTCGGCCTCGACCGCCGCGTCGTCCCGCATGTCGAGTGCGCGCGCAGCACCCTTGCCGCCCGCCGCATGTATCATCCCGAGCGTCTCGTCGGCCAGGTCCTGTTGCAGGTCGCTGACCACAACGAAGGCGCCCTCGCGGGCCATCGCGACGGCCCCCGCGCGCCCGATCCCCGACCCTGCGGCTGTCACCAGAGTGACCCGATCCTGCAACATGGCTTTCTCCTGCATGTGGATTATCCGCGGGCCCTGGCCTGTGACCGGCGCAGCAGAAGCTGGGCCACGATCAGTAGGGTCAGCGAGGCGATCATGACCATCGTGCCGATGGCGTTGATCTCGGGCGTGACGCCCCGGCGGATCGACGAAAAGACATAGATCGGCAGGGTCGTCTCGGCCCCGGCGACGAAGAAGGCGATGACGAAGTCGTCAAAGCTGAAGGTGAAGGCCAGAAGGAACCCTGCCAGCACCGCCGGGAGGATCTGCGGCAGCGTCACCTGCCGGAAGGTGCCGAAGGGTGTGGCCCCGAGGTCGCCGGAGGCTTCGATCAGCGCACCGTCCAGCGTCTCCATCCGGCCCCGCACCAGCAGCACCACCAGCGACATGGTGAACAGCCCGTGCGCCCCGATCAGCGAGCCCGCGCCCAGCGAGAGCTGCCACCCGGTCAGGGGGTCGAGCCAGGGATTGATCAGGTCGAACACGCTCACCAGCGCGATCAGTGTGGCGATCCCGATCACGATGCCGGGGATCATGACGGCGATCTGCACCAGCAGGTCGAAGGCGGCGCGCACCCGTCCGCGCATCCCCGTCAGGGCCAGCGCAGCCGCGGTGCCCACGAGGGTTGCCAGCACCGCCGACAGGAAGGCGACGCGCACGGACGTCCAGAGCGCCTCCATCACGAAGGGGTTGTTCAGCGCGCGCCCGTACCATTGAAGCGAGAACCCATCCAGCGAGGAGGCCGACCGCCCCGCCGAGAAGGAGAACAACGCGATGATGCCGATCGGCAGGTAGAGGAAGGCGTAGACCGCCAGTGCGTAAAGTCTCATGTCCGCCTCACATCAACGCGACATCGTCGCGGCCCGCGCCGAAGCGTTTCACAAGGCGGGAATAGATCGCGACCGTGATCAGCATGATGATCACCAGGGCCACCGCCACGGCCGAGCCAAAGGCCCAGTTGCGCGATTGCAGGAACAGGTCCACCAGCGCATTGCCGACGAAGAACACCTTGCCGCCGCCGAGGATCGCGGGGATCAGGAATTCGCCCATGAGCAGGATGAAGACCAGCATCGACCCGGTCAGCACGCCGGGCATCGACAGGGGCAGGGTGATCTGAAGGAAGGACCGCCACGGCGGCGTGCCGAGGTCGGCGGCCGCTTCGAGCAGGCGCAGGTCGAGTTTTTCCAGCGCAACATAGATCGGGAAGACCATCAGCGGCAGGTAGCCGTAGACGATCCCCACCAGCACCGCGAAGGGGCCGTTCAGCATCCGGATGTCCTCGAACCCGAAGGTCGCCAGAAGCGCGGGCAGACCCTTGCCGCCAAGCAGGAAGATCCACGCGTAGGAACGGATCAGGATCGAGGTCCAGAATGGCACGATCACCAGCACCAGGAGCATCGTCTTCCACCTGGGCGACACACGGATCGCCAGGAAATAGGCCAGCGGGTAGGCGATCAGCAGGGACAGGAGAGTGCCCACCGGCGCGAGCGTCAGCGTGTTGCGGAACGCCGCGAACCGCGCCGGAAGGTTGGCATATTGTTCGAGCGTGAAGCCCGGAGCGTAACCGCCGATGGCGCTGCGCTCGCCGAAGGAAAAGATCAGGACGACGGCCAGCGGCAGCAGCAGAAGGGCTGCATACCACAGCGCCGCCGGTGTCAGCAGCAGCGCCCTTGCGCGGCTTCGGATCATGGCCATCGTCCCTTGTCCTTACGCCGACTTGAACCGCGCCATGACCTCGGCCCGGTTGGGGTCGGTCAGCGTCACCGCGGCGCCGAACTCCAGCGGGGTCAGCGCCTCGGCGGCCGGGTAGAGGATCGGATCGTTCAGCAGCTCTTCGGGCAGCAGCGCGTTGGTGCGGCTGTCCGCTACCGGATAGCCGTGGGCCAGCGCCTCGCGGGCGTTCACCTCCGGATCCAGCAGGTAGTTGATCAGCGCGTAGGCCGCGTCCTTGTGCGGCGCGTCCTTCGGGATGGCGTAGTAGTCCGACCAGATCTCTCCGCCTTCCTTGCCGAGGGCAAAGCCGATCTCGGGCATGTCGGTGTTCAGCTGCTTGCCGTCGCCGGTCCAGCACATGGTCAGCCAGGCATCGCCGTTGCGCATCGCGGGCTGGTAGTCCGACGAAATCGCGTAGAGGTGCGGCTTGACCTCGATCAGCAGCTTTTCTGCCTGCGCCAGCTCCTCCGGGTCGACCGAGTTGAAGCTGAAGCCGTGATAGACCAGCGCGTTGCCGATGGTGGTCAGCTGGTAGTCATGCACCATGACCCGGCCGTCGAACTGGTCGCGTGCGCCGTCGAAGAAGGTCTTCCAGCTGTCCACCACGCCGCCGGTCTTGTCGGTGTTGAAGGCGATGCCGGTCGTGCCCCAGTTCTTCGGCACGGCATAGACGGTGCCGTCGATCGTGCCCGCGTCGGAGAACCGCGGATCGAAGGAGGCGGGATCGAAGTTCGGGATCTTCGACAGGTCCAGCGGCTCGATCAGGTCGGCCTCGACGTATGTCGGGATGGCATAGTTCGTCGGCACGAACACGTCCCAGCCGGAACCGCCGGCCTGGATCTTGGCCAGCATCTCCTCGTTCGAGCCGAAGACGTTGACCTGCGTGTAGGCGCCGGTCTCTTCGGTGAACATGTCGAAATTCGCCGGATCGTGGTAGTTCGGCCAGGTGGCCAGCACGACCCGGTCGCCGATGTCCTGGGCGCGGGCGCGTGACGGCAGCAGCCCGGGCAGAGCGCCGCCCATCACTGCCATCGCCGTCCCGAGGCCGGTGACGTTCAGGAAGTGCCGCCGCGTGACAGAGCCTTTCTGGTAGCGGCGCAGTTCCTCCATGAAGGCGGTGCGCGAAATCGGTTTATTTTCGTTTTTCATTTTCGTTTTCCCTAGTTGGACAAAGTCAGGATCACTCAGGTGTCGGCGGCAAGAACGAGGCCCGTTCCCGCCGGCCAGAGGACATGGACCATTGCGCCCACGTCGTGTTCGCCCACGGCTCTTGCGGCCTGTCTTGGCGCGTTGACCTGCAGCGAACCGATCCCGTCGGCTTGCAGCAGATATTCGGTTCTGTCCCCCAGGAAGGTGCGGTGCGTGACTCGGGCGGGGATCGCCGTCGCGTCGCCTGCGGGCGCGTCTTCGCGGTTCAGGCTCAGCGCCTCGGGACGGACGGCGATCTCGGCGGTCGTGCGGGTGTCGTCGGGCGCGTCCCGCACGATGACCCGGGCGCCGTTGCCAAGCACGGCCTGCGCCATGCCCCCCTGCCGCCCGGTGATCTGGGCCGTCACGATGTTGGCCTTGCCGACGAAGTCCGCGACGTAGCGGTTGCGCGGTCGGTCATAGAGGTCCTGCGGCGTGCCCACCTGGGCGATGCGCCCATGCCCCATGATGCAGATGCGGTCCGACATGGACAGCGCCTCTTCCTGGTCGTGGGTCACGAGGACGAAGGTGATGTTCAGGCTGCGCTGCAGCTCCAGCAGTTCGCGCTGCATCTCGCCGCGCAGCTTGGCGTCCAGTGCGGCCATCGGCTCGTCCAGAAGCAGGATCTGCGGTTCGTTGATGACGGCGCGGGCCAGCGCCACGCGCTGCTGCTGCCCGCCCGAGAGTTCCCAGATGCGGCGCGCGCCGAAGTCCTCCAGCCGGACACGGGCGAGAGCGGTTGCGACCTTGTCGGCAATCTCGGCCTTGGACAGGCGCGGGCGCACCTGGCGCAGGCCGTAACCCACGTTCTGCGCAACGGTCATGTGCGGAAACAGCGCGTAGTGCTGGAACACCATGTTGACCGGGCGGCGGTAAGCGGGCACCGCGCTGACATCCTTGCCGTCGATCAGCACCGCGCCCGAGGTCGGCTGTTCGAATCCCGCCAGCATCCGCAGCGCCGTGGTCTTGCCGCAGCCCGACGGGCCGAGAAAGGACAGGAACTCGCCCCGCCGGATGCGCAGGTCGATGCGGTCGGCGGCCAGCACGTCGCCGAACCGCTTGGTCGTCCCGGCGAATTCCGCCACCGCGTCATGGGAAGACACCTGCGTGCCATCTGCTGTGAACGGTTCCTGGATCATCGTCTTCTTCATGCCGCCTGTCCGTTTGGCCGCTTCTCTCCGAAAGGTCTTGCGCGCCGTGGCATATGCCTTCAATTTTCAAAACGGTATGAAAACGGCCTGTGGCTGTATATATCACAAAGGGCATAGATGGTCGCGAAACTGCAGCTTTCAGATTGGGTCGCCGCCAGCGCCGAGGTTGTCCTGGCGCTCGACACGCCGCGCTTTGCCAAGGCGCTGACGGATGCCCTGCGGTGCGTGGTTCCGTTCGAATTCACCGTGATCTTCGCCTATCACCGGGACAGCCGACCGCTTGATATCTATGATAATTTTCCACCCGGGAAACGCGAGGTCATGGTCGATGCCTACCAGGAGGGGCCATACCTGCTCGATCCGTTCTACCTGCATTCCGTCGCGCCCACGGCCTCGCGGCTGGCGCGGCTGCGCGATCTTGCGCCGGACCGGTTCTACCAGGCGGAATATTTCAGGAATTACTACGTGCAAACCGGACTTGCCGAAGAAATAGGCTTTATCGTCGATGTCGGTGAGGGGGTGAGCGTCGTGATTTCCGCCATGCGGGAACACAAGGTCTTTTCGTCGCGCGAGTTCCGCGATCTGCAGGCGGTCTTTCCCTTCGTCGAGGTCTGCGCACGGCGGCACTGGCACGGGCTGGCCGCGAAATTCTCGGACCGTCCGCATTCCGAAGAGCCGCGCCTGTCCCGGCTGATCGAGGAGTCCTTCCAGCGCTTCGGGCGCAATCTGCTGACCCCGCGCGAAGCGGAGATCGTCGAATACACGCTCAAGGGTTATTCCGCCGAATCGACGGGCGCCGCCCTCGGGATTGCCACCGGCACGGTGCGGATTCACCGGCGCAATATCTACGGCAAGCTGGGTGTCAGCTCTCAGGGCGAGCTGTTCTCCAACTTCATCTCGTCGCTCGACGAATATGGATCGGTGCGCGAGACCTGAAGCGGACGGGGCCGCGCAGACCATTGCCGTCGGCGGCCTTTTCCGGTGGTAACATGACTTTCGAAGGGTCATGGGTCTGACTGCGGAGGAAGTCTTGGCCGGAAAGGCGGCCAAGGCGGGGCGACCTGACATCCTCGGAACAATGCACGCGGTCGGTGGCAGGCGGGTGCAGGTCGTGGCACTGAACGCGCAGTCCGCCCGCGGTTACAGGAAGAGCGTCACCGTCACCGGGGCGAGGGTCACGAGGACCAGAACCAGCAGCATCACGGCGATGAACGGCAGGGTGGCGGCAAAGATCTGTTCGACCGACACGTCGGGATCGTTCAGCGTGTTGTGCACCGTGAAGACGGATATGCCGAAGGGCGGTGTCAGCAGTCCGATCTCCACCGCGATGACCGTCACGATCCCGAAGTGCATCAGGTCGAGCCCCATGTTCTGCGCGATGGGGGCGGCGATGGGCACCATGATCAGCAGGATCGAGGTGCTGTCGAGGATCATCCCCATCAGCAGGATGATCGCCGCGTAGAAGAAGATGAACCCCAGAGGCCCGAACCCGGAGTCCGACACGAGCCCGGCGATGGCGTTGGGCAGACCGGCGATGGCCAGCATCCGCGAATAGAACGACGCCGCGATCAGGAGCAGCAGGATCGAGACGGAGATCACCCCGGTCTGCTTCATCACCTGCCACAGCTTGTGCCGGTCGAGGCTCCGGCGGGAAAGGGCGACCACGAGTGCACCGAAGGCGCCGACGCCACCCGCCTCGGTCGGGGTGAAGAACCCGGTGTAGAGCCCGCCCAGCACGAGGATCACAAGCAGGATGATGGGGATCATCTTGCGGATCATCTCGTCCAGCGGCATCGGCGTGATCTCGCGATCCAGCCGGCGGGCGCGGGTGCTGTCGGGATCGGTCAGCACGAACTTCGGTGCGACGATGGTCAGGCCGATCAGCATGACGACGAATCCGCCCGCCAGCAGCAGGCCGGGGATGATGCCCGCGATGAACATGCCGCCGATGGAAACCTCGGCCAGCACGCCGTAGATGATGAGCAGGAGGCTCGGGGGGATCAGCATCCCCAGAACCGACGACCCCGCGACGGTGCCGGCGGAAAAGGCCGGGCGGTAGCCGTGGCGCGTCATCTCCGGCACCGCGACGCGTGTGAAGACCGCGGCAGAGGCGATGGAGACCCCGGTGACGGCGGCGAAGACGGTGTTGGCGGCGACGGTGGCGACACCCAGCCCGCAGATCATCCGGCGAAGCAGTTCCTCCGCCACGGCGAAGGTGTCCCGCCCGACGTTCGAGACGCTGACCAGTAATCCCATCAGGACAAACAGCGGGATGGTGGCGAAGAGGTAGTCGGCGATCCCGGAGTAGGCGGTCAGCTCCAGCATCCGGAAGGCCAGTCCGATGTTGTCGCGGATGATCCAGATACCGACGAAGGCGACGGAAAACAGCGCGTAGGCGATCTGCATCCCCAGAAGGACAAGCGCGATCAGCACCGCGATAAGGATGAAGCCGATGGTCAGGGTGGTCATTGCGCGGCCTTCATCGTTTCGAATTCCCGCGTGACCCGGTAGAGGGCCGCGAGCGTTGCCGTTGCGGCGCCCAGCACGGTGATCCCGCGGAAGGGCCATGTGGGGATCGTCCATACCCCCTGGACGCCGAAGAACTCGGCCGTGGTCCAGGCGGAGGTGAACTTTGGCCACGACGCCCAGACGACCAGCGCGAAGACGACGGCGCCGGTGATGCAGAACAGGATCTCGAGGACGGAGACCGCGGCGGGCGAGGTGCGCCCGATGCGCCGGACAAGGAAATCCGCCCGGGTGAGGCGGCGTTGCAGGATGGCTGCGGGCACCTGAAGGAACACGATGGCGACGACGGTGCGGGCGGCGATCTCCGACACTCCGGTGATCGGCAGGTCGAGCAGGTTGCGCCCGATGACATCCGCCACGATCAGCAGCATCAACGCGCCGATGGCGGCAGTGCCGATTGCCGACATGGCCGCCGCAAGACTGCCGAGCGCAGCACCCAGCGGAGACTCGGCAAAGGCCGGGACGAACTGGTCTTCGGTATCGACGGGGCTGTCGTCGCTCATGAATGCCTGCCTTTGCAGTAGGGGTCAGCCCGACCTTCCGGGATCGGGCTGACAGGGATCAAGACGGTCGTATGTGACAGGCTCAGAGCCCTTCGGCCCAGTTCCGGGTCGGTGTCGCGCCCCGTTCCGCCAGCGCGTCGAAGTAGGCCTTGAGCACGGTCTTGCCCGCGTCGCCGGTCTGCTCCAGCCAGGGCTCGACGATGTTCGGCAGGCCGTTGACCCACTTCGCCTTTTCCTCTTCCGGCAGTTGGTGGACCGTCAGGCCGGCGGCCTGCATCTCGTCCATGGCCCGGGCGGCGAGGTCGGCCACGTAGTCGCCATGCGCCACCGAAGTCGCCTTGGCCGCCTCGCGGAAGGCCTCCTGCACCGGGGCGGGCAGCCCCTCGAAGAAGTCCTTGTTGGCCGCGATCCCGCCGAAATACATCGAGCCGATGCCGACGCGGGTCAGTTCGGGGGCAACCTCGTAGACGCGGGTGGGCAGGATGCCGGAGGCGAAGGAGAGGGTGCCCTCGGTCACGCCGGTCTGGATGTTGGTGTAGTAGGTGGTCAGCGCACCGTCGACCGGCGTGGCGCCGGTGTCGCGCAGCCAATTGGCCGAGGTGCCCGGCGCATTGAGCTTGCGGTTCTGCAGGTCTTCCATCGTGTTGACGGGGAAGGTGGCGTAGATGTCGTAGCTGTCAGTGATCAGCGACGACAGGTGCACCATGCCGTTCTCCGCCCACGAGTCCTTCAGCTCCGGCAGGTTCTCCGACAGGTCATCGAAGATCTCGATGATCATGCGGTGATCCTCGGTCGCGAAGGGCGTGAAGTACGTCACGTTCTGAAGCGGCATGTTGGCCCCTTCCCAGACCGTGCCGACCATGCCGACGTCGACGATGCCGTCCATGACCGCCTCGCGGGTGTCGGTGAACTTGTAGAGCGTGCCCGCGTAGCTCTCGACCCAGTCGACCTGGTACTCGTTGCCGTTCTCGGCAAGGATGCGGTTCACCTCCGGCTGGAAGGTGTTCTTCATCGCGTAGACCCAGATGTTGGCCTCCGGGTGCGACGAGCCGATGTTGACCGTGATGCTCTGCTGCGCCAGTGCGGCGCCGCCCATCAGCACGGCCATCGCGGTGGTGGTCGCAAGTTTCATGAAAGTCATGGTTGTTCCTCCCTGGTTCGGGGCGCGCTCCCGTCGCGCCCGTCGATTGGTTCAGTCCTCGAATGCCCCGAGCGCACGCAGGATGCGCTCCGGGGTGAAGGGCATCTCGGTGACCTGCGCCCCAAGCGGGCGCAGGGCGTCGTTGATCGCGTTCATGACAGCCGCCGGGGCCCCGGCCGTACCGGCCTCTCCCGCCCCCTTGGCGCCCAGTTCGCTTTCGCCGGTGGGCGTCTCGACGTGGCCGATCTGCATGTCCGGCATCTCGCCGGCCATCGGCACGAGGTAATCCGCCATCGAGCCGTTCAGCAGCTGGCCGCCGCTGTCGTAGTGGATTTCCTCGTAAAGCGCGCCGCCGAGGCCCTGCACGATGCCGCCCCGGATCTGTTCGTCGACAAGCTGCGGGTTGATGACCCGCCCGCAATCCTCCACGCACCAGTGCTTCAGCAGGGTGACGACGCCGGTTTCAATATCGACCTCGAGGTAGGACGCCTGCACGCCGTTGGTGAAGGCGAAGGGGTAGTCCATCGTGATGAAGTGCCGGGTCTGCACCAGTTCGCGGGGCAGGCCCTTGGGCAGGGTGTCACCCCGGAAATAGACGATGCGGCCCAGTTCCTCCAGCGGGAGGCGCTCTTCGCCGGTGTCGGCGTTCACCACCTGCCCGTCGCGGATGTCGAGCGCACCGGCATCCGCCTGCAACATCGACGCCGCGACTTCGAGGATCGACTGGCGCAGGGCACGTGCGGCCTGCAGCGCGGCCTCGCCGCCGATGCCTGCCCCGCGCGACGCCCATGTGCCGCCGCCGTAGGGTGTGACCTGGGTATCGCCGGTGATGACGCGCACGGAGGAGGGCGGCACGCCGACGCCTTCGGCGACGACCTGGCTCAGCATCGCTTCGGTGCCCTGTCCCTGCTCGGTCACCCCGGACAGCGCAACGATGGAACCATCGGGGTCCATGCGGACAGTGCAACCGTCCTGAGCCGAGATCCGCGCCCCGCCGATGCCGTACATGAAGGGCGAGGGGTTCGTCAGTTCGATAAAGGAGGCGATCCCGATGCCGCGGTACTTGCCCTGCTTCCGTGCCTCGGCCTGGTCGGCACGCAGCGCGTCGTAGTCCATCATCGCGATGAGCTTGTCCATCGAGGCATGGTGCGACAGCCCCTCGAACCGCATCTTGGCGGGCGAGGTCACGGGATAGGCGTCGTCGGCGTACATGTTGCGGCGCCGGATCTCGACCGGGTCCATGCCGATGGCGGCGGCGGCCATGTCCACCAGCCCCTCGGTGATCGCCACGGCGATGGGATGGCCCACCGCGCGATACTGGCAGGTCGGGGTCTTGTTCTGGAAGACGACCGTCGTCTGCGCGCGGTAGTTGGCAAAGTCGTAGGGTCCGCCGCAGAGGTTCACCACCTGGTTGCCCTCGATGGCCGAGGTGCGGGGATAGACCGAATAGGGCCCGATGCCGGTCCAGTCGTCGACGTCGATGGCGAGGATCTTTCCCTCCGCATCCACCGCGATCTTTGCCTCGATCTCGTGATCGCGGGCGTGGATGTCGGTGGAGAAGCTCTCCAGCCGGTCGGCGATGAACTTGACCGGGCGCCCCATGATCTTGGCGATGGCGGCGGTTGCGACCTCGTCCGGGTAGACGTGCACCTTGATCCCGTAGGACCCGCCCACGTCGCCGCAGATCACCCGCACCCGGCTTTCGGGAATGTCGAGGTGCTGGGCCAGAACCGTTTGGATCATGTGCGGCGCCTGAGTGGCGTGGTAAGCCGTCATCTGCCCCTCGGCCGGGTTCCAGTCGACGAGGATGGAACGGGGTTCGAGCGTGACGCCGGTGTGCCGCGCGGTGCGGAAGCTCGCAGAGATCACCCTGTGGGCCGAGGCCATCGCGGCCTCCACGTCGCCTTCTTCGTGCAGCCGCCGGAAGGCGAGGTTGTCGCCGAGGTCGGGATGGATCACCGGCGTGCCGGCATCGAGCGCGGTCATCGTGTCGGTGACGACCGGAAGCGGCTCGTAGTCCACGTCGATCCGTGCGGCGCCGTCCTCTGCCGCGGCGCGGGTCGTGGCGACGACGGCCACCACCGGCTCGCCCACCCATGTCGCGCGGTCGACCGCCAGCGCGTGCTGCGGCGGGGACTTCAGACCCTTCAGGTGCGCCAGAACGGCCACCCATGGCGTGCATACCTCGGCCAGATCCGCGCCGGTAAAGACCCGCAGCACGCCCTTCACGTCCTTCGCATCGGCAAGGTCGATCCGCTTGATCCGGGCATGGGCAAAGGGCGACCGGACAAAGGCCACATGCACCATGCGGGGCAGGGTGATGTCGTCCACGTAACGCCCGCGCCCCTGCACCAGCTTGGCGGCGTTGGGGCGGGGGACCGTCTTGCCGATGTAGGAATTGGGACGGTCGGGGTTTCCGAATGCGATGGTCATGCGCGGTCCTCCTCGGCGCGCGCGTGCGCGACACTTTCGACCGCGTCCACGATAGCCTCGTAGCCTGTGCAGCGGCAGTAGTTGCCGGACAGGTGTTCCCGGATCGCCGCCCGCGAGGGGACGGTGCCACCCTTCAGCAGTTCCTCTGCAGCGACCAGCATACCCGGCGTACAGAACCCGCATTGCAGCGCGTTGCGCGCGACGAAGGCGTCCTGCAGATCGGTGATCGTGCCGGTGTCGGTCAGCCCCTCGATTGTCCAGACCTCTGCCCCGTCGGCCTGCGCGGCCAGCATCAGGCAGCCCCGGACCGCCTGACCGTCCACCCGGACCGTGCAGGCCCCGCAGACGCCGTGCTCACAGCTCGCGTGGGCGCCGGTCAGGCCCAGTTCGGTGCGCAGGAAATCGACGAGGTGCTGACCGGCGGGCACGCGTGCCTCGACCGGTTCGCCGTTCACGGTCAGCGATACGTCCACCTTGTCGCGGAAGGCCTGTGTCATGCGTTGTCTCCTTCGATGCGCGCCACGGCCCGCCGCAGGAGCACGCCTGCCAGATGCCGCCGGTAGCTGCCGCTTGCCTGTGTGTCGGAGGGGGGATCGATCTCGGAGCGCAGGGCCTCGACCGCCGCATCTATGTCGCCCGCATCGAGCGCCTGCATCGCACCGCGCGCCAGCGTCGGCACCGGTCCGGCAGAGAACACCGAGAGCCTGTGCCCCACCTTGCGCCGGACGAGGCAAAGGCCGGTCAGGGCATAGTCGCCTGAGCGGCGCGCGACCTCCTCGATGATCTGGACTTCGCCTGCCTCGGCCTTCGGCACGGAAATCGCCGTCAGGATCTCGTCTTCCTCGAGCGCCGTGGCAAAGACGTCCTCGAAGAAGTCCTCCACGGGAATGTCGCGGGTGCCGTTGGCGCCGCTTGCGTGCAGCGTCCCACCAAGCGCGAGGGCGCAGGCCGGGAACTCCGCCGCCGGATCGGCATGGGCCAGCGCGCCGCCGATGGTGCCGCGGTTGCGGATCGCGGCATGGGCGATGTAGCGAACGGCCTCGGCCAGAAGCGGTGCGTGGGCGCGGATCATCGGGGCGCTGCCGACCTGTGCATGCCGGGTCAGCGCGCCGATGCGCAGGAGGTCGCCGTCCTCGGCCACGCCGGACAGCTCCGAAATCCGGGAGATGTCGATCAGCATGTCGCCTTCGGACAGACGCATGTTCATCGCTGCGACAAGGCTCTGGCCACCTGCCAGGAAACGACCCGCGCCGTCCGACTGGGCCATCAGCTCCAGCGCGTGCGCCACGTCGACAGCCCGGGCATATCCGCCCGCCGATGCCTTCATGTTGGTATCCTCCCTACATGAGCGCGACCCGTCCTTTGACGATTATTGATCGTCTGCTCACTCTTGTTGAGCGGATGATCTATAAAAATGTGAGCATTACAAGAAAAATTTGCTAAACGGGTTCCGGGACAACGAGCCAGGGACACCGTCGTGGACAACCAGACCGAACAGGACAGGGACACGGCCGCACGCCGGAGATTGCCTCCGCAGGAGCGGCGCGAGCAGATCGTGAACGAGGCGGTGCGCTTCTTCGCCGAGGTCGGGCTGGAGGGGAACACCCGCCAGTTGGCGAAGCGGCTGGGGGTCACGCAATCCCTTCTTTTCAAGTACTTCGCCACCAAGGAAGAGCTGCTGGAAGCGGTCTACGAGAAGGTCTATCTGGGTCGCCTGTCCAACGACTGGCCCGACCGGCTGACCGATCGTTCGGTGCCCCTGAGGACGCGGCTTCTGGCGTTCTACACGGAGTACAGCGGGCTGATCTTCGAACATGACTGGATGCGGATCTTCATGTTCTCGGGTCTTGCCGGGGCGGCCCTGAACAACCGTTACCTCAAACACCTGGGCGACGTGATTCTCCGTCCCGTGCTGGCGGAAACGGCGGCTTTGACCTCCGGTCCGACGCAGCCGACCATGGAGGACCTGTGGAACCTGCACGGCGGGATCGTCTACATCGGCATCCGCACGCACATCTACAGCCTGCCCGCGCCAGACAATCCGGAAGAGGTCATCGCGCGGGCCATCGACAAGTATCTGCGGTTCTTCGGCATCCCCGACGACGCGTGACTGGCCTCGCGGGGGCACACCGCAAAGAGAAAGCGCGGCCCGATGAAGGCCGCGCTTTGATGTCGTTCGGATGGTGCCGGATCAGACGTAGTTGAAATCCAGCCCGAAGATCAGCGGATCGTGGTCCGACGAGGCGTAGATGCCATCATTGTAGAACGCCGGATCGTTGAAGCTGGTGTCGTAGCCGATCAGGCCGGGTTCGTCGGCGTTTATGTGCCACTCCGCCGCGCCGGTGACATGCGCCGCCAGCGCCGTGTCGGCCAGACCCTGGTCCAGCGTGCCCCGCTGGCCGTCGAAGACGTAGGAGTAGGCCTCGTCCTGACCGCCCGGCACGAAGGTGTCGATCAGGTCGACCAGCCCCGCGTCGTCATCGAGATACTGGACCGCGTCCTCCTCGGCATAGGAGTTCATGTCGCCGAGCAGGGCGTAGTTGGTCGTGCCGCCGCCGTTGTAGGTGTTGGCGATCCAGTCGGCGAGTTCCACCGCCGCGTCGAGGCGGACACCGTTCCAGAAGCCCTGACCGTCGCCCTGATCGAAGTTCGGGTCGGCGTAAAGATCGGCCAGCAGACCCTCGACCGTCGCGTAGTTGGCGTTGCCCGCGTTGTTCGTCAGCCACGTCTCGGCGTCGCCCGCGAGGTCGTCCAGCCCGCTCGCCCCCTTGGACTTGAAGTGCGAGGAGACGACGGTAAACGTGTTGCCGCTGGCATCCTCGAAGGTCGCGGCGACCGAAGGCCGGTTGCGCTGGTAGTCGTCGAAACTGCTGCCGATGTAGCTGGCCAGATCGGAGGCGATGGCCGCCGTCGCGTCCGCCGAAGGTTCCGCGTAGGCGAGATACTCGGAGTGCAGCAGCGTCACCGAGGAGGAGTCGTAGATGATCCCCGTGGTGATCGCATCCTCGCCGATGAAGTCCCCGGTGCCGGTCGGATCGACGTAGGCATAGGTGGCGGATGTGCCCTCGGCGTTCAGCAGGTCGACCAGTGTGCCGATGGCCGTGGTGCCGTTGTTCTCGATCTCCTGCAGGGCAAGGACCTCGGCGCCGGTGCCGATGATGCCGTCCACGATCTTGGCGGACTGACGGGCGAATTCCTCCGCGGTGTCGGCGCCGCGCGGATCGAGATCGCCGTTCGGTCCGGTCGCGTTGGAGCCCTGGTCGATCGTGGTGAAGAAGTTCAGCACGTTGTAGGAGGCCACCTGCAGGCTGCCGCCCACGTCGGGCGCGGTGGTCGGACGCGGGTTCGCGCTTTCGTCGAAGACCAGCGTGTCCGTCACCTGCAGCGTCCACTCGTCGAAGGAGTAGCCCAGCACGCCCTCGATCGGCTGCGCGATCTCGGTGCCGAGACGCACGGTGGTGCCGCTGTCGCCGAAGTCGTCGTCCTTGTCGAGATAGTCGTTGCTGTCCAGCGGGTTGCTGTCGGGGATGTACTGGAACTCGTCGGGGTTCTGGCTGGTCAGCCCATCATCCAGGAGGAGCGAGGCGTTGGCGTTCTTCTCGGCCAGCGCCGCGATTTCCGCCTGTTCGGTCTGCGCGTCGTAGATCTGCGTCGGCTGCACCTGCGTGCCCGCCGAGACCGAGATCTGGCCGTAACGGGCGAGGTTGTAGTTCTCGTTGATCGTCAGCGCATCCGTGGTGCCGGAGATGACCTCCAGTCGCATGCCCTCGAGGCTCTCCCAGTCCGGCGCGGTGTCCGGCGACAGGGCCACCACCGTTGCGGCGGGCAGAGGGTTGCCGGAGGACTGGACCACCACGCCCGAGACAGAGGTGATTTCCGTCAGGCCGAAGTACTCCGTGACCGACCCGGTGACCTCGACCAGATCGCCGAGCGTGACGGCATAGCCGCCGCCGGTGTAGACGTAGATGCCTTCGGAGGTGGCGGTGTCGCCGTCGCTGTCGGCGTCCTCTTCCTGCAGCCAGAAACCCTCGTCCGTCAGCGCGGTGACGATGGCCGATGCGGTGACCTGCTGGCCGACCATTCCGGAGGCATCGCCCGATCCCTGAATCTCCGAGATCAGGGTGATGTCCTCGACCGGCGGTTCGACCACGGCATCCGGGTCGGCTGTGACGATGACGTTGTCGAGGTAGACCGCCTCGCTGCCGGAGTTGCTGTCGAACTCCACGATCAGCTGCGCGCTGTTCACGGAGGCGTCGACCGTGGCCGACAGGGTGTTCCACGCGCCCTCGATGCCCAGATCGTCGATGTCCTGCCCGGTCGAGTCGAGCAGGATGACCTCACCCGCGTCGGTGGCGACGTAGACCTTCAGCAGGTCGTCGGACTCGTAGCCGGTCGACTGCAGGAAATAGTCGATGGAGAAAGTCAGTTCGCCCACGTCGGTCAGGTCGAGCGTGTCGAAGGACATCCGCAGCAGGCCGTCGCTGTCCGACAGTTCGTACCCCTGAAGGCCATCGGTGTAGGCGCCGACGACACCGGCGTAATCCTGCACGCCGACAAAATCGCCGTCCGACAGGCCCACGTCGCCGCGCGTGTTCACCCATGTCAGGTCAAAGCCGAGCTGCCCGGCAGAGGCGGCGGTGCTGTCCACGGTCGCAAGGCCCGGACGGTTCGGCACCTCGGCCTCCTCGCCAAGCGCGGTCGGACCGTCGGCGGCATCGTCGAGCTGGTACTGCGCCCCGGTGGCTTCGGTCTCGAAGCTCTGGGTCACCTGGAAGATCTCCTCCAGCCGCACGTTGTCGACGTACACAGCCTCCGCTGCGGCATTGGAATCGACCTCCACCACCAGCGACGCCTCGGTCACGCCATCGGGCAGCTTGGTGGACAGGTTCTGCCATGCGCCCTCGATGTCGAGGTCGTCGATGTCCTGCCCGGTGGTGTCGATCAGGGTGAAGGTGCCGAGGTTGGTTTCGACGACGATCCGCAGCAGGTCGTCCGTTTCCCAGCCGGTCTCCACGAGGAAGGTGTCGAGAGAGACCTTCACAACGTGGTTCTCGGTACGGTTGGACAGGTCGATGGTGTCGAAGGTCAGGCGCAGCAGCCCGTCCGAATCCGACAGCTCGTAGCCCTGCTGCCCTTCGGTGAAGGCGCCCACGTCGCCCGCAAAGGACTGCACGCCAATCCAGTCGCCGTCCGAGATGCCCACGTCGTTGCGGGTGTTCTCCCACTCCAGGTCATAGCCCCAGAGCCCGGTGGAGGCCTCGGTGCTGTCGACGCTCGCAAGGCCGCCCACGTTGGGCAGGTCAATGACCTCGCCCAGTTCGGTCAGGCTGCCTGCTGCCGGATCGTATTCGTACCGGCTGCCGGTTGCCTCGGTCTCGAACCCCTGCGTGACAAGGATCTTCTCCGGAACATCGCTTACGGTGACGGTGATCGCCCGCTCGTCGCGCGCGCCGTATTCGTCGGTGACCACGACGGTCAGTTCGTAGGTGTTGTCGGTGTCCGCATCGGCGGGCGCCTCGTAGTCCGGCGCGCCAACGAAGGTGATGGTGCCGTCCTCGGCGATCTGGAACAGGGCCGCGTCGTCACCTTCGAGCGAGTAGGTCAGCACCGCGCCGTTGTCGACGTCCGTGGCCGAGACGGCCGTGACCGCGGTGGTGTTCTCATCAATCGTGATCGCCGGGTCGGAGACGGTCAGCACCGGTGCGTCGTTGGTGCCGGTGACGGTCACGGTGACGGTTGCGGTGTCGGTTCCACCGTAGCCGTCATCGACCGTGTAGGTGAAGGTGTCCTCCACCGTCTCGCCCTCGGCCAGTTCGTCGAAGGCCGGGGTGTAGGTGATCTGCCCGTCTGCCATGGTGACCGTCGCCCCCAGCGCAGAGGTGCCGTCGACGGCAATGATCGTCAGCGTGTCGCCGTCGAACTCGGTGTCGTTTGCCAGCAGGTCGGCTGCGTCGAGGGTGACGGCCTCGGTCTCGGTGGTGGCGGCGGTGTCGTCGCCTGCCAGCACGGCATTGTTGGTCCCGTCGAGGTAGAGCGTATAGTCGTCCGCTTCGAAATAGAGCGCCTCGACCTGTTTCAGCACGTCGATTGAGGTCACGGCGCCCTGCGCATCGGTGGTGGTCACGATGGCGGTGGATGCGTTCAGGGCGTGGTGCTTGCCCTTCTTCAGACCCGAGAGGGCAATGTCCGCGTCGAGGATCGAGCCGGAATAGACCACGGTGTCGAAGCCACGGTCGCCCATGATGAAGTCGAGACCGTCAGAGGCGATCACCGTGTCGTCGCCGCTCCGGCCGAAGATGAAGTCCGTGCCCTCGGTGCCGGTCAGCTCGTCGCCGCGGCGGGTCCCGAACTCGAAATTGAACGGATTGGTGAAGGCACGGCCAAAGGCCCGGCCGTTAAGCGGATTGTGAAACATGGAATGGCCCCGTTGATGTCTTTCGTTGTTTCCTGACAGCCTTTGGTAACAGAGCCTTGACGTCCAGTTTTTTGAGCTCCGCGTACAACGTCAGCGCGAGTTTTTGCCGATTGGTCAAAAATCTGCAGGGAATATTGGCGCCTGCCGTAAAGGCACTTTTGGGTGACGTTAGGACGCTTTTGGCTGCATGGCCGCGTCTGGCTGCGTCCCGGCGCGGGCAAAGCGCGTGACGCATGGCGGTGATTCGGGGCTGGGTCTGGCGCAATGGGGCAGATGAACGCGCATGGCATCGTCGGGCCTACCCGGTCCGGCGGGTATGGTCGTGGGAACGACCAGCCAAGGCCCCGGAATGCAGGGAAACGCTGACCGCTCGATGCATCTGCCGTTGCGAAAAGCCCGCCCGCCCGCGAACCGGCGGTAATCAAGGCCATGCAGTCCCCCGGGCAATTCTTTGCCACGGACCGGGCAACGGATTGCCCGCCATTTCCGGCCGGCACACGCCTATTCTTTGAGATTTTCCGGTCGCCACTGTTCCTTGATGCCGATCGTCCCACGGGCGATCAGCACAAGGGAGGATACCATGAACTATCTCACAGCCGCACTGCGCGGCACCGTCGCCGCATCCATCATCCTGGTCGGCGCAACCGGCGCCCATGCCCAGAACTTCGTGAACGTACTCACCGGGGGCACCTCGGGCGTCTACTATCCGCTCGGCGTCGGCCTGTCGAACATCTACGCCGAGAACATCGACAAGGTGCGCACGCAGGTGCAGTCCACCAAGGCGTCCGTCGAGAACCTGAACCTGCTGCAGGACGGCCGGGGCGAGATCGCCTTTGCGCTTGGGGACAGCGTCGCGGCGGCATGGGCCGGGGATACGGAGGCCGGTTTCCCGCAGAAGCTGGACAAGTTGCGCGGCATCGCGGGCATCTATCCGAACTACGTCCAGCTCGTCGCGCTTCAGGAAAGCGGCGCGACCACGCTGGCGGATCTCGCGGGCAAGGGTGTCTCGGTTGGCGCGCCTGCGTCCGGCACGGAACTGAACGCGCGCGCGATCATGGCGGCGGCGGGCATGTCCTACGACGACCTCGGCAAGACCGAATACCTGCCGTTCGCGGAGTCGGTCGAACTGATGAAGAACCGCCAGCTCGACGCGACACTGCAGTCGGCGGGCCTTGGCGTGGCGTCGATCCGCGACCTGTCGACCTCGGTCCCGATCACCGTGGTGGAGATCCCCGCATCCATCGCCGAAACCCTCGGCGCGCCTTACCAGGCGGCGACGATCCCCGCTGGCACCTACGAGGGGCAGGAAAGCGATGTCCCGACCGTGTCCATCGCCAACTACCTCGTGACGCATTCCGACGTGTCGGACGAACTCGCCTACCAGATGACCAAACTGCTGTTCGATAACATCGAGACGCTGACCTCGTCGCATCAGGCGGCGGCGCAGATCAAGCTCGAGAGCGCGCTCGAAGGCATGCCGATCCCGCTGCACCCCGGCGCGGAACGCTTCTACCGGGAACAGGGCCTGATCAACTGATCGGAGGCTGACCCACGGCGCCGCGTGCCCCCCGCGCGCGGCGCGCGTTCCGTTTGCAAGGAAGACCGACATGACTGACCAAGCCGCCCCGCCTGTCCCGGCGGAGACCCATGGCGTGACCTTTCCGGCCGGACGGGTCGGACGTGTCCTGTTCTGGATCGCCGTGATCTTTTCGCTGTTCCAGATCGCCACCGCCGCCCACCTTCTGGACATGCCCAGCCAGATCGTGCGGGCCATCCACGTGGGCTTCCTGATGGCGCTGACCTTTCCGCTGGTGGCCTACGCCCGCGACGCGTGGCCTGTCCTGCGCGCCCTTGGCTGGGTGCTGGCCGCCGCGGGCATCCTCGTGGCCTGCTACCAGTGGGTCGAATACCAGGACCTGATCCTGCGCGCGGGCCGGCCAACCAGTGCCGACATCGCTATCGGAGTCATAGCTCTCGTCACCGTCTTCGTCGCTGCCTACTGGATGATGGGCATTGCGCTGCCGATCATCGCGGGCCTGTTCCTGCTGTACTGCCTTTTCGGCGAGTATCTGCCCTATCCGCTGGACCACCGCGGCTACGCCTTCGAGCAGGTGATCGACCACATGGCCTTCGGAACCGAAGGCATCTACGGCATCCCGATCTACGTCTCCTCGACCTACATCTTCCTGTTCATCCTGTTCGGCTCGTTCCTGGAACGGGCGGGGATGATCCAGTTGTTTACAGACGTGTCCATGGGGCTCTTCGGGCATCGGCAGGGCGGTGCGGCGAAGGTGTCGGTCGTGTCGTCGGGCCTGATGGGGACGATCTCCGGCTCCGGCGTCGCCAACGTCGTGACGACCGGGCAATTCACCATTCCGCTGATGAAGCGCTTCGGCTACCGGGCAGAGTTCGCGGGCGGCGTCGAATCCACCGCCTCCATGGGCGGGCAGATCATGCCGCCGGTCATGGGCGCCGTGGCCTTCATCATGGCCGAGACGCTGGACGTGCCTTACGTCGAGGTCGTCAAGGCGGCACTGGTCCCGGCGATCCTGTACTTTGCCTCGGCCTTCTGGATCGTGCACCTCGAAGCGGGCAAACATGCGCTGCGCGGCCTGCCGAAGGAGGACCTGCCGTCCCCCATTCAGGCGGTGCGCGAAGGCTGGATGCTGCTGGTGCCGCTGGGCGTGCTCGTCTACCTGCTGTTCGGGGGCTACACGCCGTTGTTTGCGGGCACGGTCGGCCTTGGCCTGACGGTCCTGCTGATCCTCGGCGGCTCCATTGTGCTGGGCCTGCCGTCACCGGCGCTCAGGACGCTGTTCTGGATCGGGCTCGGCCTTGTCACCGCGGCCTTCCTGCAGTTCGGCACCAATATCCTCTTCATCGCCATCGCGGCCCTCCTGGCCTGGTGCGCGCTGACGAAAGGCGGGCGCGAGACGCTGGCCCTGATCCGCGACAGCCTGGCCGAGGGCGCCCGCACGGCGCTGCCGGTGGGGGTGGCCTGCGCATTGGTCGGCGTGATCATCGGCACCATGACCCTGACCGGGGCGGCCAACACATTCGGCCAGTTCATTGTCGCCATCGGGCAGGAGAACCTGTTCCTGTCGCTGGTGCTGACGATGGTCACCTGCATCTTCCTCGGGATGGGGATCCCCACGATCCCCAACTACATCATCACCTCGTCCATCGCGGGACCGGCGCTTCTGGACCTGGGCGTGCCGCTGATCGTCAGCCACATGTTCGTCTTCTACTTCGGCATCCTCGCGGACCTCACACCCCCCGTGGCGCTGGCCTGTTTCGCGGCGGCCCCGATTGCGAAGGCGAACGGCCTCAGGATCTCGATGGAGGCGATCAAGGTCGCGGCGGCGGGTTTCGTCATCCCCTTCATGGCGGTCTACACGCCGGTCCTGATGCTGCAGCCGGGCGGTCCCCTGGCGGAGGCAATCGGCTTCTGGCCGGCCGTGGCCTACGTGGTGTTCAAGACCGCCGTGTCGATCATGCTCTGGGGCATCGCGGTGATCGGCTGGTTCGGCCACAGGCTCGGCTGGCCGGTGCGGGCCCTTGCCATGGTCGCGGCCTTCACGCTGATCGCCTCTGTGCCGATGACGGACGAGATCGGCTTTGCACTGGTGTTGCTCACCGCCGGGCTGATCTGGTTCGGCGGGCGCAAGGCGGCGCAGGCATGAGCGCGCTGTGCATCGGTGCCGCCGTGGCCGCGCTGGCGGCGCCGCAGTTCACCCTGTCATGGACGCATTCGGTGGAACGCACCGGCTGGAAGGAGACATGGGTGGTGGAAGAGGACGCGCTGCGGCTTGTCCGGAGCGCGGTTCAGGGGTCTGGCGCCGGGATGGACCCCGGCCCGGACGCCCGGCTGCAGGACGGCTGGTGGGTCTGGGACAGCGACTTGCGGGTGCCGGAACTGATGCTCGCCGCCTCCGGCGCGACGGTGGGCGGATGGGAGCTGTGCACGGGGGCGGTCTGCCGCGAAATCGGCGCCACCCCCGGGGCGCCGGTGCGCATCGCCCCCTGCGACGAAGACAGTTCCGCCGCCGTGGCTCTCGTGTCAGAGTGACGCCATGAAACCGCTCCGTCACAGGGCCTTCTGGCCGCTGGTTGTGTTCTGTGCCGCGCTTGCGGCCGGCGTGGCGGGCATTGCCGCGTGGCATGTGGCGAAGGGCGCGCTGGCGCAGAGGGTGGACCGGTCTCTGGTCCTGACGGCCCGCACCATCGAGGCAGAGATCGAGCGGTTCCGCTACCTGCCCTCCATCGCGCTGGAGGACCCGCGCATCCGTGCCGCCGTCGCGACCCCGGACGATAATGCAAGGACGGAGGCCGCCAGCCGGGCGCTTGAGGTTGTCGCCCGTCAGTCGGGGGCCAGCGAGCTTTTCCTGCTGAACGACACCGGCACCGCCATCGCGTCGAGCAACTGGCTGGACGACAAGAGCTTCGTCGGCGAGAACTACGCCTTCCGCCCCTATTTCAAGGACGCTATGAGCGGTGGGGCAGGGCGGTTCTACGCGGTGGGCGTCACCACCGGGGAGCCGGGCTATTTCCTGTCCTCGCGCGCCGACATCGACGGGCGGCCTGCGGTGATCGTCGTGAAGGTCGACCTGCGCCCGCTGCAGGACACCTGGGCCGACGCCGGGGACACGCTTGCGGTGGCCGACAGTTTCGGCGTCATCATCCTGTCGGGGCTGGAGGACTGGCTCTACCGCCCCCTGCTGCCGCTGTCGCCAGAGCACCGTGCCGCCATCGTGGAGGAGCGCGTCTTTGCCAACATCCCGGTGGCGGATCGGCTGCCGCTGCTTGACGGGGCGGGGCAGGAGCTTGTGCCGGTCGGCGGCGGCACGCGGCTTTTGCGGCGGCAGGCTCTTCCCGTGGACGACTGGGTCCTTCTGGGCAGCACGTCGCTGGCACCCGCGCTGCGTGGCGCCTCGATCACGGCGGGTGTCGTGCTGCTGACGGCGCTGGCGCTCGGGGCGCTCTTGCAGACGTGGTGGCAGAGACGGCGGCTGATCGACATGCGGCTGCGGCAGGGCGCCCTGCTGGAGGCGCGCGTGGCCGAACGGACCGCCGCGCTTGCCCGCGAGATCGAGGAGCGGCGCAGGACCGAGGACGACCTGCGCGCGGCGCAGGATGCGCTCATCCATTCGGAGAAGATGGCGGCGCTGGGGCGCATGTCGGCGGCCATCGTGCACGAGATCAGCCAGCCTCTTGCCGCGATGGAGGCCACGCTTGCCGCCACGCTCTTGTCGGGCACCGTCACGGACGCCTACGCCACCTCGCGGATCGAGAAGGCGCGCAGCCACATCCGGCGGATGCTGCGGACGATCCGGCACCTGAAGAGCTTCTCGCGCAAGGAAGCCGGAGAGCGGTCGCCGGTTGCGGTCGACCCGGCCATCCGCAATGCCATGGAACTGGTCGCGCCGCGGGCGACGGACGAAGGCGTCCCTATCGGCTTCGATCCCGAAGGGCCGGTGCCGGTGATCCTCGCCGGGCAGGTCCGGCTGGAACAGGTGCTGGTCAACCTGCTGATGAATGCGCTCGACGCCGTGGCAGGGCGGGACGAGCCGCGCATCCGGGTGGAGCGGCGGCAGTCCGGAACGGCCGTCGAGATCGCTGTCATCGACAATGGCCCGGGCATACCCTCGTCGATGCTGACCAAAGTGGTGGAGCCGTTCTTCAGCACCAAGAAGACCGGCGAGAGCCTTGGGCTCGGGCTATCCATTTCGCGCAACATCGTGGAGGAGTTCGGCGGCCAGCTGACGCTGTCGAACGCGGCGGGGGGCGGCACTTGCGCGCTTTTGACCTTCGAGGCACTGGCCTCCGACAGGATCGCCGCGGAATGACCGGCGCCCGCGTGTTCGTCGTCGACGACGACCCGGACCACCTTGAAGGGCTGTGCGACCTGATCTCGGCCGTGGGGCACGAGACCGTCGCCTTCGACGCGGCCGCAGCGGCGCTGACCGCCGCCATCGCGACGCCGCCCGACCTCGTGCTGACCGACCTCAGGATGTCGGGGATGGATGGCATCGGGCTGCTCGACGGGCTGGTCGATGCGGGCTGCGACGTGCCCGTGGTACTGCTGACCGGCCATGGCGACGTCGCCCACGCCGTCCGGGCGATGCAGCGCGGGGCGGAGGATTTCCTCGAGAAACCCTATGACGCCGGGCACCTGATGTCGGTGATCGAGCGCGCGCTGAAGACCGGGCGCCTGAAGGCTGAGGTCGCGCGCCTGCAGACGCGGCTTGAGGAGCAGGCGGATTTCATCGGCGAGAGCCGCACGATGGCCGCCCTGCGCGACACGCTGGCGGAGATCGCGCCGCTGGCCATCGACGTGGTCCTGACCGGAGAGACGGGCACGGGCAAGGAGCTGGCCGCGCGCCTGCTGCACCACCGCGGGTCGCACGCGCAAGGCCCGTTCGTCGTGGTCAACTGCGCCACCCTGCCGGAGGCCGGGGCCGAACCGATCCTGTTCGGCGACACGCGCGCCCCGGCAGAGGGGGCGCCGAACCCCGGCCTGATCGCCTCTGCCGACGGGGGGACGCTGTTCCTCGACCAGATCGACACCCTGTCCATGGCGCTGCAACCGAAGCTGCTGCGCATCCTGCAGACCCGCGAGACGGACGGGCCTGCGGGGCCGCGCAAGCTGGACTTCAGGGTGATTTCCTCGGCCTCCGGCCCGCTGCGCGACGCAATCCGGCAGGGCACCTTCCGCGAGGACCTCTATTACCGGATCGCGGGTTACGAGGTGGCGCTTCCCGCGCTGCGGCAGGTGCCGTCGGACGTGCCGCTCATCTTCGCGCATTTCCTCGCCGGCGCCGCCGCGCGGCACGGGCGGCAGACACCGGAGATCACCTTCGACGACCGCAAGGCGCTGCAGGGACATCATTGGCCGGGCAATGCGCACGAGTTGCGCATCATGGCGGACCGGCACGTCCTTGGCCTGAGGCGCCCGCGCACCGTGGCGCGGGAGGGCGGCGCGGGCGGTGTGGTGGGCACGGGCCAGACGCTGCGGGATCTTGTGGCCGACTTCGAAGCCAAGGAAATCAGCCGCGTGCTCGACCAGTGCAACGGCAACACGGAGGCCGCTGCCCGCATTCTCGGCCTGCCGCGCCGGACGCTCAACGACAAGATTGCGAAACTGTCGCTTGCCGCGGGTCGAAAGAAGTGAGCCCGGGGCGGCGCAGTCCCTGAGCGAGACTGAGGTTTGTCCGACACCGCGCTCAGGCACTGACCACAGGCCAATGCCGGTCCGGAGGATGCTCGCGGCGGTCTACATCCCAAGGACCGGTGACTCTCCAAGGCGGGTCAGGCGTGCGGCGGGAGCTCCACGCCGTCGCGGCGGGCGGCGAGGTTGTCCTGCATGCCGTACCAGCGCAGCATCAGGGCGGGCGCGAAGGACATGTAGGGCGGCGCCGACTTCAGCCGTTCGACCGGCAGGGCAAGGTCCTTCTCCGCCGTGCCCTCCGCCCAGTCGGCGAGGATGCCGCCCAGCATGGTACCGGTGGGAACGCCGCGCCCCGAGAGCCCGGTGCAGGCCAGCGCGCCCGGCCCAAGGTCGTAGAGGCGGGGAATGGTGTGGCGCTGCATGTCCAGCTCACCCATCCAGTAGTAATCCCAGGTCGTGCTTTCCGGCACTTGCGGGTGCAGCCAGCGCAGCCGGTCCATGAACATCCGGCGCGTGTACTCCAGGTCGCGGCCGCGTTTGCCCATCGGGAACATCGACGCCACGATCCGGCCCTCGCGGTTGTACTTGTAGACGAAGATGTCGCCGCGCCCGTCGTGCATCGTCCCGTCGAAGGGCAGCACCTGGGCCCGGACATCGTCGGGAAGGGGGTTGGTGGCGGCGAGGATGACCTTCTTGATGCGGAAGGTCTTGTCGAGGCCCTTCCAGCCGCCGTCGGTATAGGCGCCGGTGGCCATGATGACCTTGTCGGCCACGACCTCGCCCGCATCGGTGCGGACGTGCCACCTGTCGCCCTGCCGCTCGACCTTCGACACCTTCGAACGGGTGAACAGGCGGGCGCCTTCCTGCAGCACGGCGCGGGCAAGCCCGCGAGAGTAGCTCAGCGGGTTCAGGTGGCCGCCCGACTCCAGCATCCAGCCGCCGTGAAAACGGTCGGACCCGGTCAGGCGCTTCGCCTCGGCGGCATCGACAACGCGCGAAGGGCAGCCGACAGAGGCATAGCTGTCGGCTTTCTTGTGGATGCGGTCCATGCGCGAAGGCGTCAGTGCCCCGTGGAAATAGCCGTTCTGTTTCCATTCGCAGGAGATCTGGAAATCGCGGATGAACTCGGCGGCCATGTCGGCCCCCTTTGTCTGGCGGGCGATCAGGCGTGCGGCCCGTTCGTGGCCCAGCAGGCTGCGCAGCTCGTCCAGCGAGTAGTAGGAGAACGTCGGCGTGCAGTGCCCGGCATTGCGGCCCGACCCGCCGAAGCCGGCCTCCTGCGCTTCCAGCAGCACGACCTCGTGACCGCGGCGTCGCAGCTCGATGGCTGTTGTCATGCCGGTGTAGCCGCCGCCCACCACGCAGACATCGGTGCGCACGGTGCCTTCCAGCGGGCCGGTGTCCGGCGCGGGGGTGGCCGTTGCATGCCAGAGCGTCGTGTCGAAGGGGGAAAACTGGGTCATGCCATGTGCTTTCGTCTGGAAGAGGAGGTGCTGTCGCCTATCGCCGGCACGAGGGTCAGGTCGTCGCGGATGCAGGCGCTCAGGTGTCCGGGGCCGCGCGGCCGCAGTTCCGGCCGGGCGCGGGCGCAGTCTGGGGTGGCGTGCGCGCAGCGGGTGCGGAAGACGCAGCCCGAGGGCGGCGACAGCGGGCTGGGTGGTTCGCCCTTCATCGGGATACGGGTCCGGCGTGCGCCCACGGTGGGTTGCGGGGCGGCGGAAAGCAGCGTCTCGGTATAGGGGTGTCTGGGCGAGGCAAAGAGCGCACGGGTGGGTGCAATCTCCATGATCTGGCCGAGGTACATCACCGCCACCCGATCCGCGATGTGCCCCACCACGGCAAGGTCGTGGGTGACGAACAGCAGCGTCAGGCCCATCGTGTCGCGGATGTCGGAGAAGAGGTTGAGGACCTGCGCCTGCACCGACACGTCGAGCGCCGAGACCGGTTCGTCCGCGACCATGAAGTCCGGCCGCACGATCAGCGCGCGGGCGATCCCGATGCGCTGCCGCTGCCCGCCCGAGAATTCGTGCGGATAGCGGGTGATCATGCTGCGCGGCAGGCCCACGCGCTCCAGCGTGTCGGCAGCCACGTTGCGGCGGTCGCTGGCGTTCAGCTCCGGCTGGTGGAAGCGCAGGGGCATGGTCAGGCTGTCCTCGACCGTCATGCGCGGGTTGAGCGAGGAAAACGGGTCCTGGAACACCATCTGCATCTTGCGCCGGTAGGGGTGCAAAGCGGCGTGGGACCGGATGGCAAGGTCGGTGCCCTCGTAGAGGACCGATCCGGACGTCGGACGCTCCATCATCATCAGGGTGCGGCCCAGAGAGGACTTGCCCGACCCGGATTCCCCCACCAGCCCCAGCACCTCGCCGCGCTGGATGCGCAGGTTCACACCGTCCACCGCCTTCACCGCGGCGGTCTGCCGGCCCAGCACGCCCTGTCGGACGGGATAGTGCTGTTTCAGGTCGACGGCTTCGATCAGCGTAGTCATGCGGAGATGTCCTCCATGCAGGTCGGGTTCAGCGCGGCGTCCTCTGCCCGGGCGCAGCGCACCGGATGACCGGGTTTGCCATGCGGCAGCAGGTCCGGCATCATCGTGTCGCAGGTCCCGGCCTGCGCGTAAGGGCAACGGGGATGGAAGCTGCAGCCGTGGGGCAGGTCGCCGGGCGTGGGGACAAATCCCTCGATCGTGCCGAGCGCGCCCTTCTTCAGCCCCGCATCCTCCAGCCGTGGCACGGAGGCCAGGAGGCCCCGCGTGTAAGGCATGCGCGGGCGCGTCAGCACGTCTTCGAGCGTGCCTTCCTCGACGATCCGGCCGGAGTACATCACCATGACCCGGTCGGCGATCTCGGCCACGACGCCGAAGTCATGGGTGATGAACAGCATCGCCATGCCGGTCCGCTTCTGGATGTCGCGCAGGAGTTCGAGGATCTGCGCCTGCACCGTCACGTCGAGCGCGGTCGTCGGTTCGTCTGCGATCAGCAGGTCCGGTTCCAGAGCAAGCGCCATGGCGATCACCACGCGCTGGCGCATGCCCCCAGACATCTCTCCCGGGTAGGCAGTCATGCGGCTTTCCGGGTCGGGGATGCCCACGAGGGTCAGAAGTTCCAGCACGCGGGTGCGGATCTGCGCCCGGGTCATCTTGCGGTGATAGCGCAGCGCTTCGGCGATCTGGTCGCCCACGCGGTGCACCGGGTTGAGCGAGGTCAGCGGCTCCTGGAAGATCATGGCTATCTTCGGTCCGCGCACCGCGGTCATGCGGCGTTCGGACAGTTCCAGCAGGTTGACCCCGCCAATGGTGACGCTGCCCCGGATGACGCAGTGCCGGGCATCGGGCAAGAGCCGCATCAGCGCGAAGGAGGTCACCGATTTGCCCGACCCGGATTCGCCCACCAGCGCCAGCGTCTCGCCGCCGTGGATGTCGAAGTCGATGCCATGCACCACCGGCAGTTCGCGGCGGCCGCCCTTGAAGCTGATCGACAGGTTGCGGACCGACAGGACGGGGTCGTTCGAGGGGGATGCGGTCGTCATGGATCTCGCCTCGCCTATTTGACTGAGCGGGCATCCAGCGCGTCGCGCAGCCCGTCACCGATGAAGTTGAAGGAGGTCACCGCGAGGGTGATGGCGACGCCGGGCACGATGGCGAGCCACGGCGCGCTGTCGAGGTACTGCTGCGCATTGTTCAGCATGTTGCCCCAGCTCGGCAGCGGCGGCTGGATGCCGTACCCGAGGAAGGAGATGTAGGCCTCAAGCAGGATGGCGCGGGCGACGGTCAGCGTGGCGGCCACGATGATCGATCCCATCACGTTGGGCAGGATCTCGCGCAGCATGATCCACCAGTGCGGCGCGCCGATCATGCGTGCGGCGGCGGTGAAGTCGCGGGAGGCCTGCCCGCGTACCTCGGCCTCGACGATACGCGCCACTTCCATCCACGAGGTCACCGCGATGATGAGCGTGATCATCGCCGGGGACGGTTGCAGGAAGGCGGCCAGCGTCAGCATCAGGAAGATCGACGGGAAGGACAGGAAGGCGTCGACGACGCGCATCAGTCCGGTGCGGGTCCAGCCGCCGAAGTACCCCGCGACCAGCCCGATCACGGTGCCGATCAGGGTCGACAGCACCATGGCGGTGAAGCCCACGGTCAGCGAGATCTGCCCGGCTGAGAACAGGCGCGCGGCGATGTCCCGGCCCAGCGGATCGGTCCCGAGGATGTGGTTCTCGGTCAGGGGCGGGGAAAAGCGCGCGCGCAGGTCGATATACAGCTCGTCGAAGGGCAGGAAGTAGGGCCCGAGGAAACACGCCAGCGTCAGGGCGACGATCATGAACAGGCCGACCATCGCAAGGCGATGGCGCATGAACTTGCGCATGCGCGGCCCGGTGAACAGCGAGAGGGGCGTGCGGCGGACGGCGGGGTCGGGAAGGGCGGTCATCTGTGCGGTCCTTTCGTCAGCCGAGGCGGATGCGCGGGTCGGCCAGCGCCACCCCCACGTCCGCGAGGAAGTTGCCGATCACGGTGAGGATGGCCGAGAACATCAGGAGCCCCATGATGACCGGGTAATCGTTGTAGCCGAGGCTATCGATGAACAGCCGCCCGAGGCCGGGCCAGGTAAAGACGGTCTCGGTCACCAGCGCGCCGCCGATGATGGTGGGCAGCTGCAGCCCGGCGAGGGTGATCATCGGGATCAGCGCGTTGCGCACGATGTGGGCGCTGATGATGCGGTAGCGTGGCAGGCCCTTGGCCCTGGCGGTGCGGACGAAATCCTGGTCCATCACGTCGAGGGTGGAGGCCCGCATGTAGCGGCTCCAGATCGCGACGTTGACCAGCGCCAGCACCAGAGAGGGCATGATCAGGTGGATGAGGTAGTCGCCAAGGCTCTGGTCGCCCACGGTGTACATGCTGCCCGCAGGCAGCCAGCCCAGTTCCAGCGAGAAGAAGAAGATGGCGACGAGCCCGAACCAGAACGTCGGAATCGAGAGCGCGATCATCGCCCCCACAGTGGCCATGTAGTCGAAGATCGAATAGCGCCTCAGCGCGCCCAGCACGCCGATCAGCGTGCCGAGGCTGACGGCGATGGCGGTGGAGGTGCCCATCAGCAGAAGCGTCGCCCACATGTGCCGCCAGATCACGTCGGTGACCGGCGAGAGGTCTCGGTAGCTGTTGCCCCAATCTCCGCGCACCATGTGAACCAGCCAGTCGAGGTACTGGATCGGAATGGGCCGGTCGAGACCCATCTGCGCCGCGATCCGGTCGAGGTCGGCCTGGCTCATGCCCGGGGTCATCGCGTATTGCGACAGCGGCCCGCCCGGGGCGAGGTTGATGACGGTGAACCCGATCATGGACACGATCAGGATCAGCACGGTGCCCTGCAGGACCCTGTTGATGAGGAAACGTAGCATGGTGCGGCCTCCGGATGGGAAAGGGGCGGCCGTCCCCGGCGCACGCGTGGCGCGCCGGGCTGGCCTGTTCGGTCAGGACTGGGTGCGGGTCAGGACCAGCTCCAGTCCTGCATGTTCCAGAAGGTGATCCGCACGTTGATGTTCGGCTGGTAGCCGTTCATCGTCTCGGCGTGGCCGCGGACCTCGTTGCGCTGGAACAGCGGGAGGAAGGGCAGTTCCTCGCGGACGAGCGACTGGATCTCCTCGTAGATCGGCTTGCGCGCCTCCGGCGAGACGGTGGTTGCGCCCTCGGTCAGCAGGGTGTCGATCCGCTCGTTGGCGTACTGGAAGGTGTTCTGTCCGGCGCCGCCCTGCGCGTTGATTGCCTCGCTGTGGAAGTAGTCGCGGGTGTCCGGGTCGGGACCGGTCAGGAAGATGATCCCGGCCACGGCCATGTCGAACTGCGACTGCATCCAGTGATCCGCCCACATCACCGCCGGCGGCAGGTTCGAGATCGACATCTCGATGCCCATGTCCTTCCAGGTCTGCTGCAGGAACTGCTGAAGCTGCTCGCGCGTGTGGTTGCCCGCGGTGGTCGAGCAGACGAAGCTCAGGCGCTGGCCGTCCTTCTCGCGGATGCCGTCGGAGCCCACGACCCAGCCCGCCTCTTCCAGGATCGCCTTGCCCGCCTCGGGGTCGTAGACGTGCTGCGGCAGGTCCGCGTTGTAGTAGAAGCTCTGCTGCGGCATGTAGGTTTCGGTGGGTGTCGGCAGCCCGTAGTAGAGCGCGTCGATCACCGTCTGCTTGTCGACGCCGAGGTAGAGCGCCTCGCGCACGGCCTTGTCGGCCAGCACCGGGTTGCCGAGGTTCAGCGACAGCGTTTCGACCGTGCCCACCGGGACCAGTTCGACAGTCTTGCCCGGCAGGGTGGAGGCTTCGGCATAATGGTCGGGCGAGATGCCCTGAAGCGCGATCACGTCGATCTCGCCGGTCTTGAACTGGGTATAGAGCACCGTCAGGTCAGGCACGTACTTGACCACCACCCGTTCGATCTGCGCCTTGTTGCCGTGGTAGTCGGGGTTGGCCAGAAGCTGGATGTTGTCGCCCGGCGCGCGGCTGTCCCACTTGAAGGGGCCGGTGCCGATGGGTGTCTGGTTGAACGGCGCCTCGTTCGGATCGACGCCGTCGAAGGCGTGCTTGGGGATGATCATCGTCCAGCTCAGGATCGCCATGTAGGGCGCGAAGGGCGACGACATCTTCCACGTCAGCTCGGTGTCGGAGACGACGGTGATCTCCTCGATCAACTCGTGACCGGTGCGGCGGGCAGCGCGGAAGTTGTCGTCCTTCTGCAGCTCCAGCGTGAACTTGACGTCCTCCGCCGTCATCGGCGTGCCGTCATGCCAGGTGACGCCCTCCTTGAGGGTGATCTTCCATTCGGTGCCGTCTTCCGAGATGCCGCCGTTCTCGACCGTCGGAACCTCGGTCACGAGGCGCGGCGCAAAGGTGCCGTCCGGCTCCACCGAGAAGAGCGGATCGAAGAGCGCCCAGTGAATACCCTCGTCGACCTCGATGTGCAGCATGTGCGGGTTGAAGACGGTCGGCTCCTGGCTGATGCCGACGATCACCTGGCCGGAGGCCTGGGCGCGGGCAGTGCCCGGGAAGGAGGCGAGCCCCAGCCCGGCAGCGCCCAGAAGGGTCATCCCGAGGAAACCTCGGCGGGACGGATGCGAAAGGTCGTTTCCAGTGTTGGTCATGGGTACGTTCCCCTGTTCGGTGAATGGAAGGTCAGTTTCGATCTTGGTCCGGCGCTTCTGGCGGCGCCGCTTGCGTCGCCCGGGTCTTGCACCGGGCGGGCGTTTCAGAACCCGTCGTCGGGTTTCAGGCGGGTGCCGTCCGAGAACCGCGAAAACCGGAAGTGATGCGGGTCGACGCAGGTCTGGCGGCCGGTGACGATCTCGGACATCAGGCGGCCGGCGGCGGGGCCGATCCCGAAGCCGTGCCCGGAGAAACCGGACGCCATGAAGAAACCGGGCAGCGAGTCCACGGCGGAGATCACCGGCACCGCATCGGGCGTGACGTCGATGTAACCCGCCCAGCTTTGCCGCGGCCTGGCGTTGGCGAAGATCGGAAAGGCCTTTGCCGCGGCCTCCAGCGTGTTGCGGACCACCTTGGCGTGCGGTTTCGGATCGAGCACGCGGGTGTACTCGAAGGGAGTGGTCTCGTCGTTCCGCCACTTGCGCGCGTAGGAGGCCTCCTGCGCGAAACGCGGGCCGAAGCGCAGGCGCAGGTCGCGCCACTGGTGTTGCAGGGCGGGCAGGTACTTCAGCGCCAGCCGGAAGCTGTCGGGCACGATGTCGACCACGTTCACGGACCCGGACGCCAGCGTGTAACCGCCATCCTTGCGCTTGCGGAACGAGAAGTCGCTGGTCCAGTAGGCCGCCTCCGGACCGCCCTCGATCGGCTCTGTCCGCACCACGGTGTTCATCACCTTCAGTTGCGGGAACTCGATGCCGAGATTGCCCGAGAACAGCCGCGACCATGCCCCGCCCGCCAGCACCACGGCGTCGCAGGCGATGGGGCCGCGCTCTGTCACCACGCCGCTGATCGCGCCGCCGCTGGTCTCGACCCCGCGCACCGCGCATTCGATCAGTATGACGGCGCCCTTGTCTCGGGCCGCCTCGGCGATGGCGGGGGCGGCCAGCTGCGGTTCGGCGCGCCCGTCGGCGGCGGTGAAGAGACCGCCCTTCACGGGTTCATTGCAACCGGGCATGACCGAGTCGAACTCCGCACCCGAGACCATGCGGCTGTCGAGCTGGTAGGGCTTCAGGTGGTCCGACCAAGATTCGTACTGCGCCATCTGCTTGTCGCTGCGGCAGGCAAACAGGATGCCGGATTGCTTGTAGCCGAGTTCCCGACCGGTCCGTTCCTTCAGCCCCGGCCAGATGCGCAGGGCTTCGGCCATCAGGGGGATCTCGCGCGGGTCGCGGCGGGAAATGCGTACCCAGCCCCAGTTGCGCGAGCTTTGTTCCTGACCGATGCCTCCCTTTTCACACAGCGCGACGCGCAGGCCCTTCTCGGTCAGTTCGAGGGCGGTGGAGGTGCCTATGATGCCTCCGCCGATCACGACGACATCGACCTTGCCGGGCAGGTCTTCGTCTCCGTGGACAGGGGTTACACGTGGTCCGGGCATCAGAATATTCCGTCAAGTTGGCAGTTGAAGGTGATCTCCGCCTGGCAAAGCGTGCCGGGCGTTTCGATGGTGTTGAGCGTCAGGGCGGCGAGGTCCCCCACCTGGGTCATCGCCTCGACCGGAAGCGACCCGTTCGCGGCGGAGAGGCCCATGTCGGTGGCGACAATGCCCGGGCAGATCGCGGTGGCGCGGATGCCGTGGTCCCAGCCTTCGTGGCGCAGCGCGTGCGCCAGCCCCACTGCGGCGAACTTCGAAAAGGCATAGAGGCCGGAGCGCTGCGATTTCACCCGCTTGCCCGAGAGCGAGGCCATGACGACGATGCGTCCCGATCCGCTGTCGATGAGCGGCTGCCACGCCGCGGCAGCCAGGCGGCGCGGGGCGTGGGCGTTGACCTCGAAAAGCCGCAGCACCTTTGCATCATCGCCGGTCACGATGCTGTCGTGTTCCAGCAGTCCCGCGCAGGCCACGACGGCGTCGATGCGGCCATGGCGTTGCATGACGCCCGCGACCCAGTCCTGTTCTCCGCCCGCGGTGGCATCGTAGCCGACCACTTCGGCCGCGTCGGGTGTCAGGCCCTCGGGCAGGGTGTCGGCGTTGCGCAGGCCCAGCGAAACGAACCATCCACGCCGTACCGCTTCGCACGCGATACCCAGGCCGATCCCGCGGGATCCGCCGGTCAACAACATGATTTTTCGGGTCATGACCTGTTTCGCTTCCAATCCAGTCCGTTGTGGCGCTCGACGTATGCGGCGGCGATCTTGCGCAGCAGGGCCACGGTTTGTGCGTGTTCCTCGGCGGTCAGCATCCAGAAGGCCTCTTCGGGTTCGCGGCCGACGATGCCGCGCACCTCGTCCAGCGCGGTCCGGCCTTTGTCGGTGATGAAAAGCTGCTGGCGGCGCTTTGTCTCCGGGTCGGGGCGGCGGTCCAGCAGGCCGTCGGTGATCAGCTTGTCCACGAGCCGGGTCATCGCGGGCGCGTCCTTGCCGGCGAACTGCCGGATCTCGGAGGCGGTGATGCCGGGCTGATGCTCCACGATGAACAGGGTCGAGACCTTCCCGGTCCCGCCCGCCAGCGGCGAGCCGGAGAGCTTCTTCTCCAGGTCGCGCGACACCCAGAGGTTCAGGACCCGGATGTAGTAGCTGATCGCCGTGCTGAGGCAGTCGATCTCGATTTCGTCGAAGCAGTCCTTCGGAGTGTCGGTCATCGTTACGCGTTCTTCTGATCGTTTAAGTGCGGCGTGACTTGTCCTTGCGTCACTCCGAATAGGTTGCGCAGGACAATTGTCGATGACAACTGTCATCGACAACTTTTTGCTGAAATCGGGGGTTTTGGCGCCGTCAGACGTCGATTGATGTCATTTTGGGCTGATTTCAGAGCGGGGCGGTCGTTGGCGCGCCTGGATGTGAGGCCGATTGAGGCCATCCCATGGAATCGCGCGACTCACCTGCGGACGGTTCCGGTCATTCGCAGTGAGGGGAAGGGTTACTCTGAAAGTGCCGGGTAAGGGGCACCCCTGCGGAGCAAGCGCGGAAACACACGACCGCCGGGGACGGCGTCGTGGAATGGGCCCGTGACCCCTCCGGTGCTGGGAGCGTGCCTGTGGAGGCGGCTCCGCGCGGGGACGGTGTCACCCGCACGGAGGAAGGCGGCCGGCGAAGTGCCTCAGGTGTCGAGGCGTGCGACGTCCACCAGCGCCGTGTGTGCGCTGCAGCCCTGACCGAGTTTCGAGGTGCCCACGTCCTTCGTCAGGACGTTGGGGTTGCCGTCCAGGTCGATGTTCCCGCCCGGGTCGCTGAACCACGCGCCGGTCGGCAGGGCGACGACACCGGGGCGGATGTCATCGGACACCTGCGCCCGGGCGCGACAGGCGCCGCGCGTATTGAAGACCCGCAGAAGGTCGCCCGTGCTGATTGCCCGAGTGGCCGCGTCGTCGGGATGGATGACGAGCGTCGCGGGCCGTGCACCCGGTACATCCGCCAACGCGCTTTCGAGCTGGCTGTGCAGCTTGTCGCCGGGCTGGGGCGAGACGAGGTGCAGCGGTGCCTCGGGGGCGGCGGACCCCAGCCACTCCGACGGCGGCAGCCAGATCGGATGACCGGGACAATCGTCATACCCGAACCCGTCGATGGTCGTGGAGAAGATCTCGATCCGGCCCGAAGGCGTCCCGAGCGGAGCCTGTTCCGGGTCCTCCCGGAAGGGGCCGAAATACGAATGACCGACGCGGTCCGAGCGAATGGGCAGCTTGATCCAGTTCTCCTGCCGCAACCCGTCGAGGTCGGGGATCTCGATCCCCTGCGCCGCGGCCCGTTCCCGGTAGTCGGCATAGAGGATCTCGATCCAGTCGTCGGCGCTGCGGCCCTCGGAAAAGACCTCGCCAACACCGATCCGTTCGGCCAGACCGGCGAAGATCGCGTAGTCGTCGCGCGCCTCGCCCACGGGCGACACCAGCCGCGGCATGTGGAACAGGTGGTCGTCAAGGCTGGACCGGCCGATGTCCTCGCGCTCATAGGGGGTGGTCGCGGGGAAGACGATGTCCGCGCGCTTGGCCGTGGCGGTCCACCACGGTTCGTTGACGATGATCGTCTCGGGCTGCTGCCAGGCCTTGTGCAGGGCGTTGAGGTCCTGGTGATGGTGATACGGGTTGCCGCCCGCCCAGTAGATCAGGCGGATGTCGGGGTAGGGCGCGCGCTGGCCGTTGAAGTCGTAGGGCTGCCCGGGGTTGCGCAGCATGTCGGCAATGCGCGCCACGGGGATCCGCGTCTGTACCGGGTTCGTCAGTTGCGAGAAGGTCATCCCCGACATGGCGTCGAGCGTCTTGCCCACGCCGCCGATTGCGCCGTAGCCGTAACCCACGCCGCCGCCGGGCAGACCGATCTGACCGAGCATCGCAGCCAGCACGGCGGACATCCAGTAGGGCTGTTCCCCGTGTTCGCCGCGCTGAAGGGACCAGGCCACGGTGATCAGCGTGCGGGTCGACGCCATCCGTCGCGCGAGGTCGCGGATCGCGTCAGGCGCCGCGCCGCAGAGCTCTGCCGCCCATTCCGGGGTCTTCGGCGTGCCGTCGCGCTCGCCCATGAGATAGGGGCGGAAGCGGGCGAACCCCTCGGTGTAGCGGTCGAGGAAGGCGTGGTCCGTCAGGCCCTCGCTCTCCAGCACATAAGCCAGCGCCAGCATCAGCGCGGTGTCGGACCCCGGCCGGACCGGCAGCCACGCGCAGCCCGCGGGCGCGTCCGTCCGCTGCGGTCCGACGTTCAGGCAATACATCCCCTTGCCGAGAAAACGCTGCATCCAGCCCGCGGTGTCGTGATCGGTCACGCCGCCCATGCTGACCTGCGCGTTCTTCGGGTTGATCCCGCCAAACATCACCAGCGTTTCGGTGTGGTCGTGGATCGAATGCCAGCCCTCCTGATGCTCGTAGAGCAGCGACAGGAAGTTGAGGCCGAAGACATGGGGCATGATCGATTGCGCGCAGCCGGTGGAATAGCTGCCGAAGGAGGCGACGTACCCGCCGATGCTGTTCAGGAACCGGTGCACCTGGCTTTGCGCGTGGTGGAACCGTCCGGCCGAACTCCAGCCGTAGGAGCCGCCGAAGATCGCCTCGTTGCCGTGGGTCTTGCGGATGCGGTCGATCTCTGCCGCGGCGATGTCGAGGGCCTCGTCCCAGGGCAGTTCGACAAAGTCGTCGGTGCCGCGCCCGCTGCGCTGGCGGGTGTCCAGCCAGCCGCGCCGGATGGACGGCCGCGCCACGCGGGAACGGTGATGCACCGCCTGCGGGAGGATGTCGGGAATGTGCGAGGGATGCGTGTCGGCCGCGAACGGGCGCGTGGCGACGATGCGGTCGTTCTCCACGTCCACCTCGAAGGCGCCCCAGTGGCTCGACGTGACCCTGGTGAAGCGTGCGGCGGTGTCGTCCATGTTGCGTCCCTGTCTGCGGCTCGATTGCGTGCCAATCCCTAGCCAACATGGATCGGTCCGCCAAGGGAGCGCGTGCAGGTTCGTGCGCGGATGCGCCGTCTGAAGGAACAGCCGGAGAACCGGGACGCGGACTGCCCGTGGGCCATCAGGGCCGTCTAAGTAGGCGGTCGCGCGGTGGTCGGGAAAGGCTATGGGGAAGGGGGCGCTCCGTTGCCCATGGTCCGGACCGGGGCGCAGGGGGGCGGGGCATCGCTGCCCCGCCCGGTGGTCATTCGGCCGGTTGCGCTTCGGCTGCCGGGCGCTTGCGGGTGAACAGGCGCACCACGATCACGAAGAACAGCGGCACCAGCAGCACCCCGAAGATGGTGGAGGACAGCGTGCCCCCCAGCACCCCGGCGCCGATGGCGTTCCGCCCGCCGGAGCCCGCGCCGGTGGAGATCACCAGCGGCACCACGCCGAGCGAGAAGGCCATGGAGGTCATGATGATCGGACGGAAGCGCTGCTTGGCAGCCTCGATTGTCGCGCTCAGCACATCCTCGCCCGCCTCCATCCTGTCGCGGGCGAATTCCACGATCAGGATGGCGTTCTTGCCGGTCAGACCGATCACCGTCAGCAGACCCACCTGGAAGAACACGCCGTTCTCGTAGCTGCCTGCCCAGGCACCCAGCAGCGCGCCGAGCACGCCGATGGGCATGGCCAGCATCACCGCGAAGGGGATCGACCAGCTTTCGTAAAGCGCGGCCAGCGACAGGAACACGGCGGCCAGGGACAGCGCATAGAGCAGCGGCGCCTGGTTGCCGGATTCCCGTTCCTCCAGCGACAGGCCGGTCCAAGACAGGCCGAAGCCCTCGGGAAGTTGGGACACGAGGCGCTCCATCTCTGCCATGGCTTCACCCGTGGTGACGCCCGGCGCGGGGCTGCCCTGGATCTGGAGGGCCGGCACGCCGTTGTAGCGGTAGACGCCCTGTGCGCCCATCTTCCACGATCCCTCGGCAAAGTTGGCGAAGGGCACGAGGCCGCCGGATGCGTTGCGCACACGCCACTTGGTCAGGTCCGAAGGTGTGGACCGGCTGTCCGCCTGTCCCTGCACGTAGACCCGCTTGATCCGGCCCCGGTCGATGAAATCGTTCACGTAGGCCCCGGCCCATGCGATCCTCAGCAGGTTGGACACGTCGGAGGCCGTCACCCCCATCGCGCCCGCCTTGCGCCAGTCGATGGCGAGGTTGAACTGCGAGGCATCCTCGAGACCGTTCGGACGCACACCCGTCAGCAGCGGGCTTTGCGCCGTCATGCCCAGAAGCTGGTTGCGGGCGGCGACGAGTTCCTCGTGGGTCTGGCCGCCACGCGCCTGCAGGTACATGTCGAAGCCCGAGACGTTGCCAAGCTCGGTAACCGCAGGTGGCACGACCGGGAAGACGAAGGCATCCTGGATCTGCGACAGCGCGCCGAAGGCCCTACCGGCGACGGCCCGGGCCGACAGCGCCGGGTTCTCCCGTTCGGACCAGTCCTTCAGACGGACGAAGGCCAGCGCCATGTTTTGCCCCTGACCGGCAAAGCCGAAGCCCGCCACGCCGAAGACCGCCTCAACCGCGTCCGCTTCCTGTTCGAGGAAGTAGGTCTGCACCTGTTCGACGACCTCCTCCGTCCGCTCCAGCGTCGCGCCGGTGGGGGCCTGGATCATCACGAACATGATGCCCTGGTCCTCGTCCGGCAGGAAGCCGGTGGGCGTGCGCATGAACAGCGCGACCATGCCGCCGACGATCAGCAGGTAGATCAGCGTCATGCGGAACGGCCGCCGCACGATGCCGCCGACCGCCTTGCCGTAGCCGCGCGTCGTCGCGCCGAACCCCCGGTTGAAGAGGCCGAAGAAGCCGCGCTTTTCGCCGTGGGACTGCTTGAGCATCGTGGCGCAGAGCGCCGGGGTAAGGGTCAGCGCCACTAGGACCGACAGCGCCATGGCCGAGACGATGGTGACTGAGAACTGCTGATAGATAACGCCAGTCGACCCGCCGAAGAAGGCCATGGGCACGAACACCGCCGACAGCACCATCGCGATGCCGATCAGGGCGCCGGTGATCTGGTCCATGGATTTGCGGGTGGCTTCGCGCGGGGAAAGGCCCTCTTCTTCCATCAGGCGTTCGACGTTCTCGACGACCACGATGGCGTCGTCCACGAGCAGACCGATGGCCAGAACCATGGCGAGCATGGTCAGCGTGTTGATCGTGTAGCCCATCACCGCGAGAACCCCGAAGGTCCCCAGGATGACGACCGGCACGGCAAGCGTCGGGATCAGCGTGGCGCGCAGGTTCTGCAGGAACAGCAGCATCACGAGGAAGACGAGGATGATCGCCTCGACCAGCGTGCGCAGCACCTCCTCGATGGAGATCTCCACGAAGGGGGTGGTGTCGTAGGGGATGGTATAGGCGATGCCGGCGGGGAAGAACTGCGCGAACTCCTCCATCCGGGCGTGCACCAGCTCAGACGTGTCCAGCGCGTTGGCGCCGGGGGCGAGGCTGATCGCCATGCCGCTGGCGGGCTGGCCGTCATAGGTCGGGGTGAAGTTGTACCCTTCGGAGCCGATCTCGACCGTGGCCACGTCGTCCAGCAGCACGAGGCCGCCGTTCTCCTGCGCGCGCAGGACGATCTGGCGGAAGTCCTCCGGCGTCTGGAGCAGCGACTGCGCGGTGATCGTGGCGTTCAGCATCTGCCCGTCGGCGGTGGGACGGTCGCCGAATGCCCCGGCCGAGATCTGGGCGTTCTCGGCACTGACCGCCGCCACCACGTCCGAAGGCGTCAGTTCATAGGCGGTCAGTTTCGACGGGTCGAGCCAGATGCGCATGGCATACTGGCCGCCGAAGACCTGCACGGAGCCGACGCCCTCGATCCGGGACATCTCGTCCACGAGGTTGGATTTCAGGTAGTCCGACAGGTCCGTCTGGTCGAGGCTGCCATCCGGCGAGATCAGCGCGATCACCATCAGGAAGCCCGCCGAGGACTTCTGCACCGTCACGCCCTGCCGCTGCACGCTGTCGGGCAGCAGCGGTGTGGCCTGCGCCAGCTTGTTCTGCACCTGCACTTGCGCGATGTCCGGATCGGTGCCGGTCTCGAAGGTCAGCGTGATGCTGGCCGTCCCCGCCGAGGTGGAGTTCGACGACACGTAGCGCATCCCGTCGAGGCCGGTCATCTGCTGTTCGATGATCTGCGTGACGGTATTGGCCACGGTCTGCGCCGAGGCACCGGGATAGGTCGCCCGGATGGAGATCGAGGGCGGCGCGATCTGCGGATACTGCGCGATGGGGAGCGTCAGCACGGACAGGATGCCGATCCCCATGACGATGATGGATATGACCCACGCAAAGATGGGCCGTTCGATGAAGAAACGGGCCATTGCGCTTACTCCGTTGCCGTGGTGGCGTCGCCGGGGGTCTCGGCTGCGGCCTCGGCGGTGCGTTCCGCCGGGGCGACGGTGGCGCCCGGTCCGGTCTTCTGCACGCCTTCGACCACGACGCGGTCGCCGGGGTTCAGGCCTTCGCTGACCACCCAGTCGGAGCCGCGGTCCTGCAGGATCGTCAGCGGACGGACCTCGACCACGTTGTCGGCGTTCACCACCCATGTCTGCGGGTTGCCGCGGCGGTCGCGGGTGACGGCCTCCTGCGGGACGAGGTAGACGTTGTCGAGTTGCGCGGTCGGCATCTCGACCTGCACGTACATGCCCGGCAGCAGAAGCATGTCGGGGTTCGGGAACTCGATCCGAAGGACGATCACGCCCGTCTGTTCATCGACGTGCGGTTCGGCGGCAGTCAGCTGGCCGGGCTCCGAATAGGACTCGCCGTCTGCCAGGGTCAGCTTGACCTCGCCCGGGGTTTCATCGTCCAGCGCCGTGCCACGACGCCAGGCCAGCAGCTCGGCGGCGGATTGGGTTACGTCGACATAGACCGTGTCCAGCTTGCGGATGGTGGTCAGCGGTGTCGACTGGCTGGCGGTCACGAGCGCACCGCGCGAGATGTCCGAAAGGCCGATCCGCCCTGACAGGCGGGCGCGGATCTCGGTATGGTCGAGGTCGATCTGGGCCGACCTGAGCGCCGCTTCGGACATCACCACCTGTGCATCGGCGGTGTCGCGGGCAGAGGTCGCCTCGTCCACCGCCTGCTGGCTGGTGACACCGCGCGTCGACAGGCTGCTGACCCGCTCGAAGTCACGCTCTGCCGCCCGTTGCTGGGCCTGCGACGCGCTGAGCTGCGCCTCCGCCTGCGCGACTGCGGCCTCGTAGGTTGTCGGGTCGATGGTGTAGAGCAGGTCGCCCTCCTCGACCATCGTGCCTTCCTTGAAGTGACGCTCGGTGATGATGCCGTTGACCTGCGGCCGCACCTCCGCCACCGCCGACGCGCGCACGCGGCCGGGCAGGGTGGAGGTCAGCGTCAGCTCCTGCGGCTGCATCGTTGCCACTGTGACTGCCGCCGGAGGACGTTCGCCCCCCTGTTGCTGCGCAAGCGCCGGGTTGAAAGACAGCGGCAGGACAGCCGCCAGAAGAAGCGCCCGAAGCGGCGCGGTCGTGACCGAACGCATTGTCGGCTCCTTTTCGCGAATCCGGCGAAATCGCTTGGCGCAATCCGGCGGAGTATTTAAAAGACTCGCGAGTCTCATAAGTACCGCAATGTGGATTCCGCAAGATGCTTTTTGTCGCGAGGGGCAAAGCACGGCGATTTGGAGGGCTGGCGTGGCACGCATCGCACAAGCAGTCGGCGAGAACGACGATCCTGTTCCCGTCCGCAAGGGGCGCCCCGTGGTCATGGACGCGGAGGAACGGCGCGACGTGATCCTCGGCGCGCTCGACGACCACTTCCACGAGGTGGGACTGGCGGGGATGACAATGGCGGCCATTGCGCGCCGCGCGGGCATGTCGAAGCAGACGCTTTACGGCCTGTTCCAGGACCGCGACACGCTGTTCGACGCCTATATCGAGAGACGCTTTGCGAAGTGCGCCCCCATGCCGGACCTGCCGGAAGACGCCTCCTTTGCGGTCCGGCTGCGCAAGCTCTTCATGATCGACGAACCCGGCGACCGCTGGGACCTGCCCATTGCGCTCTTCCGCCTGGCCATCGCGGAGGCGGCGCAGCACCCGCGGCTCAGCCGGCGCTGCCTGGAGGAAGGTCCGCGCAACAAGCAGGCCATCGTCCGGGCCGAGATCGAGCGGGCCTGCGCGCGCGGCGAGCTTCGGGTCGGCGACCCGGCCGCCGCGGCGACCCTACTGCTCGACATGCTGAACCTGCCGGTGATCGAGGCGCTGATCATGACCGACGAACATCCCTGCCAGACAGCGCGCAAAGCCCGGTTTGAGCTGGGCCTCAGGGTCTTCCTGAACGGCATCTCCTGAGGCGGTCCCGGCGGCTCAGGCCGCGGGGACAGCGCCCCCGGCCCGGGGGTGTTTCAGCAGGCTGTCCAGCGGATCGTGTTCCGCCACGAGGTGACCGCCGCCCATGTCGCGCAGTTGCGGAACATACACCTCGCCCTGATCGGCCAGACGAGAGGGCAGGAACCGCAGCGAAGCGCGCGGGTCCATGGGCGAGGGCAGCTCGCCCGGGATGCGGATGCGGGTCCGTGCGCGCTCGGCCTCCGGATCGGGGATCGGCACGGCGGAAATCAGCGCCTGCGTGTAGGGATGCTGCGGTCGGGCACAGATGGTATCAGCATCGCCCATTTCCACGATCCGCCCGAGGTAGAGCACCATGATGCGGTTGGAGATGGCGCGGACCACGGACAGGTCGTGGCTGATGAACAGCATCGACATGCCGAATTCGTCCTGCAGGTCCTTCAACAGCTTCACGATCTGCGCCTGGATCGAGACGTCGAGCGCGCTGACCGCCTCGTCGCAGACGATAAGCTTGGGCCGGGTGATCATCGCGCGGGCGATGCCGACGCGCTGGTTCTGACCGCCGGACAACTCGTGCGGGTAGCGGTTGTACATCGACGGGTCTAGGCCGACGCGGGTCATCATCGCCGCCACTTCCTCGCGCCGCTCGCGGGCGGTCATCTCGGGGCGGTGGGTCTGCAACGGCTCCACAATCGAGGCGGAGATGGTCAGCCGGGGGTCGAGGCTCGCCAGCGGGTCCTGGAAGACGATCTGCAGGTCGCGGCGTTCCCGCTTCAGCGCCTTGCGGTCCAGTTCGGTCAGCGGCTTGCCCAGCCATGACACGGTGCCCGACTGCGACGCGATCAGCTGCAGCACCGCGCGGGCTAGGGTGGACTTGCCGCAGCCGGATTCACCGACGATGCCCAGCGTCTCGCCTTCCTTCAGGTCGAAGCTGACGCCGTTGACCGCCTTCAGCGGCACAGTGCGTCCGAAGAGCCCGCCCTTGACGGTGATCGGGAAGTGCACCTTCAGGTCGTCCACGTCGAGGATGGTCCTGCCGGTGACGTCGCCCGGTGCATCGCCCTTGTCGATCCGCGGCATCGCTTCCAGCAGCTTGCGCGTGTATGCGTGTTCGGGCCGGGCGAAGATGTGCTCTACCGGGCCGTCCTCCACGAACTCGCCCAAGCGCATGACCTTCACGTGGTCGCACATGCGGGCGACGACGCCCATGTCGTGGGTGATGAGTGCAATGGCGGTGCCCATCTCCTTTTGGAGGGTGGCCATCAGGTCCAGAACCTCTGCCTGCACGGTCACGTCGAGTGCGGTGGTCGGTTCGTCCGCGATCAGCAGCTTCGGGTCGCAGAGCATGGCCTGGGCGATCATCACGCGCTGGCGCATCCCGCCCGACAGTTCGTGGGGGTACTGGTCGAGGCGGCGCTCGGCCTCCGGGATCTGGACGCGGTTCAGCCAGTCGAGGCAGTGGGCGCGCGCCGCACGGCCGCGCAGACCCCTGTGGACCCGCAGCACCTCGGCCATCTGCGCGCCGATCTTCAGGTGCGGGGTAAGCGCGGTCAGCGGGTCCTGGAAGATCATGCCCACGTCCGCGCCCCGGATCGCGTTCAGCCGTTTCAGGGGCACGTTCAGGATCTCCTGCCCGGACAAGGTCACCGACCCGGTGGCGCGCCCGTTCGGCGGCAGAAGGCCCATCGCGGCCATGAAGCTCTGCGACTTGCCGGAACCGCTTTCGCCCACGATGCCAAGACACTGGCCTGCGGCGATGTCGAAGGACACGCCCTTGACGGCCTGCACTTCGCCATCGGGCGTGTCGAAGGAGACGTTCAGGTCCTTGACGGAAAACACGGTCATGTCAGCGGTCCTTCGGGTCGAGCGCGTCGCGCAGGCCGTCGCCGATGAAGAACATCGCGATGATCAGCGTGACGTAGAAGAAAAGCGGAAACAGCAACTGCCAGAGGGTGCCGTAGGCCATGGTGCCCGCGCCCTCGGCGATCAGGCGGCCGAGGGAGGTGTTGGGCTCCGATATGCCGAGGCCGAGGAAAGAGATGAAACTTTCGGCGAGGATCATCTCGGGCACCAATAGCGAGGCATAGACGATCACCACACCCGCGAGGTTGGGCAGGATGTGGCGGCGGATGATGGTGGCCTCCGACACGCCGGTGGCGCGGGCGGCCTCGATGAACTCCCGGCCCTTGAGCGTCAGGGTCTGGCCACGGACGATGCGGCTCATGGTCAGCCACGACACCGCGCCGAGACCCAGGAAAAGCGCGACGAAGCTGCGTCCGGCGACGACGAGGATGAGGATCAGGATCAGTGTCAGCGGGATGGCCAGCATGATGTCCACGAAGCGCATCATGACGCTGTCGAGGCGTCCGCCGAAGTAGCCCGCGACGACGCCCCAGAGCGTGCCCACGACCAGCGCCATGGCGGCGCCGATCAGTCCGACCAGCAGCGAGGTGCGCGTCGCCTGGATCGTCCGGGCGTAGAGGTCGCGGCCAAGGTCGTCGACGCCGAAGTAGTGCCCCGTTTCCAGCGACGGCATGCCCATGCCCTTCACGTCGCCCATCACGACCCAGTCGATTTCCTCGTTCGACCATTGCGATAGGAGGGGGCCGAACAGCACGAACAGCACGATCAGCGCGAGGATGACGACGCTGGCCATGGCGGCCTTGTTGCGCAGGAAGCGGTTGAAGGCGTCCCTCAGCAGCGACCGGCCGCGCACCGCGGTGAAGTCGGTGATCTCGCCGGCCAGCGCGGCGGCCTTGGGGGATGTTCCGAAAAAGCGCATGTCAGTACCGGATCTTGGGATCGAACCACGCGTAGGCGAGGTCGGTCAGCAGGTTCACGATGACGGTCAGCGCGCCATAGAGGATCGTCACGCCCAGCAGCACCGCGTAGTCGCGGGTGAGGGCGGAGTTCACGTAGCTCTGACCGAGGCCGCCGGTGGAGAAGTAGAGGTCCACGAAGACCGAGCCCGTCAGCACGTAGACGAAGACCGGCCCGAGGTAGGAGATCACCGGCAGGAGCGTCGGCTTCATCGCGTGCCGCCAGATGATCGTGCTTTGCGGCAGACCCTTGGCGCGGGCCGTGCGGATGAAGTTGGAGTTCAGCACCTCCAGCATCGACGAGCGGGTGATCCGGGCGACGGACCCCATGTAGGAAGTCGAGAGCGCGATCACCGGCATGATCAGGTATTCCCACTGTCCGCCGTTCCAGCCGCCGCCGGGCAGCAGGCCCAGCCAGAGCGTGAAGGTCAGGATCAGGATCGGGCCCATGATGAAGTTCGGCAGCGCCTGCGCGGCGATCCCCAGCGAAACGGCGAAATAGTCGATCCAGGTGTTGTGCCGGATCGCGGCGGCGATGCCCAGCGTCACGCCCACGACGCTCGCGGCAAGGAACGACAGCGAGCCATAGGTCAGCGAGATCGGGAAACCCTGCGCGATGATGTCGTTCACGTCGCGGTCCTTGTAGACGAAGGACGGACCGAAATCGAAATGCAGGACGATGTTGGCGAAGTAGTCCCAGAGCTGTTTCCACAGCGGCTGGTCGAGGCCGTACCGGCGCTCGATGTTGGCAAGCACCTCGGGGGGGAGGGGACGTTCGGAGGTGAATGGCCCGCCGGGAGCAAGCTGCATCATGGTGAAGGCGGCGATCACCAGCAACAGGATCGTCGGGACAGCCACCAGAAGCCGTCGGATCACGTAGGAAAGCATGTGGGGTTCAACCTTGCGGATGTGGATCGGCACCCCGGGACCGGGACTTGGCCGGTGCCCGTGTCCCTGCGCACAGTCGGGAGGCGCGGGGACAGGTCCCGGCGCGAACGCCGGGACGGGTCTCGGGAGGGGTTACTCGGCGACCTTGTAGAGGTCCTTCGAATACCAGTTCTGTTCGACGTTGTTCACCGGCCAGTTGCCCACGTCGCTGTCCATCATGTAGACGCCTGCCGCGTGGTAGACCGGGATCACCGGCATGTCCTGTGCAAAGATCTGCTCGGCCTCGGCGTAGAGCGGCGCGCTGTCGTCGGCGGACTTCGCCTCCTGGATCAGCGCGTCGTAATCGGCGTTGGAGTACTTGCCGTCGTTGTAGCCGGACGGCGTCGTCAGCAGGTCGAGGAAGGTGGATGCCTCGTTGTAGTCGCCGCACCACGCGCCGCGGGCCAGTTCGAAGTCCTGGTTGCCGCGCACCTCGAGGAAGACCTTCCACTCCATGTTGGACAGCTCGACCTCGACGCCCAGCTTCTGCTTCCACATCTGCGACATGACCACGGCGATCTTCTGGTGGTTGTCGGAGGTGTTGTACATCATGCCGAACTTCAGCGGGTTCTCGGGACCGTAGCCTGCCTCTGCCAGCAGTTCCTTGGCCTTCTCGTCGCGCTCTGCCTGGGTCATCTCCTGCATCTCGGTGACCGGCGGTTCAAAGTTGGCCACGGCGGCAGGGGCGAAGGTGTAGGCAGACACTTCCCCGCCCGCCAGCACGTTCTTGGTGATGATGTCGCGGTCGATGGCCAGCGCCAGCGCCTTGCGCACGTTCACGTCCTTGAAGGCTTCGGGGCCGCTGTCGGACAGGTTGAACGTGTAGTAGTAGTTGCACAGCCGCGGGAAGCTGATCGCCTCCTCGGGGTGCTCCTCGGACAGGCGCGGGAACTGGCCTGCGGGGACCTCGGTGCGGTCGAGCTCACCGGCGAGGAAACGGGTCAGTGCCACGTTCTCGTCGTTGATGACCAGCGCTACGGTCTTGTCGATGATGGTGTTCTCGTTGTCCCAGTACATCTCGTTGCGCTCGCGGGTGGAGCGTTCGTTCGGGATGTGCTCGGTCAGCACGTAGGCGCCGTTGGAAACGATGTTTTCCGTCTTGGTCCAGTCGTCGCCGAATTCCTCGATCACCTTCTGCGGTGCCGGGAAGGTCGTGGCGTGCGTCACCATCTGCGGGAAGTAGGACAGCGGCTGGCTGAGCTTCACTTCGAGGGTGCGATCGTCGATGGCGGTCACGCCCAGCTCTTCCGGTGCCATATCGCCTGCGATGATCGCGTCTGCGTTCTCGATGGACATGAGCGACATGTACCACTGGTAGGGCGACGCCAGTTCCGGAGAGACCGCGCGGCGCCACGCGAAGACGAAGTCCTGCGCGGTCACGGGATCGCCGTTCGACCACTTCGCATCGTCGCGCAGCGTGAAGGTGTAGGTGGTCTTGTCCTCGGAGGCCTCGAAACCGGTGGCGACACCGGGCACTAGTTCGCCGTTCTCGTCCTGGTTCATCAGGCCCTCGAACAGGTCGCGCGCCAGTTCGGAGCCGGTCACGTCCTCGACCACCTGCGGGTCGAGCGAAGAGAACTCGTCGAGGATGCGGTAGGTGAAGGTCTGTTCCGCGGCCAGCGGTTCGCCGGTCTCGGGGTGGGTCTCCTGGGCCAGTCCGGCGGTGGCGATGCCGGCGCTCAGGAATGTCGTCAGGGTCAGGTGGGCAAGTCTTGTCATTATGAGCGTCCCTTGCTGGGTCCGGGCGATCCCGCCCTTCGTGTTATGGTGTAGTCTTTTCCAGGTGTGGCAACCTGAGTTTGAGTTAGCGTACACCGGAATGGGTACTTCAGGTTGGCCGTTTCTGCCATCGGCAAATCAATACCGAAGGCAATCTGTCGGGCAATAGGGGCGTACGCGACGTTATCCGGGCAGCGGCGCAGATAGACGTTTCCTTCCCCGGCAGCCTGTAATGTCTGCACGAATGTTGCGCCCTGCGACGGTCCCGCGCAATGGCCGCCGCGCCTAGCGGCGGCAAGCCGCTGGCTTCGGGGCCACGGATGCCGACGGATGCGCCGCGACGCTGGAACCCGGGGCGCGTGACTCAGGTTTGATTTGCATCCGACGCCTGAATATCTGAGAAGGGCAGACCAACACTGCGGGGTTCCATGTCTGTCTCCATGCTGTCCACCTTCGTCAAGCCGATGCATCCGGAAGGACGAAAGTTCGTTGCCATAGCAGCCGCAATCGCGGTCGTGCTGTTCCTTGTGTGGGAACCGCTCGGCTGGCTTGCCGCGGGCGTGACCGTCTGGGTCTACTACTTCTTCCGCGACCCGGAACGGGTGGTCCCGGAGCGTCCGGATGTCATGGTCTCACCCGCCGACGGGCTTGTCTCGCTGCTGGAACCGGCCGTGCCGCCGGCAGAGTTGGGACTGGGCGAGGCAGAGATGGTGCGCATCTCCGTCTTCATGTCGGTCTTCAACTGTCACGTGAACCGCCTGCCGTCTGCGGGCACGATCGATGTCGTCGCCTACCGGCCCGGCAAGTTCCTCAACGCCTCGCTCGACAAGGCGTCGGAGGACAACGAGCGCAACGGCCTGGCCGTGACCCTGCCGGACGGGCGCCGCTATGGCGTCGTGCAGATCGCTGGCCTCGTGGCTCGGCGCATCCTGTGCTGGACCAAGAATGGCGACACGCTGGAGCGGGGCGAACGCTTCGGCCTGATCCGCTTTGGCTCGCGTCTCGATATCTACCTGCCGCCCGGTGCAACGCCGCTCGTGCGCATCGGCCAGACGATGGTCGCGGGCGAAACCGTCATCGCCGACCTGACCGCCGAAAGCGGGGAAGGCTGAACCATGCCTGACCTCCCCACCGAGCCGGAAACCCAGCCGGAGGACCGCAGCCAGGTCTCCCTGCTGCTGCTCCTGCCGAACATGGTGACGCTGACAGGCATGAGCTTCGGCTTCACCGCCATCCGGTTCGCCATGGAGGGCCGGTTCGGGGCGGCGGTGTTCGCCATCCTGATCGCCGCGCTGGCGGACGGGCTCGACGGGTTGCTCGCCCGCAAGCTCAAGGCCGAGTCACCGATGGGCGCGCAACTGGATTCTCTGTCCGATTTCCTCTGCTTCGGCGTCGCGCCCGCGATTGTCGTGTACCAGGTCCACCTGTCTCACACCGGCGGCTTCGGCTGGGTCTTTGCGCTGCTCTTTGCCGCCGCGACCTGCCTGCGGCTCGCCCGGTTCAACGTCATGTCGGGCCAGGCGGATGAAAGCGCGGGGCCCAAGCGGCACTTTGTCGGCGTCCCCGCGCCCGCAGGGGCAATGCTGGGCCTTCTGCCGGTGTTCATGATGCTCGCCGGCGGCTGGGACGCGGGAGAGGCCCCGGCGATGGTTGCCCTCTGGCTGGCGCTCATCGGGATGCTGATGATCTCCAAGCTGAAGACGCCGTCGCCCAAGGCGATCAAGGTGCCGCGCCGGATGATCGCCGTCATCCTGTTCGCCACCGTGACCGTCATCGGGTTCAGCTTCACCCACCCGTGGTACCTGCTGGTGCTGATCGACTGGGCCTATCTGGCCGTTGTCGCGCTGGCTGTCATCCGTGCGCGCGGACGGCTGTTCGGCTGAACCTTCGGCCCCTCCGCGTTGACAAGCCCGGCCCGGACCCTCACCAATCGGGAAGGGGGTAGGGCCATGGACGTTCAGAAAAGCGCGACGCTGGTGGCGGATCGGATCGCCGAGACACCGATACGGGGGCGGCGACGGCTGGTCGCCCTGGCCGGGGCGCCGGGATCGGGAAAATCGACGCTGGCGCATGTGGTTGCCGCGCGCGTGCCCAACGCGGCGGTGATGCCGATGGACGGGTTCCACCTTGACGACCGGCTGCTGAGGCCTGCCGGGCTGCTGCTGCGCAAGGGCGCACCCGAGACCTTCGACTTCGGCGGTTTCCGCGCCTGCCTGGCCCGTGTCGCCGAAGAGGACGAGGTCATCCTGCCCGTCTTCGACCGCACCCGCGAAATCGCCATCGCCGGGGCCGAACGTATCGGCCCGGAGACGGAGACGGTGATCGTCGAGGGCAACTACCTGTGCCTCGCCCAGGACCCGTGGAGCGCGCTGTCCGACCTGTGGGACCTGACGGTCTACCTGTCGGTGCCCATGGAGGAACTGGAGCGGCGCCTGATCGAACGCTGGGTGAGCTACGAATACGACCATGCCGGTGCGCGCGAAAAGGCCATGGGCAACGATATCCCGAACGCGCACCGGGTGGCGGAACACCTCGGCCCGGTCGACCTGACCATCGATTGGGAAGGGCATCCGTGACCTCTCCGCCGCACATTGAGCCGCACTGCAGCATGGGCGGTGGTTGCCGGGATGCGGCTGCGGCATAAATCCTGCAGGGACAAGCAGGCAGAGGTCGCTTCATGGGTTTGATCGTGTTCACCGACCTCGACGGCACCTTGCTGGATCACGACACCTATTCGTGGGAGGCGGCGCGCCCGGCGCTCGATGCGCTGAAGGCGCGGAGCGTTCCCCTGATCCTCGCCACGTCGAAGACCGCGGCCGAGGTTGCGCCCTTGCATGCCGATCTCGGCCTTGGCGATACGCCTGCCATCGTGGAGAACGGCGCCGGGGTGTACCGGCCCGCAGAAGGTGTGGCGCAGGACAGCGAGGACCACGCCCGCATCCGCCGCGCCCTTTCCGATCTGGCGCCGGAACTTCGGGCCGGGTTCCGCGGTTTTGCCGACATGACCGCAGAGGAGATCGCGGAGGTGACGGGACTTGGCCTGGACGGCGCCGAACGGGCCGGGCAGCGGTGCTTCTCTGAACCCGGGTTGTGGTCCGGAACGGACGAGGCGCGCGCGGCCTTCCTCGCCGGGCTTGGCATGTACGGCGTCCGGGGACGCAGCGGCGGGCGGTTCCTGACCCTGTCGCTGGGCCGGACAAAGGCGGATGCCATGCGCGAACTCGCCCGGGAAATGGGCGCCACCCGGACAATTGCGCTTGGCGACGCGCCCAACGACATCGAGATGCTTCAGACGGCTGACATCGGCGTCGTGGTGCGCAACGATCACGGTCCGGGCCTGCCTCTGCTGGAAGGGGAGGACGCGGGGCGCATCCTGCGCACCGGCCTTCCGGGGCCCGCGGGCTGGGCGGCGGCGGTGCTGTCGCTTCTTGACGATTATGACGCGAAGGATCCCGCGCATGGCTGACTTTCACCAGAACGGCAATATCGCCCAGTTCCACAACCTGCGGCAGCGTCCGATCGAGGAACTGGTCTACGAGATCGAGACCTTCGCCCAGACGCGCAAGATCAGCCTCGTGCTGCCGTCGCTCTACTCGGAGCTGGAAGGCCCGGCGTTGTCGCACATCATCGACGAGCTGAGCCAGGTCAGCTACCTGCACCGGATCGTCATCGGGCTGGACCGCGCGGACGAGGACCAGTTCCGCCGTGCGCGGGACTTCTTTTCCAAGCTGCCCCAAGATCATGTGGTGCTCTGGAACGACAGCCCCAGGATGAAGGCCTACATGGCGCGGCTCGAAGAGATGGGGCTTGCCCCGGACGAGCCGGGCAAGGGCAAGAACATGTGGACCTGCATGGGCTACCTGATCTCCTGCGCGGACACGGCGGTGATGGCGCTGCACGATTGCGACATCGTCACCTACGACCGAGAGATGCTGGCCCGGCTGGTCTATCCGGTGGTCAATCCGAACTTCCGCTACCAGTTGTCGAAGGGGTTCTACCCGCGTGTCGGCGGTGGCAAGCTGAACGGGCGGGTGACGCGGCTGCTGGTCTCGCCGCTCCTGATCGCGCTGAAGCGGGTGATCGGCGACCGGGATTACATCGACTACCTGCGCGCCTTCCGCTACCCGTTGTCAGGCGAGTTCGCGCTGCGCACCGGGCTCTTGCCCGACCTGCGCATCCCGTCGGACTGGGGGCTGGAAATCGGCGTGTTGTCAGAGGTTTGGCGCAACAGCGGGCGGCACACCGTCTGCCAGGTTGAGATCGCCGACGCCTACGATCACAAGCACCAGGACGAAAGCGAGGGCGACGCGGCGGCGGGCCTGAACCGCATGTCGACCGACATCTGCAAGGCGATCTTCCGCAAGCTGGCGGCGGATGGGACGATCTTTACCGCCAACTCCTTCCGGGCGCTGAAGGCCACCTATTACCGGGTCGCGCTGGACCTGCTGGAGTTCTACGACAACGACGCCAAGATGAACGGGCTGACGCTGGACCGGCACCGCGAGGAACGCACCATCGAGCTGTTCGCGGAGAACATCATGGTGGCTGGGCACACCTTCCTGGCCAAGCCCAACGACGCGCCGTTCATCCCGAACTGGAGCCGTGTGAACGCCGCCGACCAGGGGCTGGTGTCGGAGCTGCGGTCGCTGGTGGCTGCCGACAATGCGGAGTTCGAGGCGAAGCCGTTCTGATGAAGATCCGTTCATCTTAACGCGGCGCGCGGAGGGGTTAAGGCTGCGTGCGATGCCCTGCGACGCGCAGATCTGGGGGCATGCACCCCGCCGTCCACAACGGATTCAGCACCCGTTCACCATGGTTTCCCGCCTGTAAGGGGTGAACCGGCCGTTTCGACCCCTCGAACCGGCCGGTTGGTAACCTTTCTGCAGCGCAGCGGAGAAAAGAGGTTAACAGAGGCGCGTCGGCCCCCGGAAACGGCTCATTCGGCGCTGTTCAGGGCCGAGATCCGCCAGCCGTCCGCACCGGGGGTGAAGGTCATGCGCAGGGCGTAGACTTCGCCCGAGGTCGCGCCGCAGCCGGTCACCCGGGCGCGCAGGCTGACCGTTGCCGCGCCGCCGGAGAGGTCGGCATCGGAGGCATCGACGAGGCTCGCATCGCAGATGCCCGCTGCGGCACGGTCGATAACCTCGCGCTTTTCCGGAATCCAGAGGGCAGAGGGGGCGCCGCCGTCACGCTTGCCAAGGCGGTCGAAGTAGGCGCGCGCCAGCGCCACCGGATCGGGTCCGGGAACGGACGCAGGGGTGGCGGCCGCCCCGCCAGCCGCCGCCTTCCACGAGACGGCGCTGAGCGGCGTGCGCGGCGGCCAGGCCATGCTGTAGTGCATGTAGGCGCGCGCGTCGGCCCGGTCGTTGTCGGAGGGCATGTTGTCCTGCCGGTAGAGGTTCACCGACACGGTGCCGGAGCCGGGCTCGGGCATGATCTCGCACCAGCCGGACCAGCCCATCCCGAGGTTGAGGTTGCGGAACTCGACGAAGTCGACCGGGATACTCACGCCGTCGCCCAGCCACGGGGCGGGGTCCTGCCGCTGCACATGGTTCGTGACGCTTTCGAAATACTCCTGCCCGCCGGTGTCGTAATCGGCAAAGCCGAACTCCGAGTGGTTCCAGCCGCGATAGGTGGAATAGAGCATGTTGTAACACAGGGTCGCGGCGCGCTGCCGGTCGAAGGCGGGGGTGGCCGTGTTGGGGATGTCGTCCATCAGCCCGATGTCGAAGCTGTAGAACTGGTCGTTCGTGGTGATCGTGTAGAACTCCTGCGGCGGCGTGCTGAACATCTGCGCGAAGAGGTCGGGATGGATCATCGCCTGCTTGTAGCCGGTGGAGGCCACGACGGAGGAGAGCTTGGAGAACGCGCTCTGGATCTGGGCGAAGATGTCGAGCGCGGCGGAGAACGACAGGTCGAGCGGCACAAGCTGCTGCTTCTGGTCCGGCTGCAGGAAGGGCGCGTGGAAGCCCAGCGTCGCCGTGGGGTGCATCCGGCGGGTGGGCTGGCAGGTGTAGGGCGCACCGGCGCAAGTGTGGCCCGCCATGAAGATCAGCGCGCAGGCCGACAGGCAGGTCTGCCCGGCATCGATCACGGTGGTCGTGCGGCTGAAGTGCTGCGGGATGGCCAGCGCCTCTGTCACCGAGCCGCCGGGCGAGGACAGGTGCAGGGTGGAATAGGTGCAGGCCGCGCCGTCCATCAATGCGCCGAAGCGGTCGGCGTCGCCCTTCACGATCTGGCCGGAGAGGCGGATGTCGCAGTCGTCGCCCATGGTGATGTCGGCGGCCTGCGCGGGCGCGGAGAGGAGGAGGATGCAGGCGAGGAGGGCCAGAAGGCGAAACGTCATGAGGTCGTCCGGTGTGGTTCGGCAGGTCCGCCCATGATGGGGCTGGACCTGCCGTCGGGTCAACAATCCGTCCGGACGCTTTTTACGGTCACCCCCGGTTGGTGATCCAGCGGCACTGGTAGGGGGCGAGCGTCACGCCGTCCTCTTCGGGGTGCAGCGTCTCGCCCGAGAGCAGGTCGATCCATTCCTCGTCCGCGATCAGGTTGAGCGCGCGCGGCGGCAGGTCCACCGTCTCGGCGCTGACGTTGTGCAGGGCAAAGATCGACTGTTCGCGGTTGATCGACTGCCGCCAGACGCAGAACACCCGGTCGTCCACGTTCAGGGTGAAGTTCGTGGCGTTGGGGTGGAAGGCGGGCTGCTTCGCGCGCAGCTTCAGCCGTTCCTTCAGGGCGGGCAGCACCTGGCCCTGCGGGGTCTCCGGGTCCTTGATGCGTTTGCGCAGTTCGGGGTAGTCCCAGCGATGGCGGTTGATCGCCCGGTTCATGCCGCGGCGCTCGACGCCCTCGATGTCGTTCTCGGTGCCCAGCATCGCGTGGATGTAGAAGGCGGGCACGCCCTCGATCGACATGACGATGGTCTGCGAGCACAGGAACCGCGCGATGTGATTGGCGGTGTCGCCGCGATAGGTGCGCGACAGGGCCGAGAAGAAGGTGGCGTTCAGCTCGTAGACCGAGGTCCCGCCGTTCGGCAGCGCCCGCATCGACGCCCGCCCACCGCTGTCCTGCACGGTGGAGATCATGCGCGCGATCTCCTCGTCCGGCAGCAGACCCTCGGCCGGGCGCATCCCGATGCCGTCGTGCGAGGCGGTGAAGTTCAGGTAGGCGCAGCCGTGCGGGGCGGGCGGCATGGAGCGCAGCCAGTTCGACAGGAAATGCGCGTCGCCCGAGAGCATGGCGTGCAGGATCAGCGGCGGCAGCGGGAAGTTGTAGATCCAGTGCGCCTCGTTCAGCTGTCCGAAGTAGCTGAGGTTCTCGGCCTTGGGCACGTTGGTCTCGGTCAGCAGCACGACCGGTTCGCGTGCGAAGTCCGAGAGCACCCGCAGAAGCTGCACGATGGCATGGGTCTGCGGCAGGTGGATGCAGGTGGTGCCCGGCTGCTTCCAGACGAAGGCCACGGCGTCGAGGCGGATGATCTTCACCCCCATCCCGATATGCAACCGGATGATGCGGATGATCTCGTAGAGGACCTCGGGGTTCTTGAAGTTCAGGTCGATCTGGTCGTGGCTGAAGGTACACCAGACGTTCTTGACGCCGTTCGCCGTCTCCACCTCCTGCAGGAGCGGCGTGGTCCTCGGGCGCACCACCATGGAGAGGTCGTCGTCCGGGGAGGCCTCGAAGAAGAACGCGTCGTAGGGTTTCTGCCCCTGCCGGTAGGCGTTGAACCACGTGCCCTGGGACGACACGTGGTTCAGCACGAGGTCGGAGGCAAGATCCCATTCCGAGGCGATGCGCTGGATGTCCGGCCAGTCGCCGAGCGCCGGGTTCACCTTGCGGTAGTCGGTCACCGCGAACCCGTCGTCGGAGGTGAAGGGGAAGAACGGCAGGATGTGCACGCCGTTCACCACGCCCTTCAGGTGCTGGCCGAGGAAGTCGCGCAACAGGTCGAGCGGCTTGTAGACCCCGTCGATCAGGCTGTCGCCGTAGGTGATGAGCAGCGCGTCCTTCTGGCTCCAGAGCTGGTTGCCGGGCTTGCGGGCGCGGCCGCGCGGATCGGTGCCCTCTGGCCAGAAGGCCTCCAACACCTTGGCGGTCACCTCCTCGGTGTCATGGTCCGGGTAAAGACGCATGAGCAGCGCCTGCAGGCGGTTCGTCAGGGTCGATGGAACGGTCATGGCAGGCCTCGGCGCGGTCGTCATACCCGACATTTATAGACAGGGCTTGCGCAAGGGCGAAAGGGGCAGGCGGTCCGCAGGGGCGGCGGCGCTGCCGGACGGGCGCTTTGCCCGGTTTTTGGGCAGCCTCCGACCTTGCCTCCGGACGCGCCATGGCCCAGCGTACCCGGGCAAGCGAAGGAGCCGGACGATGGCGGATGTGACGGTGGGGGTGCGCGGGCGCGTGCTCGAGGTGGTGCTGAAACGCGGCAAGGTGAACGCCATCGACGCGGCGACGTCGCGGGCGCTGGGCGCCGCCTTCGAGCAACTGCAGGAGGACGACGGGCTCTCGGTGGGCATCGTCACCGCCGAGGGGCGCTTCTTCTCCGCCGGCTGGGACCTCAAGGCCGCGCAGGAGGGCGAGGACCCGGAGGCCGACATGGGCCCCGGCGGCTTTGCCGGCCTGACGGAGTTCTGGGGGCTGACGAAACCGGTGATCGCCGCGGTCAACGGCACGGCGCTGGGCGGCGGGTTCGAACTGGCGCTGTCGGCGGACATGATCGTCGCCGCCGAAGGGGCGGAGTTCGGCCTGCCGGAGACCTCGATCGGCCTCGTCCCGGATTCCGGCGGGGTGATCCGCCTGCCGCGCCGCCTGCCGCGCGCCGTCGCGATGGAGATGCTGATGACCGCCCGCCGCGCCCCCGCCGCGGAACTGCTGCGCTGGGGCGTGATCAACGCCGTGGTGCCCGCCGACGCGCTGATGACGGAGGCGCGCGCACTGGCAGACCGCGTCGCCGCCTGCGCGCCGCTCTCGCTCCGCGCGGTCAAGGAGATCGCCCGCGCGACGGAGGGGCTGACGGAACAGGAGGCCTTCGCCCGGATGCGCGCCGGCGGGCTGGAGGCCTACGGCCGGCTCTACGACAGCGCCGACGCAAAGGAAGGCGTCGCGGCGGTCATGGAGAAACGCTCCCCCGTCTGGACGGGGCGCTGACATGCTGGAGACGGAAACCTTCCTGCACGCCTGGACCGGCCGGGTGGACGCGCCGCTCAGGCTGGTGGAAAACGTCGTGCGGCCCGAATGGGTGGACGAATACGGCCACATGAACATGGCGCATTACCTGACCGCCTGCGACCAGGCGAACTGGGCCTTCTTCAACTGGATCAACGATCCGCTGCGGATGGAGGCGCGCGACGGCCACGAATACGTCGTCGTGGAAAACCACGTCACCTATTCCGGCGAACTGGCCGAGGGCGACGCCTTCACGATCGAGACGCAGCTCCTCGACTGGGATGCCAAACGCTACATCCTCTTCCACCGGGTGCTGGACGCCTCGGGACAGGTGGCGGCCACCAACGAGGCGAAGATGCTGGGTTTCAACCTCCGCACCCGCCGCCCCGAAGCCTGGGGCGCCATCCCGGCCGAACGCCTCGCCCGCATCGCCGAGGCGCATGGAACCCTCGCGACGCCCGGGCAGGCCGGACGGGGCATCGTGCTGGGCAGACGTTAGGGCAACGGTCGTTCCGGCCGGAAGGGGGCTCCGCCCCCGCCTCCCCCCCGGGAGGCTCCCCCGAGGTATTTGGACCAAGATGAAGACAAGGCGCGAAGGATCTGCGCGGGGCAAGGCATACGGTGCCGCGCGCCCTGCTTCTTTGCTTCGCAAATACTCTGAAGGGGGTCCGGGGGAAGTGAAACTTCCCCCGGCGGGTCGCTGACGCAGTCAGCGAAGCCCGTTCACCGCAGGGCCCTTACTGCAGGGCCTTGTCGCTGACCGCGTGGGTCCAGGCGCCTTCCGGCTCCTTGGTGATGACCGGGTCGGAGCCGCCGGCCAACAGGGTCTCCACC
>NZ_JBRBWD010000055.1:0-158365 GCF_052825245.1 Sagittula sp.
CCCCCCCCCCCCCCCCCCCCCCACCCCCCCCCCCACTACCTAATGATCCGGCGACCACCGAGATCTACACCATGTACAGTACACTATTTCCCCACAAGACTCTCTTCCGATCTCCAAGGAGAAAGCATCCCCCCAAGGAGAAAGCATCCCCCCGATCGGAAGGGCACACGTCTGAACGCCAGTCACTACGCAGAGCATCGCGGAGGCCGGGGTCGGCGTGGAATTCCTCGATCAGGTGGGAGACCACGGCGCGCATCTGGCCGTCGTGGTCGGCGCCCCGGGCCCTGGCATCGGCGAGGGCCGCGCGTTGGCGGCTGGCGGAGGTGCCGCCCGAAACGATGTCGCGGGCGCGGTGCAGCGCGCCGGTGCATTGCAGGACGCCCGCGTCTTCCTCCAGCAGGTCGATCAGCTCCTCGACCAGTTCGGGGAAGGGCACGATCTCCGCCCGTCCGAAGTCGATCAGACCTTCGGTCGTGCCGTAGCGCTGCGCGCGCCAGCGGTTCTCCTCGATCAGGAAGCGGTCGTAGATCCGCCAGCGCTGGTTCTTCACCCGGAGCCGCCAGAGCATCCGCATCAGGCATTGCGAGATGGCCGCCAGCGTCAGCGCGTGTTCCAGCCGGGGCTGCACGTCCATGATCCGGGTTTCCAGCGTCGGGAAGGCGGCGGAGGGGCGCAGGTCCCACCAGATGCGCGAGCCGTCCTCGATCACGCCGAGGTCGATCAGCACCTGCACCGAGCGTTCGTATTCCTGCCAGGACTGGAACTGCGGCGGCAGGCCGGTGCGGGGCAGGTTGTCGAAGACCGAGATGCGGTAGGAGGCGAGGCCGGTGTCCTCGCCCTGCCAGAACGGCGAGGAGGTGGAGAGCGCCAGCAGGTGGGGCAGGAAGTAGCTCGCCTGCCGCATCAGGTCGGCGCGCAGCGTGTCGTCGTCGAGGCCGACGTGCACGTGCATCCCGCAGATCAGCATGCGCCGCACCACGCCGCCGAGGTCGCGGTCGAGCTCGTTGTAGCGCTGCTTGTCGGTGTGGGACTGCGTCTTCCAGTCGGCCAACGGGTGACAGGAGGCGGCGATGGGCGAAAGGCCGTGGCGCGCGGCGTGTTCCGACACCGTGGCGCGCAGCCGGCGCAGGTCGTCGCGGGCCGCGTCGACGGAGGCGCAGGGCCGGGTGCCGATCTCCACCTGGCATTGCAGGAACTCGGGCGAGACCTGGTCTTCGAGATCCTCGGAGAGGGCGGTCATCAGCGCTTCGGGCGCTTCGACCAGCGCGCAGGTGTCGCGGTCGACAAGGAGGTATTCCTCCTCGATGCCGATGGTGAAGGCCGGTTGCGCCATGGGCTGTCTCCGCTTGTGCGGTGGGATGGTAGTGCCGGGCCTGCGCCCGCTCAAGGGTTGGGCGTGGGGCAGGCGGAAGCGGCGTGGGCGGCGTTCAGCGCGTCGAGGTCGGTGTCGGGCTGGCCCGCGAGGTGCAGCGCCTCGGCCACGTCATGGGTGATGTGGAAGCGCAGGGTGCTGACCGGCTCGACCACCTGCTGCATCATGCGGGCCATGCCGAAGCTGTGACCTGAGGCCACCAGCAGCACGCTGTCGGCCTTTTCCGGGAACCGGCGCAGGAGCGGCGCCAGCCGTTCGACCGCGACGATGATGCTGAGGAAACTGGCGTCGATCTCTGTCACCCCGGTCGCGTCGGTGAGCATGTTGCGGCGCGGGTCGAAGCGCGGATCCTCGACGTAGCGCCGCAGCAGGTTGGCGCAGCCGGAGACGCTGATCTGCGCCGGCATCCTGAAAAAGGCGAGGTTGCGGTCCTCGTGCAGACTGAATTCGAACGTCATGTCGATGTCCCGGCGGTGTTCCGTGTCAGCTCCTTTCGGCCAGAAGGCTGCGCATCTTGCGGATGGTGTTCAGGTTGCGGGCGGTGCCTTCTGTCATCGCGGGCAGCCTGAGCCGCGAGCGGCCCTGTCCATCTGGGTAATGGATGTAGAGCGCGCCGGGACCGGGGCGAATGTCCTCTGCGGTCCGGTGCGTGGCGTCCGCGGCGGGGGCGGCGGGGATCGGGGCGTCGGTCAGGAGGCAGATCACCTTGTCGCCGGGCGCGTCGGGAAAGGGGGTGCCGGCGGTCAGCGCGTCGAGCTGGGCGAGGGTGCGCAGGAGGACGCCCACGGGTTTGCCGGCATGGTCGTGCAGCGCCTTTTCCAGCGCGGACTGCACGTCGGCGGGGGCTGCGTCATGGCTGAAGGCCACGTTGCCGGAGGCGATGTAGGTCTGGACGTTCCGGGCCCCGGTGCCTTCGGTCAGCGCCCTGAGGTCGGCCATCGCGAGCTTGCCGGTGCCGCCCACGTTCACGGCGCGGAGGAAGGCGGCATAGGCGGGCATGTGGTCGGTTCCCTGAGCGTTGTCCTGGCGGACCGCCCCGGAGGGCGGCCCGGTGTCGTGTCAGCGGCCGCGGATGCGCGGGTCGAGCGCGTCGCGCAGGCCGTCGCCCAGGTAGTTCACGCTGAGCACCGTCAGCGAGATGGCGACACCCGGCAGCATCACGCGTTCGGGGAACCGCTCCATGCGCTGGACCGCGTCGGCCAGCATCTTGCCCCAGGTGGGGAAGTCGGAGGGGAAGCCCACGCCGAGGAAGGAGAGCGCCGATTCCGTGATGATCGCCGTGGCGAGGCCGAGGGCGGCGGACACCATGATCGGCGAGAGCACGTTGGGCAGCAGGTGGCGGCGGATCAGCTTGAACGGCGAGGTGCCGATGGAGCGGGCAGCCAGCACGAACTCGCGTTCCTTGATGGCGAGGATGTCGCCGCGCACGATGCGGGCCGTGGGCATCCACGAGGTGACGGCGATGACCGTCACGATGAGGATGAACATGCCCCCCTCGGGCCCGAAGTTGGCCCTGAGCGGTTGCCGGAAGAGCGTCACGGCGACCAGCAGCAGCGGCAGGATCGGCAGCGACAGGAAGAGGTCGGTCAGGCGCATGAGCGGGCCGTCCAGCCTCTTGAAGTAGCCGGCGATCACCCCGATGGCGGTGCCGATCACGAGGCTGAGGATCATCGCGGCCCAGCCCACGGCCATGGACGCGCGCCCGCCCGAGAGCATCTGGGCGAGGTTGTCGCGGCCGAGCTGGTCGGAGCCGAGCGGCTTCTCCCACGAGACCTTGGCATCGGCGTCCCAGATCGCGGTGTAGATCGGGCGCATGTCCTTGTTGCGGATGTCCAGCTTCTGCGGGTCGACCGTGTAGATGTAGGGGCCGATCAGCACGGCGAGCGTGATGAAGACCAGGAACCCCAGCCCGAACATCGCGCCCTTGTGCTTGCGGAACTGGTCCCAGACGTCCTTGCCGCGCGAACGCGGCGGCTTTGTCGGGCCGGTGTCCTTCAAGGCCTCGATGGCGGCGGGGCCTTCGGCGAGGATTACATCGTCCTGTGGGCTTTCAGTCATAACGGATCCGCGGGTCGAGCACGCCGTAGAGGATGTCGGCGATCAGGTTGAAGAGCACGATGAGCACCGCGAAGATGAAGGTCAGCGTCATGACCATCGGCAGGTCGTTGGCGAACAGCGCCGTGATCAGGAGCTGGCCGATGCCGTTCACCTTGAACACGTTCTCGGTGATGATGGCGCCGCCGAAGATCGACGGGATGCCGAGCGCGATCACGGTGACCACCGGGATCATCGAGTTGCGCACCACATGCACGTTGACGACGATCGCCTCCGACAGGCCCTTGGCGCGGGCGGTGCGCACGTAGTCCTGCCCGAGGTTGTCGAGCATGGAGGCACGCATGTAACGCGAGAGCTGCGCGGTGATCTGCAGCGCCAGCACCATGACCGGCATGATCATCTGCTGAAGCTGGATCTTGAAGCTGGCCCAGTCGTTCACGACGTGGGTCGTGTCGTAGATCGAGGGGAACCAGCCGAGCTGCACCGAGAACAGCACGATCAGCAGCGGGCCGGTGAAGAACGGCGGGATCGAGAAGCCGATCATCGTCACGAAGGTCCCGGCCTGGTCGAAGACCGAGTACTGGCGGTAGGCGGAGTAGATGCCCACCGGCAGCGCGATCAGGATCGCCACCACGTAGGCCACGCCCACCACCCACAGCGTCTGCGGGATGCGCTGGATGATGATGTCCATCACCGGCGAGCGGGTCTGCCACGAGATGTTGCGCTGTTCGGGCACCCAGAACTGCATCTCGCCGTTGACCTCGCGCACGCGGCCCGCTTCCTGCATGGAGGCGAGGAGCGTTTCGGTCGGCGCGAAGGTGGGGGTTTCCCAGTGCCAGGCCAGTTGCGTGCCGAACATCCAGTCGATGAAGACCTTGGGTTCGATCCAGAAGATCTGGACCAGCCATTTCCAGTACTGGACGAGAGGCGGTTCGCCGAGGCCGAGCGCCTCGCGCATCTTCTGCTTGACCTCGTCCGGCACCGTCAGCGGCACCTGGGCCATCGGATCGCCCGGGGCCAGTTGCAACAGCATGAAGATGATGAAGCTGATAAAGATGAGCGTCGGGATCGAGAGGATCAACCGTCGCGTGGCGTAGGTGAGCAACGCTTATCCCCCTGTCGGGCTGTGGTGAAGGTGGGTGCATCCCGCAGCGCCGGCACGGGACCGGACAATGGGGCACAGGGTGTAAGACGGGGCGGCGCCGGGACGGTGTCCCGTGGTGCCGCATGTGCGGAGGCTGGCATCGCCCGGCCTGTGCCGGTGGCAATCTTGCATGTCAACGTCTGTCCAGTGGAGGGCGGTCTTCGTCATCGGCGATGAGAGGATGGCGTCGCGCGGCATCGGGGACCCCATCTGCGGGAGGAGCGTCGTCGCATCGCCGGCGAGGCGGGGCGCGAAGGCGTCGATGCCGTCGGTCCAGAGGCTGCGGTCGAGGCTCCGGTTGTCATCCATCGGCGCGGCGATCCCTTCCGTGTCTTCAGGAATGCGCCCGCCCCGTGCGAAACGGGACGGGCGCGCGATCAGGAACTTATTGTTCGATGCGGTACCAGTCTGCGACGTTCCACAGCTCGGAGTCCCAGACGTTCAGCTTCACACCGCCAAGGCTGTTGGAGTGTGCCGAGAGGCGGCCGCGGTGCACCAGCGGGATCATCGCGCCTTTCTCGTAGGCCATCTGGCTGAGCTGGCGGCCGATTTCCTGGCGCTTCTGCATGTCGGCGGTCTGCGACAGCTCGTTCCAGAGCGCGTCGTATTCCTCGTCGCAGAAGCGCGAGATGTTCTCGCCCTGCCACTGGGTTTCCGGACGCGGAGCCTTGTCGCACAGACCGTTGCCCAGGTAGGCCTGCGGGTCGGTGCCGTTGAAGGTGTTGGCGTACATTTCGACGTCGGCGTAGAACTTCTGGAAGGTGTCCGGGGAGCCCGGGTCGCCGCCGAAGAACACGGAGCTGTCGACGTTGCGCAGTTCGACTTCCATGCCGATCTGCTCCCACCACTCCTTGATCAGCGCCTGGAAGTCCTGGCGGACGGCATTGGTCGAGGTCTGGTAGAGGATCGAGAGCGGAACGCCGTCCTTCTCGCGGATGCCGTCGCCGTCGGAGTCGACGATGCCGGCCTCATCCAGAAGCGCCTTGGCGCCTTCGATGTCCTGCGTGCCGCAGTCCTCGTTCTGGTAGGCGAAGGGCTCGGGCGCGGGCACCCAGGAGCAGGTCACCTTGCCGGCCTGTCCGTAGCCCACTTCGACCAGCAGCGGACGGTCGATGGCCATGGACATCGCCTTGTAGACCGCCGGGTCGCCGAGGAACGGGTGCGGACGGATCACCGACCGCTCGTCCGGGCCAAGCGCCGGGTCGGGGTTGGTGTTGTTGATCATGATGCGTTCCATCAGCGGGCCGAAGCCTGCCACGGCAACACCCTGGCCGCCGGCTTCCATCTCGGCGATGACGTCGGGCGCGAGCTGGAGGTTCCAGGCGTAGTCGAATTCGCCGGTCTCCATGACCGCCGTGCCCGCTGCCGCAGCGTCGCCGCCGCCCTTGAAGGTCATGGTGGCGAAGGCCGGCTTGGCCGGATCGCGGTAGTTGCCGTTGGCCGAGAGGGTGATCACGTCGTTCGGCTTGAATTCTTCGACCACGAAGGGGCCGGTGCCGATCGGGTTGAAGTTCTGCTCGGTGCAGGTGGAGGCCGCGGCGCCCACGCAGTTCTCGAACTGGGCCTTCTGCAGGATCGGGGATTCACCGCCGACGAAGGGGCCGTAGGGAACGGGCTTCGCTTCGCCGAAGGTCACCACCACGGTCAGGTCGTCGGGCGTCTCGACCGAGGTCACGCCTTCGAACTTCGTCAGCTGCGCGCAGCCGCCTTCGGGGTGGGTGCAGTATTCGTAGGTGAATTTAACGTCTGCGGAGGTGAAGGGCGTGCCGTCCGACCACACGATGTCCGGTTTGATCTTCCAGGTGATCTGGGTCAGGTCCTCGGAGACGCCGCCGTTCTCGACCGTCGGGATCTCGGTTGCGAGCCAGGGCACGAGGGTGCCGGTTTCGTCGTAGCGCGCCAGCGGCTCGATGATCATCGACGAGGCCTCGACGTCCTTGGTGCCGCCCGAGAGGAACGGGTTCAGGATCGACGGGGCCTGCCAGTAGATGATCTTCACCTCGCCGTCCGCGCCGCGCTCTGCGAGCGCGGGGGCAGCGAGAGCTGTCACGGCCGCGGCACCCATCATCAGGGATTTCAGGGTCATGTTTCACTCCATGTTGGTCGGGACCGGCATCATGTCCGGTCCGCTTCGTTGATGCCGGGAAGGCTGTTCATCCGGTCAGGTCCGTTTCAACCCGAAAAAGACCCGTGCCCCGAATTCGCCCCCTGTGCCGGTCCATCGAAACCCGCGGATGCTCAAAATGCAAGCATTGCCTAAGGGCATCCCGGACGCATTCGGGAAGGGTCGGGGGGAAGGACGTGGCGCGGGCTGCCCGTGCAGGGGATTGATTTCGCTGAGGGTTGTGCGGCGGCGGGCTGTCTCGCTTGGGTCCGGGGCGGCCTTCGGGGCAATGGAAAAAGGGTTGGGCGGCCTGTCGGGGCATGTGTGTGCCCCGGGTTAAGCCATTGGCGGCATGCGCCTTTCAGCGGCGGATTGCCGCGCCGGGCCAGCGCGATGGCATTTCGTGCGGTTTCGGAACCTTGCGGCGGGGCGTCGGGCGGGCTGTCCGGCGCCGCCTGAAACCGTTCGGCTTTGCCCATTTTTCCGGCATGCTGCGCGAAGGCGTTGCGGCCCTTGTTCCACAGTCTCGTGCGGGGCGCCGGAAAGGGCATCCGGGTGCGCCCGGAAGGCTCTGACCTCCGGGAATGCGCGATGGGACCTTTACGCCCCGGAGCCGGGCTTTTAGCCTTCGCCGCGACAAGGGAGTTTCGAAGATGCTGGACGACACCACGGATACCGCCGCGACCGGGGCCGCAGAGGCCCAGGTGCCCATCGCCCGGATCGAGAAGCTCCGGGTCGAATTCCAGACAAAGGATGGCCCGGTGGTGGGCGTCGAGGACATCTCGTTCGAGATCAACCCGGGCGAGACGGTCTGCGTCGTCGGCGAATCGGGATCGGGCAAGTCGGTGTCCTCGCTTTCGCTGATGCGGCTGATCGAATACGGCGGCGGCGACATCGCGGGCGGCAAGATGCTGTTCGACCGGCGCGAGGGCGGGGTGATGGACCTGGCCACCGCCGACCAGAGCCTGATGCGCCACATCCGCGGCAACGAGATCGGCATGATCTTCCAGGAGCCGATGACCGCGCTGAACCCGGTGTTCACCGTGGGCCGCCAGCTGACCGAAGGGCTGCGCGTCCACCGCGGCATGTCGAAGAAGCAGGCGGAGGCACGGGCGCTGGAACTGCTGCGCGAGGTCCGCATCCCGGAACCGGAGCGGCGGCTGAAGCAGTATCCGCACGAACTGTCGGGCGGGATGCGCCAGCGCGTGGTGATTGCCATGGCCCTGGCCTGCAAGCCGCGCCTCCTGATCGCGGACGAGCCGACAACCGCGCTCGACGTGACGATCCAGGCCGAGATCCTAGCCCTGATGGACCGCCTGAAGCGCGAGACCGGGACGGCGGTGATGTTCATCACCCACGACATGGCGGTGGTGGCGCAGATGGCCGACCGCGTCGTCGTGATGTTCCGCGGCAACAAGGTGGAGGAAGGCCGGGTCGAGGAGATCTTCGAGAACCCGCAGCACCCCTATACCAAGGCGCTGCTGGCCGCCGTGCCGAAGCTGGGCGAGATGACCGGCAAGGACCTGCCGGAACCGATGCGGCTGGTGGGGCGCACCGACCAGAACCTCGACCCGATCAAGGGCTCTGACGAGGTGCTGCTGAAGGTGCAGAACCTCGTGACGCGATTCCCGGTGAAGGGCGGCTTCTTCCGCCGGACGGTGGCCTATGTCCACGCGACGGAGGATGTGTCGTTTACGCTCAACAAGGGCCAGACGCTGAGCCTCGTGGGCGAGTCGGGCTGCGGCAAGTCCACGGCGGGGCGGTCGCTCCTGCGGCTGGTGGAGCCTTTGTCGGGCAAGATCGAGCTCGACGGCACCGACATCATGGCGCTGTCGCAATCGGGCCTGCGCGACGCGCGGCGCGAGATGCAGATGATCTTCCAGGACCCCTTTGCCTCTCTGAACCCGCAGCTGCAGCTGGCCGACCAGGTGGCGGAGCCGCTGGTGAACTACGGTATCGGGTCCGGGTCGGAGATCCAGGACAAGGTGGCCAACCTGTTCGACCGGGTGGAACTGCCCCGGTCCTTCATGCGGCGCTATCCGCACGAGCTGTCCGGCGGCCAGCGGCAGCGGATCGCCATCGCGCGGGCGCTGGCGCTGAACCCGAAGCTGATCGTGGCGGACGAGGCGGTCTCGGCGCTCGACGTGTCGGTGCAGGCGCAGGTGGTGAACCTGATGATGGAACTGCAGGCGGAGCTGGGGCTGGGCTATGTCTTCATCAGTCACGACATGGCGGTGGTGGAGCGGGTCTCTCACACGGTGGGGGTCATGTACCTTGGCCGGATCGTGGAACTGGGACCGCGCCGCGCGGTGTTCGAGGACCCGCAGCACCCTTATACCAAGGCCCTGATGAAGGCGGTGCCGATCGCCGATCCGCGCCGCCGGAAGGCGGAGAAGGACCTGAACTTCAAGCCGATCCCGTCGCCGATCCACCCGGTCGGCTACGAGCCGGGGCCCTCGGTCTACGAGGAAGTCAGCCCGGGGCACCTCGTGCTGACCTCGGACAGCGGCTATTGAGGGCAGGGGCGGTTTTTCCGTGAAGGATCGCGCAAGGCAAATCTGAAAGCGAAGAAGCAGGGGGCGGTGCGCCGCGCCCCGGCCTGTCTGGAGGCATGATGACGGAACGACTTGCGCCGCGTGCGCTGCTGGAGCGGCTCGTGGCGTTTCCCAGCGTCAGCCGGGAGCCGAACGGCCCGCTGATCGACTGGGTGGCAGAGTACCTGCGGTCCCACGGGATCGAGGTGGGCCTTCACGACAAGGAGGGCGCGCCGGGGTGGAAGGCGCTTTACGCCCACGTCGGGCCGGAGGTCGAGGGCGGTGTCGTGTTGTCGGGCCACACGGACGTGGTGCCGGTGGACGGGCAGGCCTGGGACACCGACCCATGGGTGCTGACCGAGAAGGACGGCCGGCTTTACGGGCGCGGGTCCTGCGACATGAAGGGCTTCGACGCGCTGGCGATCTGGGCGATGGTCGAGGCGAAACATGCGGGCGTCACGCGGCCCTTGCAGATCGCCCTCAGCTACGATGAGGAGGTCGGCTGCACCGGCGCCCCGGCGCTGGTCGAGGCGATGCAGGTCCTGCCGCGCGCGACGGACGTGATCGTGGGCGAACCCACGATGATGAAGGCGGTCTCCGGCCACAAGGGCGGCGTGAGCTGGTGGGTCCATGTGCACGGCTTCGAGGTGCATTCGTCGATGCTGCACACCGGCGTCTCGGCGATCATGTGGGGCGCGAAGCTGATCGACTGGTGCAACGGCGTGAACGCGGCGGCGGAGGCGTCGGAGCCCCTGGGCTTGGCCGCGCTGTTCGATCCGCCCTACACCAACGTGCACGTCGGGCAGATCTCGGGCGGGACGGCGCACAACATCACCGCCAAGGACTGCGAGTTCGGGGTGGGCTTCCGCGTTGTGCCGGGCGAGGAACTGGAGACCTACCGCGCGCTGTTCGCCGCCAAGGTCGAGGAGCTGACCGCCGAGATGAAGGCGGTGCGCCCGGAGGCGTGGATCGAGGCGCGGGAGATGTTCTCCCTGCCGCCCTTCGCGCCGGAAGAGGACAATACCGCCGAGGCGCTGGTGCGGCGCCTGACCGGCGACAATTCGGAGAACTACGTGAGCTACGCCACGGAGGCGAGCCACTTCCAGACCGCCGGATACAGGGCTGTGGTCTGCGGGCCGGGCTCCATCTCGGTCGCGCACCAGCCCAACGAGTCGATTGCAATCAGCCAGTTGCAGGAGGGCGAGGCCTTCATGCGGAGGTTGCTGGAGGCGCTGGCGTGATCTTTCCGTTCAGGGACGAGGGCGAGCGGGACTTTCGCGGTCCGCTGCCGGAGGCGGTCGACGTCGCGGTGATCGGCGGCGGCGTGATCGGTGTGTCTGCGGCGCTGTTCGCGGCGCGCGCGGGCAAGCGGGTGCTACTGCTGGAGAAGGGCCGCATCGCCGCCGAGCAATCCTCGCGCAACTGGGGCTGGATCCGGGTGCAGGGCCGCGACATGGCGGAGATCCCGGTGGCACAGGAGGCGCAGCGCCTCTGGCAGGAGTTCGACGCGGAATGCCGCGGTGCGCTGGGTGTGGAGACGGTCGGCGTGTCCTACCTGGCCGGGTCGGAGGCCGAGATGGCCGCCTTCGAAGGCTGGCTGACGGAGGCGAAGGGGCAGGGCGTCACCTCGCGGCTGGTGGGCCGGGCCGAGACGGCGCGCACCATGGGTTATCCGCACGCGGGATGGTGCGGCATGCTGCTGACGCCGTCGGACATGAAGGGCGAGCCTTGGGTCGCCGTGCCCCGGCTGGCGAAACTGGCGGAAGCGGACGGCGCGATGATCCGCGAGCGGGTGGCGGTGCGCAGGCTCGACATCAGCGCGGGGCAGGTGACGGGCGTGGTGACCGAAGAGGGCACGGTCCGCGCCGAAAGCGTGGTGCTGGCGGGCGGCGCGTGGTCGTCGCTTCTGCTGGCGCGCCACGGGGTCCGCGTGCCGCAGCTTTCGGTGCGCTCGACCGCGCTGGCGACGCGGCCTTTGCCGGACCTGAATGTGCCCGCCTCGGTCGACGGAGAGATCGCCTTCCGGCGGCGGGCGGACGGGGGATATACCCTTGCGCCCTCGGGTTTCGCCGAGCTTTACACCGGCGCCGACATGCTGCGCCATCTGCCGGTCTACCTGAAGCTGGCCCTGCAGGGATCGTTCGATGTGCACCTGCGCGGGCCGCAGCCGCGCGGCTGGCCCGATGCGCCCGGCGTGGCCCGGTTCTGGAACGGCGATGAGATCAGCCCCTTCGAACGGGTGCGCATCCTCGACCCCGGACCGAACCGGAAGCGGGTGCTGGAGCTGCTGCGCCGCTTCGCGGAGATCTACCCGGCGCTAGGTGAAGTGCACCTGAAGGCTGCCTGGGGCGGGATGATCGACGTCATGCCCGACGTGGTGCCGGTGGTGGACCGGGTGGCGGCGCTGCCCGGCCTGACGGTCTGCACGGGGATGTGCGGGCACGGCTTCGGCGCGGGTCCCGCCTTTGGCCGGATCGCCGCCGACCTCGCCATGGGGCGCGATCCGGGCACCGCGCTCGACCGTTTCCGGCTGTCGCGCTTTTCGGACGGGTCCAAGCTGGTGCCGGGGCCGAACATCTGACGCCTCTCCCTTGAGCGATTTCCGACCATACGGTCAGGATTGTTGCCCGAGCGCTTGCGTTCGGCATGTATCTCACTAGGCTCGCCGCCGACATGACTGACTGGCCCCGTCGCCTGCGGGGCCGCTCGCACACAAGGAGACTTCCATGCCCGTCAAGAACCGTTTCGCAGAGCTTCATGGCGACATCACCGCGTGGCGACGCGACCTTCACCAGCACCCCGAGATCCTGTTCGAGACCCACCGCACCAGTGCGCTTGTGGCCGAGAAGCTGCAGGCCTTCGGCTGCGACGAGGTGGTGACCGGCATCGGGCGCACCGGCGTGGTGGGCGTCATCAAGGGGCGCGGCACCGGGTCGGGCAAGGTGATCGGCCTGCGCGCCGACATGGACGCGCTGCCCATCGAGGAGCAGACCGGGGTGGAATACGCCTCCAAGACGCCGGGCGCGATGCATGCCTGCGGCCACGACGGGCACACCGCGATGCTGCTGGGGGCGGCGCAGTACCTGGCCGAGACGCGCAACTTCGACGGCACGGTGGTGGTGATCTTCCAGCCCGCCGAAGAAGGCGGCGGCGGCGGCAAGGAGATGTGCCAGGACGGCATGATGGAGCGCTTCGGCATCCAGGAGGTCTATGGCATGCACAACTGGCCCGGGCAGCCGGTGGGCAGCTTCTCGATCCGGTCGGGGGCGTTCTTTGCCGCGACCGACCAGTACGAGATCACCATCCACGGCAAGGGCGGCCACGCCGCCAAGCCGCACCAGACGGTGGACCCGGTGGTGATCGCGGCGCAGCTTGTGCAGGCGATGCAGAGCATTTCCAGCCGCAACGCCGATCCGGACGATCCGATCGTGGTGTCGGTCACCTCGATCGAAAGCTCGTCGAAGGCGTTCAACGTGATCCCGGCGCGGGTGACGCTGAAAGGCACGATGCGCACCATGTCGAAGGAGAACCGCGCGCTGGGTGAGGAGCGGATCAAGGCGCTGGCCCCGCTGACCGCCGAGGCCTTCGGCGGCACGGCAGAGGTGCGCTGGATCGCGGGCTACCCGTCGATGGTGAACTCCGAGGAGCAGACGGAATTCGCGGCGGACGTGGCCGAGGCGATCTCGGGCGGCTGCGAGCGCAACGCGCCGATCACCATGGGCGGCGAGGATTTCGCCTACATGCTGGAGGAACGCCCCGGCGCCTATATCCTCGTGGGCAACGGCGATTCCGCCGACGTGCACAACCCCGGCTACAACTTCAACGACGAGGCCATCCCGGCGGGCTGTTCGTGGTGGGCGGAGATTGTCGAGCGGCGGATGCCGGTGACAAACTGATGCCCACGGCCATCGTCACGGGGGCCGCGCGCGGGATCGGGCGCGGCATCGCCGGGCGGCTGGTGGCCGAAGGCTGGGAGGTGGCCGCGCTCGACCTGTCGTTCGAGGGCGATGTAGGGGGCCGGGCGGTTGTCTGCGACGTGTCGGACGAAGTGTCTGTCGCGTCAGCCTTCGACAGCCTTGCGGACATGCTGGCCGACGGGCTGGACCTGCTGGTCAACAACGCGGGCGTCGCCGGGCCGGAAAGCGGCCCGGTGGAGGACCTGTCGCTTGAGGACTGGAACCGCTGGATCGGCGTCAACCTGACCGGCACCTTCCTGATGGTGCGCGCGGCGGTGCCGTTCCTGCGGCAGGCGCGCGGATCGGTGGTCAACCTCTCGTCGACACGGGCACGCATGGCGGAGCCGGACACGGAGGCCTACTGCGCCTCCAAGGGCGGGGTCGAGGGGCTGACGCAGGCGCTGGCGGTTTCGCTCGGGCCGGAGGTGCGGGTCAACGCCATCGCGCCGGGCTGGATCGTGACCGAAGGCTGGGACGACCTGCGTGCGGTGGACCACGCCCAGCATCCCGCCGGGCGGGCAGGCCGCGTGGACGACATCGCCGGGACGGTCGTCTGGCTGGCGGGGGCGGGGTTCGTCACCGGGCAGGTGGTCACCGTCGACGGCGGCATGACGCGCAAGATGATCTACGCCGAATGATCGGGCGGCGCCCGGACGGATTTCATCTGGCGCGCGGCGCGGCCGGCGGCTAGGACACGGCCATGACCCAGACCGCCAACATCATGTGCATCAAGTGGGGCACGCTTTTCGGCCCCGAATACGTCAACCGGCTCTATTCCGGCGTGCGCCGGAACATGACGCGGCCCGTGCGCTTCTTCTGCATGACGGAGCACGCCGAGGGGCTGCATCCGGACATCGAGGTGCTGCCCCTGCCGGTGGAGCCCTTCGCGGAACCCATGGCGGAGGCGCTGAAGGTGGCGAACCGTCAGGGGGCGATGCGCAAGGTCTCGCTGTTCCGGCCGGGGCTTGTGCCCGACCTCGAGGGGCCTGTGCTGGGCTTCGACCTCGACGTGGTGGTGACCGGCGGGCTGGACGGGATCTATGACCTCGCGCCGGAAACGGTGGCCATGCGGATCGACTGGATCGAGAAGCGCAAGGGCCGCGTGACGGGGCACGGCTCGGTCTTCCGGTTCGATCCGGCGGTGCACGGGTTCCTCTACGAGGACATCGCCGCCAACCCTTACGCGGAGGTCGAGAAGGCCCGCGGGTCGGAGCAGCGCTATACCTCGACCAAGGCACTGGATCGCGGTGTTTTCACATATATTCCGGACCCTTGGGTGGTGTCCTTCAAGTATGACTGCAACCCGTTCCCGATGAACTACCTGCGTCCGCCGACGCTGCCGGAGGATGCGCGGGTGGTCTGCTTTCACGGCCGTCCGAAGATGACCGACGCGCTGACCGGGTGGTCGGGGTCGTTCATCCGCTATTCCAAGCCCTGCGCCTGGCTGCAGGAGCACTGGATCGACCGGTCGCGCGACGACCTGGGCGGCGATTGGGCGTGAGTCTGCCAGGCGTTCGCGCCGGTTGAGGCGGCGGATGCGAGGGGCCGGCCCCCCGCGCTCCCCGAGGTATTTCGGCCAAGATGAAGGGGCACGGCGGTCGGCACGGTTGGCCACGGCCGGGGCGTTGCCGGTCGTGCCGGACGGGGAAGGCCCGCCGGTGCGGGCGGGCCTTCTTCGGTGCGGGTCCGGGGGTATGGTCCTTCGGGAACCGGATGGGGCGGCCCCGTGGACCCGCGGTGTCCGGGCGCTTACTTGTTCTGGCCGTAGGAATAATCGGCGCCGTTGATCTTGCCGTCGTCGTTGAGGTCCTCAGCGGTCTCTTCGGCGGCGGACTGGCCTGCGGCGTAGTCCTTGCCGTTCGTACGGCCGTCGGCGTTGCGGTCGGCGCCTGCCTTGGCGGCCTGTCCCGGCGGGGTGCCCACGTGGCCGGCGATGGCGGGGGCGGACATGCCGAGGACGGCGATCAGGACAATGAAATAACGCATGGATGGATTTCCTCTCTCTGTTGGTGGCGCGCCGGCCCTCCTCCGGCGCGGCGCATGGAGAAGACACGAAGGCCGCGGGTTTCCGGTTTCGGCGCAGCGGGTCCGGCGATCGTGTCGGCGGGAAGATGCCGATGCGGCGGCGCGATCCGCATCCCGGGTCATGTCGCGTGGCCCCAATGCGCCATGAGCGCGCGGCCTTGCCGATGGGGGCCAAGGCGCGCTAAGAGCGGGTCGGAGAAAGAGAATGGAGAGAGCCGCCATGGCACGTCGTGTCGTCGTCACCGGGCTTGGACTGGTCACCCCTCTGGCCGATGGGGTGGAAGCGAGCTGGAGCCGCCTTCTGGAAGGGCAGTCGGGCGCCGGTCCGATCACGCGTTTCGACGCGAGCCACCTGGGCACCACCTATGCCTGCGAGGTTCCGCTGGGGGACGGGTCCGACGGGACGTTCAACTGCGACGCCTACATGGACAAGAAGGAACAGCGCAAGGTCGACGAGTTCATCAAGTTCGGCATCGCCGCCGCCGACCAGGCGGTGCGTGACTCCGGCTGGATGCCCGAGGACGAGGAAAGCCGCGAGCGGACCGGCGTGATGATCGGGTCCGGCATCGGGGGCCTGTCCTCCATCGCCGACACCGCGCTTCTGATCCGGGACAAGGGGCCGCGGCGCGTGTCGCCGTTCTTCATCCCCGGCGCGCTGATCAACCTGATCTCGGGCAACGTGTCGATCCGCTACGGCTTCAAGGGGCCGAACCACGCCGTGGTGACCGCCTGTTCCACCGGCGCCCATGCCATCGGCGACGCGGCCCGGCTGATCAAGTACGGCGATGCGGACGTGATGCTGGCGGGCGGCGCCGAGGGCGCGATCTGCGAGATCGGCATCGCGGGCTTCAACGCCTGCAAGGCGCTGTCGACCAAGCGCGCCTACGATCCGAAGGCCGCGAGCCGCCCCTATGACGCCGACCGCGACGGGTTCGTGATGGGCGAGGGCGCGGGTGTCGTCGTGCTGGAGGAATACGAGCACGCCAAGGCGCGCGGCGCGAAGATCTACGCCGAGGTCTGCGGCTACGGCCTGACCGGCGACGCCTACCACATCACCGCCCCCTCCGAGACCGGCGAGGGCGGCGAGCGGTCGATGCGCGCGGCGCTGAAGGACGCGGGCCTCACGCCCGCGGATCTCGACTACATCAACGCGCATGGCACCTCGACGATGGCGGACACCATCGAGCTGGGCGCGGTGGAGCGTCTGCTTGGCGACCATGCGTCCAAGGTGACGATGTCCTCGACCAAGTCGATGACCGGCCACCTGCTGGGCGCGGCGGGCGCGATCGAGGCGATCTTCTCGATCCTCGCGATCCGCGACCAGGTGGCGCCGCCGACCATCAACCTCGACAATCCGGCGGTCGAGACGCCCGTGGACCTGGCGCCCAACGCCAAGCGCGAGCGGCGGATCGCCTATGCGCTGTCGAACAGCTTTGGTTTCGGCGGCACCAATGCCAGTGTGATCTTCGGCAAGCTGGACTGAGCCAGCCGGGCTGAAGATCAGGGCGCGCGCGACGGGTCGTGCGCGCCTGAACGAGGTGAGCACAAGCCCCCGGACGAGGGGCGGAACAAAGGGCAAGATAGGGGCAATATCATGTGGCGCAGTATCGCCTCGAACGCGCTGACCCTTCTGGTTGTCGCGACATTTCTCTTTGGGGGCCTGCTGCTTTGGGCGCAGGCGGAGTATTCGGCAGAGGGCCCGCTGAGCGCGCCGATCTGCCTCGAGGTGCCGCGCGGCACCAACATGTCCCGTGTTTCGGACAACTTGGCCGAGCAGGGCGCGGTGAAGAGCGCGATGATGTTCCGCCTTGGCGCCGAATACGGTGACAAGACGCAGGAGCTGAAGGCCGGGAGCTACCTGGTGCCCGAGCGCGCCTCCATGTCCGAGATCACCGAGATCATCACGCGCGGCGGCGCCTCGACCTGCGGGACGGAAGTGGTCTATCGCATCGGCATCAACAGGGCGACGGTGCAGGTGCGGGCCATCGACCCGAACACCGGGCGCTACGAGACGCAGGCGAGCTTCGACCCGGCCGAGGAAGAGGTGCCGGAGGAATACACCCAGGTGCGGCAGGCGAACGACACGCGGTATCGCGTGGCGCTGGCCGAGGGCGTGACGAGCTGGCAGGTGGTGCAGGAACTGGGCGAGATCGACGTGCTGGAAGGCGAGGTCGAGGTGCCCGAAGAGGGCAGCCTTGCCCCCGACAGCTACGAGATCGGCGTCGGCGACACCCGCGCGAGCGTGATCGAACGGATGCGCCAGGCGCAGGAGCTGATCCTTGCTGAGGAATGGTCGAACCGCGAAGAAGGCCTGCCGCTGAACAGCCCGGAGGAGGCGCTGATCCTTGCCTCGATCATCGAGAAGGAGACCGGCAACGCGGAGGAACGCGGGCTGGTGGCCTCGGTCTTCGTGAATCGTCTGGAGAAGGGCATCCGCCTGCAGACCGACCCGACCGTCATCTACGGCGTGACCGAGGGCAAGGGCATCCTCGGTCGCGGGCTGCGGCAGTCGGAACTGCGGGAAAGCACGCCGTGGAACACCTACGTGATCGACGGTCTGCCGCCGACCCCCATCGCCAACCCGGGCCGCGCCTCCATCGAGGCGGCGCTGAACCCGTCGTCTTCCGACTACGTCTACTTCGTCGCGAAGACGCTGGACCCGGCGGACGGCCACGTGTTTGCGGAGACGCTGGACGAGCACAACCGCAACGTGGCGGCCTATCGCGCGCTGGAGGCGCAGCGGGACAACTGAGGCTGTTGGCGGGTCGGGACTGTTGCTGATGTGCAGCGCGCCCGCCCGCCAACCCGCCCGGCGGCGTGACGTCCCGGCGGGGGCCCGCCGCGCGCGTCAGAGGCGGATGACGTATTCCTTGGTCGTCGTCTCCACCACTTCCCATGTTCCCCGGAAGCCCGGGCGAAGGATGAAGCTGTCGCCCGCCCGCACCTCGAAGCTGTCGCCGCCGTTCTCGGTGAGGATCGAATGGCCTTCGAGGATGCGGCAGTATTCCCATTCGTCGTAGCTGACCTGCCACTTGCCGGGCGTCGCGCGCCACGTGCCGCAATAAAGGCCGTCGCGGTCCTCCACGTTCCATGTGGTGAATTCCGGTGTGCCGGAGATCACCTTCTCGGCGGGCGGGGCGTCGTGCTCGGCCTCTATGTCCGTGGTGATGCGCAGGAAGGTCTGGGTCATGTGGGCGGCCTGTTGGTGGCTGGGAATCTAAGGGCGGTGGCTGGCTGCGACGCTTGTGTCAGGACGACGAGATCGCGGCGCGGGTCTTCTTCGGCAGTTTCGAGAAGATCAGGTCGTAGGAGGTCCGGATCCGGTCGCGGAGTTCGTCCTCCGGCACCGCGTTCCAGTCGATCAGCACCCAGGAGCGGTGGAAATAGGGGGCCTTTTGCGCGCGGCCCATCTCGATCAGCAGTTGCGCGTCCTCGATGGAGGGTGTCTTAACCGAGACGCCCAGCCCGATGGCGCCGATGCTGGCGAACATCTTGTCGCCGACCTTCCACGCATCGTGTCCGCCGCCCCAGGGGTCGGAGACCTCGGCGCCGGGCAGGGAGGCACATATAGCATTGACGGTTTCGCGGTTCATGGCCGGAGCATGGCAGGCGCCGTGTCAGTCGTCCAGCGCGGCGTCGATGACGTGCCGCGGGCCGGGGCCGCGGCGGGCGGCGCGGTCCTCGGGGTTGTAGAGCGCGCAGCGTTGCAGGGACAGGCAGCCGCAGCCGATGCAGCCGTCGAGGTTGTTCCTGAGCGCGGTCATGCGGGCGATGCGTGCGTCCAGCACACGGGAAAAGCGGCGCGAGATGCGGGTCCAGTCGGCGCGAGTAGGCGCGCGGTCCCGGGGCAGGCGGTCGAGGTCGGCGCGGATATCGGTCAGGGAAAAGCCCAGCTGCTGCGCGATCATCACGAAGCTCAGCCGCCGGATGTCGGCGCGCTGGAACCGGCGCTGGCCGGAGGCGGTGCGCGCGGGAAAGACCAGCCCCTCCGATTCGTAGTGGCGAATGGCGGAGGGGGCGAGGCCGGTGCGCTCGGCGATCTCGCGGATTGTAAGGCCGTCTCTCTTCATCGTGCGGAAATCGTGCGTTATTTTGTTCTTGAGTTCAAGTGGACTTGAACGACTAGGATGCAAGCCGTTGAAACCGAATGAAAGGAATACCGAATGGCACGGCTTGAGCATGTGAACGTGACGGTCAGCAATGCGGAGACGACGGCGGCGCTGCTGGGGGATCTTCTGGGCTGGCGGGTGCGCTGGCAGGGGCCGGCGATCCACGGCGGGACCTCGATCCACGTGGGCGACGACGCGACCTACCTTGCGCTTTACAGCCCGAAGCGCATCGACGCGCCGCATGACGACACCTACACCCGCGCCGGGTCGATGAACCACATCGGGCTGGTGGTGGACGACCTCGACGCGACGGAGGCGAAGGTGCGCGAGATGGGCTTCACCCCGCACAGCCATGCCGACTACGAACCCGGGCGCCGGTTCTACTTCGACGGGCCGGACGGGGTGGAGTACGAGATGGTCTCCTACGCCTGAGGGCCGGGGCGCAGCGGGGGCGGAGGAAGGCGGCATGCCGGCCGAGGTCCGAGATTGACAGGTTACAACCTTTGGTGGATCATCGAGGCATTAGATGCACTCATTTTTCAGCAAGAGGTCATTGCCATGCCACCTCCTCCCCCTCCTGCACAGGACGGCGCACTGAAGCGCGTGATCCTTCTGGCGATCCAGAACGACCGCAGGATCAGCAATCACGAAGCCGACGGGATCATCGGCGTCACGAAACTGGACGCGCAGGTGACGGATGCCGAGTACGCCACGCTGTGTCACCTGGTGTCCTGGTCGAAGTCGCTATCGGTCACGTCGCGCAACAAGATCATGAACTACCTCGCGGACGCGCTGGCCCTGAAGGGGCCTTACGTGAAAAACAAGGTGCGCGACCTTGTCGGGCAACCGCTCGTCTCGACCCATCAGTGCGTGACGCTGTTGCAGTATTACACCCACGTCGGCCTGACGTCCGGCTGGCGGCAGGGGCTGCGGGTGCGCGGGAACGATGCGCTCATCGAGCGGGGCACGGCCATCGCGACCTTCGAATACGGCAAGTATCCGAACAAGGCGCATGGCAACCATGGGGCCTTTTACGACGGCCAGGATGCGACGGGCATCCATGTCGTGGAGCAATGGTCCGGGCTGGACGCGATCCAGCGGCGCCATGTGACCTTCCAGGGGCTGGACGGGATGATGTGGAAAGACCCCAGCAACAACGGCGATGCGTTCTCGGTGATCCGCAAGGTGTGAAGGGGGCAGCGGGATTCGCTTGGCAGACGGCACGCAGGCTGATAGGTGGTGCGCATGACCAACCGCAACGCCATCATCATCGCTTGCATTATCCGCTGACATCGTCGGCGGGCCGGTCTTCTATTCCCTCTCAGAGTTGAAGTTGCTAATCCCGCCGCGAGCAATCGCCGAGGACCACGCACAATGGCCGACCCGAATCCCGCCCCGCTGGAGATCAGGCTGACGAACACCCGCACCCGGTCGAAGGAGGCGCTTGTCCCGATCGACCCGGAAAACGTGCGGATGTATGTCTGCGGCCCGACGGTCTACGACCGGGCGCATCTGGGCAACGCGCGGCCCGTTCTGGTGTTCGACGTGCTCTACCGGCTGTTGCGCCATGTCTACGGCGCGGAGCACGTGACCTACGTGCGCAACTTCACCGACGTGGACGACAAGATCAACGCGACGGCGCTGGCGCGCAAGGAGGCGGGGGCGGACGGCACGCTGGAAGAGCTGATCCGCGAACGCACCGAAGAGACGATCTCCTGGTATCTGAAGGACATGGGTGAACTGGGCGCTCTGGAGCCCGACCGGATGCCGCGCGCGACGGAATACATCGCGCCCATGGTGGCGATGATCGAGGGGCTGATCGAAAGCGGCCATGCCTATGCCGCGGAAGGCCACGTGCTGTTCCGCGTCCGGTCCTACGCGGCCTACGGCAAGCTGTCGGGCCGGTCGGTGGACGACATGATGGCGGGCGCCCGGGTCGAGGTCGCGCCCTACAAGGAAGACCCGATGGACTTCGTCCTATGGAAGCCGTCCTCGGACGACTTGCCGGGCTGGGACAGCCCCTGGGGCCGCGGGCGCCCGGGCTGGCACATCGAATGCTCCGCCATGTCCTACGAGCTGTTCGGCGCGAGTTTCGACATCCACGGCGGCGGCAACGACCTGATGTTCCCGCACCACGAGAACGAGATCGCCCAGTCGTGCTGCGCGCATCCGGAGGGCGACTTCGCGAAGGTCTGGATGCACAACGAGATGCTGCAGGTCGAGGGGAAGAAGATGTCCAAGTCGCTGGGCAACTTCTTTACCGTGCGGGATCTGCTGGACCAGGGTGTGCCGGGAGAGGTGATCCGCTATGTGATGCTTTCGACCCATTATCGAAAGCCGATGGACTGGACGGCCGAGAAGCGCCAGGCAGCCCACAGGACTTTGTCCTTATGGAACAAGCTTAAGCACGTGAAACTGACCGTGGAGTTGTCTGAATCGGATCGAGAGATGATCGATCCTGAATTTCTTGAACGCCTCATGGACGATTTGAATACGAGCGGAGCAATTTCTCGCCTCGGCAATATGTATAGAGAGGTTTTGAATGCTCCGGTTGATAGCAGAGAAATTAAGAGTTTCTTCGCTTCGGTCGAATTTCTCGGTTTCAAAGATCTGAACCCCAATCGGCTGTTGATTAGATCGTCTGTGGAACGCGCTTTCTCGGTTGCCGATAGACTCGACGATTGTCGTGACCGACTGACTGAGTTGCGCGCCGCTGCGATGGAGACCAAGGATTTCTCCGGCGTCGATGCGATGAAGCAGGCGCTGATCGGGGCCGGGGTCGAGGTGCGCATGTCCAAGGCGGGCGTCGAGCTGGTGCCGGGTCCGGATTTCGATCCGGCAAAGCTGGAGCAGGTCTGATGCGTGGCGCGACCGGAGAGTGCGGACTGGGGCTCTGCCCCAGACCCCGGAGGTATTTTGAAAGCAGAGAAGCACAGGGACGGCCCTGTCGGGAACGGGGGGCACGGTGATGGCACGCGAGCGGCTTTATCTTTACGACACCACGCTGCGCGACGGCCAGCAGACGCAGGGGGTGCAGTTCTCCACCGCCGAGAAGCTGAAGATCGCCGCCGCGCTGGATGCGCTTGGCGTCGATCATATCGAGGGCGGCTGGCCGGGGGCGAACCCGACGGATTCGGCCTTCTTCGAGGAGGTGGGCCGGACGCGGGCGACGCTGACGGCCTTCGGCATGACCAAGCGGGCCGGGCGTTCGGCCGAGAACGACGATGTGCTGGCGGCGGTGATGAACGCGGGCACGGCGGCGGTTTGCCTCGTGGGCAAGACGCATGATTTCCACGTCACCACGGCGCTGGGGATCACGCTTGAGGAGAACCTTGAGAACATCGGCGCCTCGGTCGCGCATCTGGTGGCCTCGGGGCGCGAGGCGCTGTTTGACGCGGAGCATTTCTTTGACGGCTACAAGGCCAACCCGGCGTATGCGCTGTCCTGCCTGAAGGCGGCGCTGGACGCGGGCGCGCGCTGGATCGTGCTGTGCGACACCAACGGCGGCACGCTGCCCGCCGAGATCGGCCGGATCGTCGGCGAGGTGATCGCGGCGGGCGTGCCGGGGGCGCAGGTCGGCATCCACACGCACAACGACACCGAGACGGCGGTGGCCGGGTCGCTTGCGGCGGTGGAGGCGGGGGCGCGGCAGATCCAGGGCACGCTGAACGGGCTGGGCGAACGCTGCGGCAACGCCAACCTGACGGCGCTGATCCCGACGCTTCTGCTGAAGGAGCCCTATGCCAGCCGTTACGAGACCGGGGTGAGCCACGAGGCCCTGGAGGGGCTGACGCGGGTGAGCCGGATGCTCGACGACGTGCTGAACCGGGTGCCTCTGAAGCAGGTGGCCTATGTCGGCGCCTCGGCCTTTGCGCACAAGGCGGGGCTGCATGCAAGCGCGATCCTGAAGGACCCCACCACCTACGAGCACATCGACCCGGGCCTTGTGGGCAACCGGCGCGTGGTGCCGATGTCGAACCAGGCGGGGCAGTCGAACCTGCGGCGCAGGCTGGCCGAGGCCGGGCTGGAGGTCGCGCCGGGCGATCCGGCGCTGGCGCGCATCCTCGAACTGGTGAAGACGCGGGAGGCCGAGGGCTATTCCTACGACACCGCGCAGGCGTCCTTCGAGTTGCTGGCGCGGGAAGAGCTGGGGCTCCTGCCGGAGTTCTTCGAGGTGAAGCGCTACCGCGTGACGGTCGAGCGGCGGAAGAACAAGTACAACCGCATGGTGTCCCTGTCGGAGGCGGTGGTGGTGGTGAAGGTCGACGGCGAGAAGAAGCTGTCGGTCTCTGAATCCATGGACGAGGAAGGCAACGACCGCGGCCCGGTGAACGCCCTGTCGAAGGCGCTGGCGAAGGACCTCGGGTCGTACCAGGAGTTCATCGATGACATGCGGCTGGTGGACTTCAAGGTGCGGATCACGCAGGGCGGCACGGAGGCGGTGACGCGGGTCATCATCGACAGCGAGGATTCCTCGGGCCGGCGGTGGGCGACGGTGGGCGTGTCGGCGAACATCGTCGATGCCTCCTTCGAGGCGCTGCTGGACGCGGTGCGCTGGAAGCTGGTGCGGGCAGGTGCGGCCTGATGGATTGGGAGGCGTTCTTTACCGTGCATCGCGGCCTGCCGCGCGAAGGGCCGGGGACGGCGGAGGACGTGGCCTGGGCCTGCGGTCTGGCGGGGCTGCCGGAGGGCGCGGTGATCTGCGACGCGGGCTGCGGCCCGGGCGGCGACATCGCCGCCTTGCTGGCCGCCGTGCCGGGGGCGCGGGTCGTGGCGGTGGACAAATCGGCGGGTTTCGTCGCGGAGGCAGCGGCGCGGTTCGCGGGCGAGGCGCGGGTGTCGGTCGTGGAGGGCGATCTTGGCGCGTTGCCGGGGGCGTACGACATGATCTGGTGCGCGGGTGCGCTCTATTTCCTCGGGCTTCGGGACGGGCTGGCGGCCATGGCACGGGCGTTGAAGCCCGGCGGCGTGCTGGCGTTCTCGGAGCCGTGTTTCTTCACGGACGCGCCGGGCGCAGAGGCCCGGGCCTTCTGGGAGGGTTACCCGGCGCAGTCGGCGGAGGGGATCGCCGCGGCGGTCACGGCGGCCGGCTTTGACATCCTTGGCACGCGGAAGGTGCCGGACGCGGGCTGGGAGGCCTATTACCGGCCCATGGAAGCGCGGATCGCGGCGTTGCGCCCGGACGCCGATGCGCGGCTGGCGGCGATGCTGGACCTTTGCGCGGCGGAGGCCGTGGCCTGGCGGCAGGTCAGGGACGAGACCGGATACCTCCTGTGCGTGGCGCGGTTGTCATGATCGCGCCCGGGTCGGACCTTCACGCATGCGCGGAAATCGTCGAACGCGGCGATCCGGAGCGTTTCGCGGGGGCCATGGCGGCGCCGGTCGAGGCGCGGCGGGCGCTGTTCCCCTTGTATGCCTTCAACGTCGAGGTGGCGCGCGCGCCCTGGGTGACGGCGGAGCCGATGATCGCCGAGATGCGCCTGCAGTGGTGGCGCGACGCACTGGACCAGATCGGCAGCGGCGGCGCGGTGCGGCGGCACGAGGTGGTCACGCCGCTGGCGGAAGTGCTGGACGCCGAGGGCGCCGCGGTGCTGGACGCGCTGGTGGAGGCGCGGCGGGCGGATATCGAGAAGGCTCCGTTCGGCGAGGCGGACGGGTTGTGGACCTACCTTGAGGCGACGGGCGGCGGGCTCATGGCCGTGGCGGCGCGCTGCCTTGGCGACCGGGACGGGCGCGCGGCGCGGGCACTGGGGACGGCCTCTGGGCTGGCGGCCTACCTGCGGGCGGTGCCGGAGCTGGAGGCGCGCGGCAAGCTGCCGCTGGCCGACGGGCGCCCCGAGGCGGTGGGGGCGCTGGCGGCGCGCGGTCTGGAGCTGGTGAGCGAGGCGCGGGCGGCGCAGTCCGCGATGCCGCGTGCGGCGCGGGCGGCGCTGATGCCCGGTGTGCTGGCCGAAGCGGTGCTGAAGCGGGTCGTGGCCGATCCGACGCGGGTGAAGGCCGGGGCGGTGATGCCCTCCGAGGCCACGGTTCGGCTGGCGCGGCTGAAGGCGGGGCTGTTCGGCAGGGTCTGAGCGGCCGGGCGGGCGGCATCGGTTTGGCCGGAACTGCACGGGCGACAATCTCCTAGAGAGGAAGCTGGGGCGTTCAGAGGTCGCGTTGCGCCTTCTTCAGCCATGTCTGCGACCGCAGCGGCAGCCAGGGATTGGCGCTGTCAGGGGCGAGGCCCTTGTGGTGCAGGAACTCGGCCAGGGCCACGGCGCGGGCGGGCTGGGTCATGTACCCGGCCCAGCCGCTTTCCTCGGCGGCCGTCATCTGGATCGCGCCGAAGCCCGCGATGATGCAGTGCAGGTCGGTGGCCAGTTCGTGCATCTTGTAGCCGCCGGGCAGGGCGTCGGCGTAGGGCGCGAGGCGGGCATGCATGACCTCGTGCGCCATCGTGTTGATGAAGCTCACCGGGCGGCGGAGCCCGCGCGGGCTGTACTGGATTACCGGCTGCGCGTCGTCATGCAGGTAGGTGCCGGCGACCTCGGACATCTTGCCGTATTCATGGGCCAGTTCGTCGGGCAGCTCTGCCAGAGGGGCCAGCAGGAAGATGTTCGGCTGGCCGGTGAGGGTGCAGATGTCGGCCAGCACGGCCTCGGCCATGAACTGGTCGGTGCCCCTGGTGGCGCGGAAGTGGTGGCGCGACGGGGTGATCAGCCGGGCCTTGTCCCACCAGTCGGGACGGTTGGTCATGACCCAGTCGTAATGCTCCTGGATCCAGGCCCAGAGGTCGTTGTCGATGATCTGCTTGGGGCGTGAACGGAAGGGCCACATCTCAGGCCTCGACCACGTCCTTGGGGCGCAGCCAGAGCCAGATCAGCGCGCCGCCGGCCAGCACGAGGAAGGGGGCCATGGCGAGGTTCACCGACATCCAGCCCTGCACCGGCGAGCCGCCCGAGCAGTTCATCAGACCGCCCGACGACAGCGAGGCGAAGGTGACGGCGCCGAAGACGATCAGGTCGTTCAGGCCCTGCATGCGGCCGCGTTCGTGCGCCTCATGGGCACCGGAAAGCATGGTAGTTGCGCCGATGAAGCCGAAGTTCCAGCCGATGCCGAGCAGGACCAGCGCTACGAAGAACTGTTCGAGGTTCACGCCCGACAGGCCCACGGCGCCCGCGCCTGCGAGGATGACGAGGCCGGTCGCCATGATCCGCTCGACGCCGAAGCGCGCGATCAGGTGGCCGGTGAAGAAACTGGGCGCGAACATCGCCAGCACGTGCGCGGTGACGACATTGGCGGCATCGCCGGTCTCGTACCCGCAGCCGACGACCGCCAGCGGGGTCGATGTCATCACGAGGTTCATCAGCGCGTAGGAAACCGCGGCGCAGATCACCGCCACGCCGATGCGGGGGGTGGTCAGAAGCTCCCACCGGGTGCGGCCCTTCGGTGCATCCTCGGCCGGGACCGGGGGTTTGGGGATGTCGAGGAAGAAGAACAGGCAGGCGCCGATCAGGTTGATCGCGATCACCCCGGCGTAGGTGCCGAGGAAGGGGATCACGTAGCTTTCGGCGGTGAACTTCACCAGTTGCGGCCCGATGACGGCGGAGGCGAGGCCGCCTGCCATGACGTAGGAGATCGCCTTGGGGCGGAAGTCGTCGGAGGCGGTGTCGGCGGCGGCGAAGCGGTAGAAGCCCTGCGCCGACATGTAGATGCCGGTCACGAGGCTGCCCAGCAGGAAGATCGTGAAGGAGGCGGTCAGGAGCCCGTAGGCACCGATCGCACCGCCCACCGCACCGGCGCCCGCGCCGAGGAAGAAGCCAGCGCGGCGCCCGTATTTCTGCATGATCGCCGAGACCGGCGTGGCGGCCAGCATGGACCCCAGAACGATCAGCGAGATCGGCAGCGTGGCGTAGCAGGGGTTGGGCGCGAGGCTTTGACCGGCCAGACCGCCGATGGTGAAGATCATCGGCATCTGCGACCCGAGAAGCGCCTGCGCGAGCACGAGTACGGTGACGTTGCGCCGGGCGCGGGTGTCGGAGGGCTGGGTCGTGGTCTGGGTGGTCATGGGCGAAGTCGTAGGCCCAGCCGCGAGGTATCGCAAGGGGTGAATGTGTCCTCGTGAACGACCTCTTCGGGGCGCCGCGCGGCCCGGTCCGGAATGCGCAGGAAGCGGGTCGCCGCACAGCGGACGGCGCGGGCATTGCGCCCGGGCGCTGCGGACGGCAGGGTGCCGTCGAAGGGAGAGTGCCATGAGCGAGAGTGTCGGGCGGATCATCGTGGGCGACGCCTGCGTGGCGGAAGGGGCGGACTGGCTGGCTCTGCGCGAGCCGCGCTTTGCCGCCGCGCTGGAGGCCACCGGGCCGCTGCCCTTGCGGCGCCGGCCTGACGGGTTCGCGCAGCTTCTGAGCGCCATCGTCAGCCAGCAGGTCAGCGTCGCCTCGGCGCGCGCGATCTGGGCGCGGCTGGAGGGGGCGGGCATGACCTCCGCCGCGGCGGTGGCCGGGGCCACGGACGATGAGCTGAAGGCGCTGGGGCTGTCGCGGCAGAAGGTGGCCTATGCGCAGGCGCTGGCCTCTGCCGGCATCGACTTCGACGGCCTGCGCGGGATGCCCACCGACGAGGTGGTAAAGACTCTCGTCTCGGTAAAGGGGATCGGCGTCTGGACGGCAGAGATCTACGCGATGTTCAGCCTTGGCCGCGCGGATGTCTTTGCGCCCGGAGACCTTGCCCTGCAGGAGGGCGCGCGACTGCTGTTCGACCTTGGCGAACGGCCGAAGGAACGCGCGCTGCGCCAGATGGCCGAGGCCTGGTCACCCTGGAGATCGGTTGCGGCGCGCGCGCTCTGGGCCTACTACCATGTGTGCAAACAGCGAGAGGGCATTGCGTGAGCGGTATCTGGACGGGTCTCGGGGCGGTGGCCGCGATCATCTGGGCCGGGGCCTGCGCGGCGGCCTTCGACGTGCCCATGGTCTGCACAGGGCGGATGGACTTCGCCAACGCGGACGGCTCGACCGAGACGTATGATCTGCGGCTGGCACTCGGCGCCGAGGGATACCGCATCACGTCGACCAATCTCGCCGACGGTGCGGTGACCGACGACACGGGGCGATGCACGGATTACCTCGATCCGGGCTGCCGCCACGAGATCCGCGATGCGGCGGGCGAGGTTGCGGATTTCTACGACTTCGTGCTGGTCGCGCTCCACGGCGGTGAATATGCCTATGCCGAACGATGGGCCGACGGGTTCGAGGGCGGCGCCAGGATGACCTGCACGCCGGAATGACAGAGGGATCAGGGAGTATAGCGATGACACGGGTTCTGAAGGCAGGGCGCCGCGCGCCGGTATCCGGGGAGACACGGTCCTGCGTGGTCTTCCTGCACGGTTACGGGGCGAACGGGGCGGACCTGCTGGGGCTGGCCGATCCGATGGGCGAACACCTGCCCGACACGCTGTTCGTCGCCCCCGACGCACCGGAGGCCTGCGCGGGCGCGCCCTTCGGCTTCCAGTGGTTCCCGATCCCGTGGATCGACGGCTCCTCCGAAGAGGAAGCGGCCGCCGGGATGATGCGGGCGGTCGACGACCTGAACGCCTTTCTCGACGCGCTGATGGTGGACGAGGACCTCATGCCGGAGCAGGTCTGCCTCTTCGGCTTCAGCCAGGGCACGATGATGAGCCTCCACGTGGGTCCGCGCCGCGAGGATGCGGTGGCGGGGATCGTCGGCTTCTCGGGCCGTCTGCTGCAGCCGGAGCTTCTGGCGGACGAGGTGCAGTCCAAGCCGCCGATCCTGCTGGTGCATGGCGACATGGACGACGTGGTGCCGGTGGATTCGCTCCCCGCCGCGGCGGAGGCGCTTCAGGGCGCGGGCTTCCAGGAAGTCTATGCCCACATCATGAAGGGCACCGCCCACGGCATCGCGCCCGACGGGCTATCGGTCGCGCTGGCCTTCATCCGCGACAAGTGCGGTTTCTGAGGCTGACTTCGGGCCGATCTGCGGACAGGGCGGCCCGTTTCCCGTTCCGACCTGTCGGAGCGCCGGGCGCATTGCCGCCCCATGGGTGCACGCCCGCGTCCGGTCAACGATCGTCGCAGATGCGGCGGACGCTGACCTGCCCGCCACGCCGCCGCCGGCTGGATACGTTCGCCCCGCGCCCTACCTGCCTGTCACACAGGCATTACATTCGGGGGCTACTCCTCTGCTGGACCACAGCATCTTGTAAGGCTTGCCAGAAGGTTGCCGCGAGATATAGTGGCATGTAGCTGGGGCGGGTCGTCCCGCTCCGGTGCTTGAAAGCGAGCAGACGGAGCGGAGGACGAGTCCCGCAATGGACGGAGATTTCAGAACCACATTCGTACGGGAGCCGGGCGCCCTGAGGCACCATCCGGCGCTTGTGCTGAACGCGGATTACAGGCCGTTGTCTTACTACCCGCTGAGCCTCTGGACGTGGCAGGAAGCGGTGAAGGCCAAGTTTCTCGACCGGGTCGACATCGTGGCGGAATACGACGAGGTCGTCCGAAGCCCGAGTATGAGCATCAGGATACCCAGCGTGGTCGTCCTGAAGGATTTCGTGAAACCCCAGAAGCGCGTGGCCTTCACGCGCTTCAATCTTTTTCTGAGGGACGAATTCCGCTGCCAGTACTGCGGGACCAAGGCGGAGCTGACCTTCGATCACGTGATCCCGCGTGCGCGCGGCGGCATCACGAGCTGGGAAAACGTCGTGGCGGCCTGCGCGCCCTGCAACCTGCGCAAGGGATCGCGGAGCCTGCGCCAGTCGGGCCTGAGCCTGCGCAAGGTGCCACGGCAGCCCACGGCGGGCGAGCTTCTGAACATGGGGCGGCGCTTTCCGCCGAACCACCTGCACGACAGCTGGATCGACTTCCTCTACTGGGACGCGGAACTGGAGGCCTGAGCGGGCGTGTCGCGTGGGGGCCATGGGGCCGTGCAGTTGTCGGGGCGGATAGTGTGCGCTTCCCCATTGCGCGGGTTGTCCGCCTGAGGTTTGCGGACGCAGGTGCATTGGTTCTGGCTATTGGTGCCCTGATCGGAGCAGCGCCCCTCTGAAGGGACGGATCAGCCGGGCAGGGTGACGACGATGGCCTTGCCGCCGGTTGCGACCACGGTGTGTTCGTACTGGACGACCGGCGCCTGCGGGTCGGCGCGCAGGGTCCAGCCGTCGCCGCCGTCGGCGGCCCAGAGCGCGCCGGTGGACAGGAACGGCTCTACCGTCAGGACAAGGCCGTTGTGGATGCGGCGCTTGTCCTTGTTGGGCCATGTGGCGATCTCTCCGGGATATTCGTGCAGCGACCGCCCGACGCCGTGGCTGGCGAGGTTGCGCACCAGCGTGTAGCCCCGGTCGGAGGCGAAGCGCCCGATGGCCTGCCCGATCCCGTCCAGCCTGCGGCCTGCGCGGACCTGCGCGATGCCGATCTGCATCGCCCGCCTGCCGTCCCGGCAGAGCCGGTCGAGCGAGGGTTTGACCGGCGGCACGCGGTGGGTCGCGCCGGTGTCTGCGAAGTACCCGTTCTTCGAGGCGGAAACGTCGATGTTCACGAGGTCGCCTGCGGCGATCACCCGGTCGCCCGGGATGCCGTGGGCGATGTCCTCGTTCACGCTGATGCAGGTGGCGCCGGGGAAGTCGTAGACCTGTTCGGGGGCCGAGACCGCGCCGTGCCGGTCGAGATACGCGCGCCCGATGGCGTCGAGTTCGCGGGTGGTCATGCCCGGCTCCATCGCCTGAGCCATCGCGCGCAGGGTGTTGGCGACGATGCGGCCGATCTCTTTCAGCCCGTCGAGGTCTTCCTGTCTGTCGATGGTCATGGCCGCGCTCCGTTAGGTATCTGTCAGGACAGATAGCGCAGGCGATGCGGTTTGTCCCGGGGTCATGGCGCTTGTGCGCGCCGCGTCGCGGCGGCAGGTTTGGCGGGACCTGTCCAAGCAAGGTGGCGCGCCGGTGTCCCGACTGATCCTGATGAACCCCAATTCGAACGCCGCGACCACGCAGGCCATGGTCGCCATCGCCCGGCAGATCCTGCCCGGGGTCGAAGGCTGGACCGCGCCGAGGGGGCCGGGGATGATCGTCACCGAAGAGGCGCTCGCAGCCGCAGCGGAGGAGGTGGCCACAGCCGACCTCGGCGATGCGGCGGGGGTGATCGTCTCTGCCTTCGGCGATCCGGGGATGGCGGCGCTGGCCGCGCGGCTCGACTGTCCGGTGGTGGGCATCGGCGCTTCTGCTGCGGCAGAGGCGGGCGCGGGCGGGCGCAGCTTTGCCGTGGTGACGACGACGCCGGGCCTCGAACGGTCGGTGGACAGGCTGATGCGTGCCCATGCCGGGGCGGGCCGCTACCTGGGGTGTTTCCTGACGGAGGGCGATCCGCTGCGCCTGATGGAGGACGCCGGCATGCTCGACCGCGCGCTCATGGAGGGGATCGGGCGGGCCGCGGGGCAGGGTGCGGCGGTGGCGATCATCGGAGGCGGACCGCTGGGAGAGGCGGCAGAGCGGTTGGCGGATCGCTCGCCGATTCCCCTGATCGCGCCGATCCGGGCGGCGGCGCGGGCGCTGCGTGCGCGTCTGGACGGGCCGTGCCGCTGATTTGACATCAAAAGGGTGTACCGTTTGCAACTTTTTGCGGCAGTCAATCCCTCTCAGCCTGTTTTCTGAGCGGCGGCCCCGGAGGTCCGTCCGCCATCCTCGGCTGACACGTTTCGTGGCTGGCAAGCAGATTGGGCGCTTGGCCAGAATTTGTGCCGTGGATGCCGCAATGACGGCGTCGGGAGACCGGCCGGGCCGCTGTGCCCGGACCAGAACACGGAGAGGTATCTATGAAGACTTTCGGAAAGGGCGTTGCGGCCCTTGCCACGGCCGTCACGCTGTTGTGCGGCGGCATGGTCCAGGCGCAGGGCACCCTGCGCGTGGGCATGACGGCAGCAGACATCCCGCTCACCACTGGCCAGACCGACCAGGGCGGCGAAGGCATGCGGTTCATGGGCTACACGGTCTACGACTCGCTGATCGAATGGGACCTGACGAGCGCCGACAAGCCCTCCGTCCTGATCCCCGGGCTTGCGACCGAATGGTCGGTGGGCGACGACCAGCTGACCTGGACGTTCAAGCTGCGCGAAGGCGTGACCTTCCACGACGGTTCGCCCTTCACCGCGGAAGTGGCGGTCTGGAACTTCGAGAAGCTCCTGAACGACCAGTCGGAACAGTATGACCCGCGCCAGTCCGCGCAGGGCAAGTCGCGCATTCCGGCGGTTGCCTCCTACGAGGCGGTGGACGACCTGACGCTGACCATCACCACCAAGGAACCCGACGCGACGCTGCCCTATCAGCTTGCGTGGATCCTGATGTCGTCGAAGGCGAACTGGGAGGCGATGGACAAGGACTGGGAAAAGGTCGCCATGTCGCCGTCGGGCACCGGCCCGTGGAAGCTGGAGACCTTCGTGCCGCGTGAGCGCGCCGAAATGGTCCCCAACACCGAGTACTGGGATGAGGACCGCATCCCCAAGCTGGACAAGATGGTGCTGCTGCCGCTGCCCGAACCGAACGCCCGCGCCGCGGCACTGATGTCGGGGCAGGTGGACTGGATCGAGGCGCCCGCGCCCGACACCATTCCGGCGATGGAAGGCAACGGCTTCGTCATCTCGTCGAACGCCTATCCGCACAACTGGACGTGGCACCTGTCGCGGCTGGAAGGTTCGCCCTGGAACGACATCAACGTCCGCAAGGCGGCCAACCTCGCCATCGACCGCGAAGGCATGATGCCGCTGCTGGGTGGCCTGATGGTCCCGGCGAAGGGTTTCCTGCCGCCGTCTTCGCAGTGGTTCGGCAACCCCGAGTTCGACGTGACCTACGACCTCGAGGCCGCCAAGGCGCTGATGCAGGAATCCGGCTACGGCCCCGACAACCGCCTTGCGGTCAAGGCGCTGATCTCGCCGTCGGGTTCGGGCCAGATGTTGCCGCTGCCGATGAACGAATACGTCCAGCAGAGCCTCGCCGAGATCTGGATCGACGTGGAATTCATGGTCGTCGAGTGGAACCAGATGATCAACCTGTGGCGCGCGGGCGCGGCGGATGCGTCGGTCGACGGGTCGCAGTCGATCAACTTCACATACTTCATCCAGGACCCGTTCACCGGTCTGATCCGTCACCTCGACTGCAACCTGATCGCGCCGAACGGCACCAACTGGGGCCATTACTGCGACGACGAGATGCAGGCGCTGTTCGAAGGCATCAAGACCACCTTCGATCCCGAGGAGCAGAACGCGGTGCTGCAGAAGACCCACGAGAAGTTCGTGAACGACGCGCTGTTCCTGTTTGTCACGCATGACGTGGCACCCCGCGCGATGAAGCCCTCCGTGAAGGGCTTCGTGCAGGCGCAGAACTGGTATCAGAACTTCTCCTCCATCACGATTGAAGAGTAAAAGACCCGCCCCGCCGCCCTTTGCGGGGTGGCGGGGCCTCTCGGAAGGGGCTCACACGTGCTCAGCTATCTACTTCGCCGTATCCTGCTGGTTCTGCCGGTCGCCTTCGGTGTCTCGGTCATCTGCTTTCTGCTGGTGCAGATCGCGCCGGGCGATCCGCTGACCGCCATCATGCCGGTCGACGCCACCGCCGAGGAACAGGCCGCGATGCGTGCCGCCTACGGCTTGGACAAGCCCCTGCCAGTGCAATACGCCATCTGGATCGGCAACCTCGTGCAGGGCGACATGGGCAAGTCCATCGCCACCGGGCGCCCTGTCGCCGGAGAAGTGTTCGGCGCTGTCCAGAACTCGCTTCTGCTGGCCGCTTCCGCCGCCGTCATCGCCTTTCCCATCGGCATCTTCCTCGGCTTCCTCGCGGGGTATTTCCGTGACACCTGGATCGACAGGGGCGTGACCGCGCTGTCGATCACCGGGGTTTCGGTGCCGAACTACTGGTTGGGCATCGTCCTGGTCATCATCTTCTCGGTCAACCTCGGCTGGCTGCCATCCATGGGCGCGGGCCCGGGCGGAAGCCAGGCGTGGGAATGGGACTGGGCGCACATGCGCCACCTGATCCTGCCCGCCGTGACGCTGGCGGTGGTGCCCATCGGCATCGTCGCCCGCACCGTTCGCGCGCTGGCGGGCGACATCCTGACCATGGACTTCGTGCAGGCTTTGTATGCGAAGGGCATGAGCCGCGCCGACGTGCTGCGCCACGTCGCCCGCAACGCCGCCGCCACCGCACTGTCGGTCATGGGCCTGCAGCTTGGTTACCTGCTGGGCGGTTCGATCCTGATCGAGACGGTCTTCAACTGGCCCGGCTCCGGATTCCTATTGTCGAATGCGATCTTCCAGCGCGACCTGCCGCTTCTGCAGGGCACCATCCTCGTGCTGGCGCTGTTCTTCGTGGCGATGAACCTGATCGTCGACGTGGCACAGGCCGCCATCGACCCGCGCATCCAGAGGACCTGACCCTTGGCCCTGACGGACACGAAAATGACGGATACCATAACATCACATGATCCAGCCGCGGCAGAGCCCGCCCCGGTCGCCAAGCCGCAGGGCTACTGGCAGGGCGTGGGCGCGCGGCTGGTGCGCGATCCCCTGACCATGATCTGCTTCGGCGTGCTGATGCTGCTGATCCTCTCGGCGATCTTCGCGCCATGGCTGGGGCTGGCGGATCCTTACAAGGGCTCGATGATCGCCCGCCTGAAGGCACCGGGCACAGAAGGCTACCCGCTGGGCACCGACGAACAGGGCCGCGACATGCTGGCCCGGCTGATCTACGGCGGGCGGCTGACGCTGTTCATCGGGCTGATGCCGGTGGTCTTCGCCTTCTTCATCGGCTCGGCGCTCGGGATCGTCGCGGGCTACGTCGGCGGCATGACCAACACCATCATCATGCGCACCGTGGACGTCTTCTTTGCCTTCCCGTCGGTGCTGCTGGCCATCGCCATTTCCGGCGCGCTGGGGGCGGGGATCTTCAACAGCCTCGTATCGCTGACCATCGTCTTCATCCCGCCGATCACCCGCGTGGCCGAGGCGGTGACCTCCGGGGTGCGCGCGCTCGACTACATCGACGCGGCGCGGGCGACGGGGGCAAACGCGTGGACCGTGATAAGGGTGCATGTCATCGGCAACGTGTTGTCGCCGATCTTCGTCTATGCCACCTCGCTGACTTCGGTCTGCATGATCCTCGCTGCGGGCCTGTCGTTCCTCGGCATCGGGGTGCGCCCGCCTGAACCGGAGTGGGGGCTGATGCTGAACACCCTGCGCTCTGCCATCTACGTGAACCCGTGGCTGTCGGCGCTGCCGGGGGTGATGATCTTCGTCACCTCGCTGTGCCTGAACCTGCTGAGCGACGGGCTGAGGAGTGCGATGAATGTCCGCGACTGATCTTTATGCGCCGATCGAGGACAAGGGCGGCCCGGCGCAGCCGCTGATCTCCGTCCGCGGTCTGAAGAAGTATTTCCCGGTGCGCGGCGGCATCCTCGGCCGCGCGCAGGCGCAGGTGCAGGCGGTGGACGGCGTTTCCTTCGAGGTCGCCAAGGGCGAGACGCTGGGCATCGTCGGCGAATCCGGCTGCGGCAAGTCGACCACCGCCAAGCTGCTGATCGGCCTGACGGAGAAGGACGCAGGCGAAATCGTCTTCGACGGCGTGGCGCTGGGTCCGCGCCTGTCGCTGAAGGAGCTGCGCAAGGGCGTGCAGATGGTGTTCCAGGACAGCTATGCCACGCTCAACCCGCGCATGACGATCGAGGCCTCCGTGGCCTTCGGCGCCAAGGTGCAGGGGCTCGACAATCCGGAGGTCCGCGCCCGCAAGCTGATGGAGCGCGTCGGGCTGGACCCGGCCCGCTTCGCGCACCGCTATCCGCACGAACTGTCCGGCGGGCAACGGCAGCGGGTGAACATCGCCCGCGCGCTCGCCATGTCGCCGAGGCTGGTGGTGCTGGACGAGGCGGTCTCGGCGCTCGACAGGTCGGTGGAGGCGCAGGTGCTGAACCTGCTGTCGGACCTGCGCAAGGAATTCGGGCTGACCTACATCTTCATCAGCCATGACCTGATCGTGGTGCGCTACATCTCGGACCGCATCCTCGTGATGTATCTCGGCGAGGTGGTCGAGATCGCGCCGGTGGACAGCATCTGGGAACGCCAGGCGCATCCCTACACGCGGTCGCTGTTCTCGGCCATGCCGTCGATGGACCCCGACAACCGCACGAAAGAGCCACCCCTTGCGGGCGATCCGCCGAACCCGATCAATCCCCCCTCCGGCTGCCGGTTCCACACGCGGTGCCGGTTCGCCTCCGAGGTCTGCAAGTCGAAGGTGCCGGTGCTGGGCGGGCTCTCCACCAATGCCGGGCACAGGGTGGCCTGCCACCTCTACGACGCGCAGTCGGGCCATCCGAAGGCAGGAGAGGGGGTGCCCGCATGACCAGGCTTCTGGACATCCGCAACCTGTCGGTCCGCTTCGCGGGCAAACGCACGGTGCACGCGATCAACGACGTCTCGCTCAGCATGGAGCAGGGAGAGACGCTGGCCCTGCTCGGTGAAAGCGGGTCGGGCAAGTCGGTGACGCTGAAGACGCTCCTGGGCCTTCTGCCGCCGAAGCGCACGAAGATCGACGGTTCCATCCACGTGAACGGCGTGGACGTGCTGTCGCTGAAGGGCAAGGCGCTGCAGAAGTACCGCGGCGGCGAGGTTTCGATGGTGTTCCAGGAACCGGCGCTGGCGCTGGACCCGGTCTACACCGTCGGCCACCAGATCGCGGAATCGGTGATGCGCCACAAGGGCGTCAGCCGGGAGGACGCCATGTCCACCGCGCTCGACATGCTGGACCGGGTGCGCATCCCTTCGGCCTACCGCCGCCTGCACAACTACCCGCACGAACTGTCGGGGGGCATGCGGCAGCGGGTGATGATCGCTTTGGCGCTGGCATGTCGTCCGCGCCTTCTGCTGGCGGACGAGCCGACGACGGCGCTGGACGCCACGGTGCAGATCCAGATCCTGCTGCTGCTGCGCGAGTTGCAGAAGGAATTCGGCATGGGCGTGATCTTCGTCACCCACGACATCGGCGTGGCGGTGGAGATCTCCGAGCGGGTCGCGGTGATGTACGCGGGCCAGATCGCCGAGGAAGGCACCACGCGCGAGATCATCCGCGACGGGCGCCATCCCTATACGCAGGGCCTTCTGGCGGCCAACTTGCACGACGTGGCGCGCGGAGAGCGGCTGAACGCCATCCCCGGTGCGCCGCCCGCTCTGGAAGAACGGCCCGACTCGTGCTCTTTTGCGCCCCGATGCCCACGGGTCCTGCCGGAGTGCCGCGCCGCGCTGCCGCCGATGATCGAGCCGGCCCCGCGCCGCCGCGTCGCCTGCCTTCGCGCCGAAGAGCCCGTCGTCGCCGAATGACTGAAAGACCGGAAACCACATGCTGATCGACAAAGACCCCTTCCGCTGCTTCATGCCTTACCCGCCGGTGCGCGTGGCCTCTGCCGGGGGCGGACCTCTGGCGGGGCTCACGCTGGGCGTGAAGGACATCTACGACGTGGCGGGCTACCGCACCGGGTCGGGCTGTCCGACAGCACTCGCCATGAGCGAGGTCAAGCAGGCGAACGCCCCGGCGGTGGAGGCCCTGCTGGAGGCCGGCGCTGCCTTTGTCGGCAAGACCCATACCGACGAACTGGCGTGGTCGATGTACGGCATGAACGCGCATTTCGGCACGCCGGTGAACCCGGCGGCACCTGACCGCATCCCGGGGGGGTCGTCTTCGGGATCTGCTGTGGCGGTGGCCGCGGGGCTGTGCGACATCGCCGTGGGATCGGACACCGGCGGATCGGTGCGCGCCCCCGCCAGCTTCTGCGGGATCTGGGGCATCCGGCCGACGCATGGCGTGATCTCGCTGGAGGCGGTGCAGAAACTGGCGTCTAGCTACGACACCTGCGGGCTCTTCGCGCGCGACGGTCAAACGCTCCTGCGGGCCATGTCGGTCCTGATGGAGGACACGGCACCCCTGCCGGAAGCGCCGCGCCTGATGCGGCCCGTGGACATGCTGGCGCAACTGGGGCCGGAGCAGCGGGTGGTCTACGAGGCGGCCTTCGGCGGGCTGGAGGCGGCGGAGGTTACGGTCTTCCCGGAAGGGGTGGAGGCGACCTACAAGACCTTCCTCGCCACCATGTCGGCGGACGCGAAGGTCGACGTGGTGCCGTTCATCCGTTCCTCTGGCATGCCGCTGGTGCGCGGCATCGACGGGCGCGCCGATGCAGCCGAAGCCCTGACAGAGGCGGAGGCCGAGGTCGCCCGCACCGCCCGCGCAGCCTTCACCGCGTCGATGGACCGGCTGCTCGGCGCCGAAGGGGTCCTGCTGGCGCCGGTCGTGCATGACGCGCCGTTCCGGCTGGATGCGCCGGTCGAGGTCTTCGACGGCTTCCGGCACGACGCGATGCGGCTTCTGTGCGTGGCGGGACTGGCGGGCCTTCCGCAGGTGGTGATGCCCGCGGGCAAGGTCGACGGCGCGCCCTACGGCGTCTCGCTGATCGGGCCGCGCGGCTCGGACCTGTCGCTGATCCGGGCGGCCATGGCGCTGACCGCGGTGCCGGCATGAGCTGCCCTATCGAGGCGAAGCTGGCGGAGATGGGGCTGGAACTCCCGCCCTCCGCACCGTCGCGCGCATTGTTCCTGCCGGGCAAGATCACCGGCAACCTGCTGTTCCTGTCCGGCCAGATCTGCGAGTGGGAAGGTCAGCCGAAATACTTCGGGCCGGTGGGCGAGGGGTTCGACATGGCCGAAGGGCAGGCAGCGGCACGGATGTGCGCGCTGAACCTGCTGTTCTGCATCAAGAAGGTCGCCGGGTCGCTCAGCCGGGTGAAGGAGGTCGTCCGGCTGGGCGGCTTCGTCGCGGCGCCGCCGGATTTCGGCGAGGGGCCGATGATCGTGAACGGCGCCTCGCAGCTCTTCATCGATCTCTACGGCGATGCGGGCCGCCATGCGCGCACCGCGGTCAACGTGTCCTCCCTCCCGGCGAAGGCTCTGGTGGAGGTCGATGCGGTGATCGAGCTGACCTGATTTTCGGCTGGCGCGCCCGACGCGCTCAGGCGTCGAGCGTGGCGGCAATGCTGAGCAGCAGGTCCTCGCCGCCGTGGCGCCCGACCAGTTGCATCCCTATGGGCAGGCCGTTTGCACGCCCCGCCGGGAAGGCCATGGCGGGCAGGCCGGACGCATTGACCCAGCCGGTATAGACGGCGTGGCCGCGCGGTCCGGCGGGCTGGCCGTCGATGGTGTCCGGGTAGACCTCCGTCGCGGGCCATGGCGGGGCGGCGGCGGTCGGCATCAGCACTGCGTCATGCCCCCAGAGGTCGCGGACCTCCTCGCGCAGGGCGAAGACCCGGGTCAGCGCCTCGTAGAGCTGGACGGCAGAGACCTGCGCGCCGCGCGCCGCCATGGCCTTGTACTTATCTGCGGCGGCTTCCATCACCGCGGGGTCGCGCCAGGCCAGATGGGCGAGGCCGATCTCCGCCAGTCCCGACCAGACCTCGTTCAGCGGATCGAGGTCGAGGGGCAGCGGGCTTTCGGTGACCTCGTGGCCCAGGGCACGCAGCCGGTCCATTGTCTCGGCAAAGGCCGCGCGGATGGATGCGTCGCAGGGGGCGTCGGCGATGCGCCCGACCGCGAGGATGCGGGCGGGTCGGGTCACGTGCCGGACCGGGCGCCCGGCAAGGACGCCGTGGAACAGCGCGAGGTCGCGGGCGGAGCGGGTGATCGGGCCAACCGTCTCGAAATCGAGCAGGACCTGCGGCAGCCCGTTGCCGCGCGGCACGCTGCCGATCCCGGGCTTCAGCCCCCAGAGGCCGGTGTAGCCCGCGGGTCGCCGGATGGAGCCGCCGCCGTCCGTGCCGATCCCGGCAACCGCCATGCCGGACGCGACGGCCGCGACCACCCCGCCGGACGAACCGCCGGGCGTCAGTGCCGGGTCGAACGGATTGCGGGTCACGCCGAAGGCTGCATTGGCGGTGTAGCCTTCGACGGCAAACTCCGGCGTGTTGCCCTTGCCGAGGACGATGGCCCCGGCGGCGCGCAGGGCGGCGACCGGCTTCTCGTCATGTTCGGGCACGCGGCGCCGGAGCTCCGGATTGCCCCATGCCGCCGGAAGACCTGCGGACACGAGGTTGTCCTTCACGATCACCGGCACGCCGTCGAGCGGACCAAGGGGTGTGCCCGCCTGCCAGCGGTCGCGGGCGGCGCGGGCCAGGTCGCGCACATCGGTGGCGCGGGCCGAGAAGGCGTTCAGTTCGGGTTCGCGTTGAGCGATGGTGTCGAGGTGGCGTTCGATCACCTCGACAGGGTCGCTGGTGCCGTTGCCGAAGACGTCGATGAGGGCGGTGGCATCGGGCAGGGTCTTCATGCTGTCGAGGCTCATCGTCCGACCGCATCGGGAAGCCAGGTTGCGATGGAGGGCCAAAGGATCAGGGCCGAGGTGAAGAGCAGCATGAGCGCGGCATAGGGCACGGCGCCGGTGACCACGTCGGTGAAGGGGCCCTTGTCGTTCCGGACGCCCTGCACGACGTAGAGGTTCATGCCCACCGGCGGGGTGATCATGCCCAGTTCGCACATGAGCACCACGAAGATGCCGAACCAGACCGGGTCGATGCCCGCCGCGGTGACGATCGGCACGACGATGGGGATCGTCAGAACCTGCATGGACAGCACGTCCATGAACATCCCGAGGATCACGTAGAACAGCATAAGCGCGAAAAGCAACTCTACCGGCGTGAGACCGAGGCTGTCGACCCAGACCGTCATCACCCGGGTCACGCCGCCAAGCGCAAGCGTCACGTTCAGGGTGAAGGCGGCGACGATGATCATGAGGATCATGCCGGTGGTGCGCGCGGTCTTGCGAAAGCAGACATCGAGGAACTCGCGGGTCAGCTTGCCCTCCGCCGCGACGAAACCGAGTGCGGTCAGAACGGCCAGCGCGGCGCTTTCGGTCGGTGTGGCGATGCCGAGGTAGATGGAACCCATGACGATGGCAAAGACGGTGGCAGCGGGCACGAGGTTCTTCAGCGCGCGGATCTTCACCGCCCAGGGTACGTGCGCGTCCTCGAAGGCGCCGCCGGGCGACAGGATGTCCTGCGCGGCGATGAAGACCATGAACAGGAGCGTCAGCAGGATGCCGGGCACGATGCCCGCGATGAAGAGCTGTCCGACGGAGACGCTGGCCAGCGAGCCGTAGACCAGGAGGTTGACCGACGGCGGGATGAGGATGCCCAGCGTGCCGCCCGCCGCCAGCGACCCCAGCGCGCGGGAGGGGCGGTAGCGGCGTTCGGTGAGCGCGGGCAGGGCGACGGTGCCCACGGTCGCGGCCGTGGCGACGGAAGAGCCGGAGGTCGCGGCGAACAGCGAACAGCAGCCGATGTTGGTATGCAAAAGGCCGCCCGGCAACCGCCCGAGCCAGAGCGCCAGCGTGCCATACATGCGGTCGGCAAGGCCCGAGCGCAGCAGCAGTTCCCCCAGCAGGATGAACAGCGGAATGGCGGTCAGAACCGGCTCGTTCGAGGTGCCCCAGAGCACCGGCCCCATGCTTTTCAGCAGGACGGGTCCGTAAAGGATCATGCCGCCTGCGACGCCTATTGCAACCATCACGGTGGCGACCGGCAGCCCGGCCAGAAGCAGGCCCATCATCACGATGAAGCCCACGAGGATGTCGAGAATACCCATGTGTCAGCGGTCCTGAAGCTGCTGGAGCTCTTCGGAAAGCTCCTCTTCGGCGGAGGTCGGGTTGAATTCGGCGGCAAGCTGGGCATGGCGTCCGGTGAGGAACAGCCGGGTCGCGCGGCCTGCGAGGACGAAGGAGCAGAGCGCAAAGACCGCGAGGCCCGCGTACCATGCGGACTGCGGCCAGATCAGCGGCGTGCGCCAGGGCGTCGCTGCGGTAGATCCGTAGTCGAGCGTGTCGGCGATGACGAACCAGCCGACATAGAGGAAGAAGAGCCCAAGGATGCCGAGCGACAGCACCGACAGCCAGTCGAGCGCGGCCTGCACCTTTACCGGGAAGCGCGCGTGCAGCACGTCGATGCGGATGTGTGCGCGGTCGGCCATGGCGACGATGAAGGACAGAGCGGCCCCGAGGGCGAGGACGTATCCGCCCAGCTCGTCGGCACCCTGAAGGGAGGTGTTGAAGACCTTGCGCAGCACCGTTTCCAGCGCGACGAAGGCAGACAGGAACAGGAGCGCCCATCCGAACAGGCGGCTGATCCATGTGGCAAGGCGGTCCATTCGGTGTCTCCGGGCGAGGGGAAGGGCGCCCCCGGGCCGTCGCCGGCCCGGAGGCATCGGGGGAATTACATGCTCTGGCCGGTGGCGGCGGTCCACGCGTCCGAGCAGCCCGGGTTGGTGGCGTCGCAGACCTCTTTCCACGCCGGGAAGGAGACGTTCGGCACGGCGGTGCCCACCAGTTCCTTGTCGGCGGCGGTCGGTTCCACCAGCTTCAGGTCGTAGGAGGTGCCGGTCTCGCAGGGCTCGGCGCCGGTGTTGCAGTTCACTGCGTCGTCGAACAGCTCCTCGGAGTAGGCCCAGATCTTGTCGGACAGCTTGTCGAAGCCCGCCTGCAGCTTGTCCTGCTGCTCGGGCGTCATCTTGTTCCATGTGTCGAGGTTGATGCCGTAGCCGTTCATCGCAAGCTGGAAGGCAATCGGCAGGGTGTAGGAAGTCACTTCCGGCCAGCCGGCGGAATTGGCAGAGGACGGGCCGGTGATGGCGCAGTCGACCACGCCGCGGGCCAGCGACTGCTGCACCTCGGGGAAGCTGAGCGGGACGGGCGTGCCGCCGACGAGGCTGATGAACTCTGCCAGGTTCTGGTCGTAGACGCGTACCTTCAGACCCTTGAGGTCGGCCAGCGAGCCGATCTCGGGCTCGCAGAACAGCACCTGCGGACCGAACGGCCAGACGCCCAGCAGCTTGGTGTTGAACTTCTCCTGCAGGCGGGCGTCGACCACGGGGGCGAAGGCTTCGACCGTCTTCTTGCCGGTTTCGTAGTCGGGGTTCAGGCCGACGAGGTCGAGGCCGAGGATTGTGGGTTCGTCGCGGCTGACCTGCGACAGGCGCAGCGAGACGATGTCGAACAGGCCGTCCTTGAGGATGCGCAGCTGCTCGGTGTCCTTGATGCCGGTGACGTCGACCGGTTGGTAATCGGCGGTGAAGCCGTCGAGGCCGGTTTCCTCGGCGAAGTTCTCGAAGAACGGCTGTTCGACGTTTTTCTGGATGAGGCCGGTGGCGACGGGCTGGCCCATCACGCGCAGGGTTTCGGCGGACGCAGGCACGGCGAGGACGGCCAGCGCCGCGGCGCAGGTTGCGATCGTTCGGATCATGGGTGTCTCCTTGGTGGGTCTTTGTCGTGTCGTTCGGTGTTCAGGACAGGGCTGCGAAACGTGCGAAGACGCTCCCCCATCCGGTGACGCGCGACGGGTCCAGCCCGGTCTCGCGCAGGCAGTGCGCCGCCGTGACGGCGACGGAATCGAGCACCGGGATGCCGGTGGCTTCTTCGATGCGCGCCGCTTCGGGGGCGCCGCGGAAGTTGGTGCAGACGATGGCGATGGCGTCCGGTTCAGAGGCCGCGACCTCCTCGACCATGGCGCCGACCTGGGCCGCCGGGTAGGTGGCGAAGCTGTAGTTGCCCTTGTCGTCGAGCCGCCGGGTGGCGGTGACCTCGATCCCCTGTGCGGCATAGTTCGCGATCATCCGGGTCTCGATGTCCTCGATATACGGCGTGACGACACCAAGCCGCCGGACATTCATCGCCCTGAAGAGCGTGTCGTAGGCGAGGATCGTGGAGGTGGCGGGCACGCCTGTCCGCTCGGTGATGGCGGCGCAGAGGGCGCGGTCCTTCTCCAGCCCCAGCCACGAGGCCGAGGTGCCGTTCCATGCGATCAGGTGGGGTTTCGCCTCCGCCAGCCGCTCGGCGGCTTCGAGGATCGGTTCGAGTGTGAACTGCGACTGCGACGCCTCCGACATGGAGATCTCGACCACCCGGAAGCGGCCGAAGTGCGCGGTGGCGGCGTCGCCAAACGGCGCGAACATCGCCGAGGTGTAGGGTTCCAGCACGGTATTGGAGGACGGCGTGAGCATCCCGATGCGGATGCCGTCGACGGGATCGAAGCTCATGCCGCGACCTCCGGCTTGGCGCGGGCGACGTGATGGCCTGTGGGCTGGCCCACGGGTTCGCCGTTCTGCGTGACAGTCTGCCCGCGCAGGATGGTGCGCACGGGCCAGCCCGTCACCTCGAAGCCCTCCCAAGGCGTGTAGTCGGCGCCGTGGTGCAGGATGTCCTGCGTGATGGTGCGGGTCATCGACGGATCCCAGAGCACGATGTCGGCGTCCATGCCGATGGCGATGCTGCCCTTGTGTTCCAGCCCGTAGATGCGGGCGTGGTTGGTTGCGGTCAGCGCGGCGAAGGTCTGCAGGCTGATGCGGCCCTTGCTGACGCCTTCGGAGAACAGGATCGGCAGGCGCGTTTCCACGCCCGGAATGCCGTTCGGGATGTTGCGGAAGGACTTGCGCGCGCCGGGCACATCCTTGCCGTGGCTGTCGTCGAAGCGGAACGGGCAATGGTCGGAGGAAAAGACGTCGAAGGCGCCGGAGGTCAGCCCGGTCCAGATCGCCGCCTGTTCGGCGGTGTCGCGCGGCGGCGGAGAGCAGACCCACTTCGCCCCCTCGAACCCCGCGCGGTCCAGATCGTCGGCGGTCAGGGTGATGTACTGCGGGCAGGTCTCTGCCAGCACGCGCACGCCGCGGGCCCTTGCGCGTTGGATCTCTTCAAGCGCGGCACCGTTCGAGACATGCACGATCATCACCGGCACGCCCGCCACCTCGGCCAGCGTGGTGGCGCGGTGGGTGGCTTCGCGTTCGACAGGGACAGGGCGTGTGCGGGCGTGGTTGACCGGAGAGGTCTGGCCCGTGCGCTCCGCCTTGTCGCGCAGGAACTCGATGGCGTCCTCGTTCTCGGCGTGCACCAGGGTCAGCGCGCCCTGTTCGCGGGCCACGTCCATGACCTGCAGGATCTCCGCATCGGTCAGGCGCATGCCTTGGTAGGTCATGAAGACCTTGAAGCTGGTCATCCCCTCGGCGATCAGCGCGGGCAGGTCCTGACCAAGCGTCACCGGGTCGGCCTTTGTCACGATCAGGTGGAAGGACACGTCGGTCAGGCACTGGCCTTCGGCCTTCGCCATGTAGGCGGCCACGGCTTCGCGCAGGGTCTGGCCTTCGGTCGCGAGGCAGAAGGGCATGACCGTGGTGTTCCCGCCGCAGGCGGCGGAGCGCGTGGCGGAGGCGAAGTCATCCGCCATCTCGACACCCGGTCCGGAGGGCTGCGAGATATGTACGTGGCTGTCGATGCCGCCGGGCATGGCGATCAGGCCGGTGGCGTCGATGACCTCGCGCCCCGACAGCCCGCTGCCCAGCGTTACGATCCGCCCCGCGACGATGCCGATCTCGCATTCCGTCACCGCGCCGGAGGTCACGACGCGCGCACCTTTTATCACCGTGTCATGGGTCTGGCTGTGGGGGGCGTTGTCTTGCATGTTGCGTGGTCTTTCTGTTGGCGGGCCGAACCGTCGACCCCAAGGCTAGCGACGGTTTGAATTGCCATCCATGACAAAATGTGTGAGTTTCCGTTCTCGAATTGAGAATGGATAATTCGGGTATTCGCATGAAAATGCATCTCGTTCCGCGCCCTTTGCTGTATGTTGAGGCAGTTGCCGAACACGGATCGGTGCAGGCCGCATCGCGCGCCCTGGGAATCGCCGCTTCGGCCATCGACCGGCACATCAAGGCGCTGGAAGAGGCCAACCGCGCGCCGCTGTTCGAACGCCTGCCGCGCGGCATGCGCCCCACAGCCGCCGGAGAGGCGGTCGTCGTCATGGCGCGCCGCTGGCGGTCGGATGCCGAGCGGCTGGAAACCGACCTGCAGGAGATGCGCGGACAGGAACGCGGCAGCGTGCGGCTTGCCGCGATGGACAGCATGGCGAACGGCGTCCTCGAGGACCTGCACGTCTGGCTGAGGGAAGAGCACCCGCAGCTGCGCCTGAACCTCGACATCGTGCCGCCGTCACAGGCGGCGCGGCAACTGGACGAGGGCGCGGTGGAGGTCGCCATCGCCTTCGACATGCCGCGCCTGCGCCATCAGCACGTATTGTGGACCGACAAGCTGCGCTTCGGCTGTATCGTCGCGCCGGAACATCCCCTCGCGGTGGAGGCGGAGGTCTCGCTCGCCAAGCTGTCGGGCCATGCGCTGGTGTCGCAAAGCGCGCGGCTGCCGATCCGGCAATACATGGACAACCGCCACGCCTGGTTTTTCGCAGAGAACGTGCCGGTGCTGGCGTCGAACTCGCTTCAGGTGCTGAAACGTGCACTGCTCAGGGGCGATGTGGCGATGATCACCTCCGAACTCGACGTGCTGCCGGAGCTGCGCAGCGGCGATCTGCTGTTCCTGCCGCTGAAGGACAAGGGGCTGGTGCCGCCGACGATCTCCGTCGTGATCGATGCGCGGCGGGCGCTGTCGCGGGCGGCGCGGCTGGTGGCGGAGTACCTGGTCGAGCGGACAGGCGGTCTGCTGGCGGAGGCGCGCGAGGACACCTAGCCGAGGGTGCAGCCGATGCCGCCGAAGCCGTCGATGTGCCCGAGCACCTTCGTCCCGGCGGGAAAATACTCGAGACCGGAGAGCGAGCCGGTGATGACGGTCTGCCCCTTGTGCAGCCCGCCGCAATGCCGGCCCACATGTGCGCAGAACAGCGCGAGGTTGGCGAGGGCGGAGCCGCCGGGCACCGTCGCAGGCCCGTCGATCACCGTGCGGTCGTTGCAGATGAGCCGCGCGTTGACGGTGGAAAAGTCGCTGCCGTCCCAATTCTCCAGCGCCGGGCCGAGGATCAGGCCCGCGTTGATCTGCATGTCCGCCAGCTTGGTCATCGGATCGAGCTCGCGGCCCGTCAGGCGGGTGTCCACCAGTTCGAGAACGATCCGCGGGCGGAAGCTTTGCGCGGGGTTCCTGAGGTCAGGTGCGTCGTCGGTCAGGCATTCGAACCCGATCTCAAGCTCGATGCCGAGAAGGTCGATGACCGGAACCACCGCCCCCGAAGCGAGCGTCCGGCTGGCCGGGATCGGTGCAATGACTGGCGGGCCGTCGACACGGTCCCCGACCTTGAAGCCGCTGACCGCGCCGAGGGCCGGCATCACGAGGGACTGGATGGCCAGCGCCTCTTCGTAGGTGGGCGCGGGAAGCGCGCTGGCGTCCGCCCGCTGTCGCGAGGTGTGCGCCCCGGTGAGGGCGGCGGCATAGGCTTCGGTGGTGGTCATCGGTCAGGCTCCGGGCGCGGTTTGCGTCACTCTCGTGCGGCAACCGCGCCCATGCAAGCCGGTTTCAGGCGAGATCCCGCATCGGCGCCGCCGGGACCGTGGCCGCCCGGTCCGGCGTCGGGCTGCGCGGCACGGTACCCCAGATGGCGATCCGCACCGCCGCGTAGGAGATCAGCGCAGCGAGCGGCGGCAGCATCCAAGGCAGCCATGCGACATTCGGTTCGACATCCATCAGGATCTGCCCGATCAGCGCCAGCACTGTGCCGATCGCAAAGACCAGCAGACCATGCTGCCCCAGAAGCCGCAGCGGCGCCGATGCCGTATGCGCGGCAATGCTGCGCACCACGGGCAGGCAGGACAGGACATAGAGCATCGCCAGCACATGCAGCAGGCGCGGCGCGGCCAGCAGCGTCTTGTTGTGCGTCGTGATGTGGTACGGCGCGCCAAGGCTGCTGAGCTGTGCCATCTTGTGGTTCATGAAGGATCCGAGGGCCGGAACATGCCGCCACGCGAAGGCGAAGACCACGAAGAACAGCGCGGCGTAGAACAGGGTGCGGTTGACCGGGACCATCCGCTCTCCGCGCCGGTGCCGGTGGCCGATCATTAGCCCGACGAGGAAGATCAGCTGCCATGACAGCGGCGACAGAAACCAGCCGCCGCCGCCCGGATGGTTGGGGATGTTCAGCCGGTAGGCACCGGCGACCCACCACAGCGCGACAGAGGCGGTCAGCGTCTGCCACGGCCAGCGGATCGCGGCGGCGAGGATCAGCGGCCCGGCCATCATCAGGACGATGTAGGTGGGCAGGATGTTCACGTAGCCGATCTGGTAGCCGAGGATCGGAATGCCGGTCAGCGCCGCCCGCGTGTCGGAGTAGATCAGGCCCAGATTGTGCATCGTCCTGAACTTCGACAGCAGGAAGGTGTCCGCCGCCCAGGCAAAGAGGCCGAGCGCGATGACCGTCAGCAGGATCTGCACAAGGTACAGCGTCCATGCCCGTCGCCACATCGGCGTCAGCGCCGCGCGCAGCCCGCCCTTGCCGTCGAGCCAGCGGGCGATGGCAGGGGAATAGGCGATGCCCGCCGCGATGCCGGACATGACAAAGAACGCCTCTGCCGCGTCGGAAAAGCCGAGCTCGCGGTTGGTGATCGCCTCCCACGGGTTGCCGGGCATGTGGTTGATGAGGATCATCATCAGCGCGACGCCACGAAAGAAGTCGATCCGCGGATCGCGCTCCTTCGGCGCGGGGCCGGGCCGTGCGGGCATGGGGACGATCTTGCGGTCAGGTTGCGCGGACGGGGACATCGGACGTCTCGGGGTTGGCGTCAGAGGTCTGCTCTGCCGCGGTGTCTTGGGCGCGGTCGGTCCGCGCGCGCTCGCTCAGGACCCGGAAGGCGGCGATCACGGGCGCGGGGGCGGTTTCCTCGGGGGTGAGGAAGACGCTGCGGCCGACCGGGTGAGACGTCGAGGCCAGCAGGAGCGGCGCACCGATCATCGGCACGGTCACCGGCAGGAGCCACACGGTCAGCGCAGGGGCGAGGTAGGTGGCGGCCAGAAGGGCGGCCAGTCCGCAAAGCGCGATCCAGCCGGAGGCGCGCCATGCGTCGAGCAGGGACAGCCGCCCCTCGCCGCGCTGGTTCGCGGGCCAGCCGCCGTCCTGACCGGACAGCACCTGCACAACCGCGCGGGTCTGGTACATCAGCATGACCGGCGCCAGCAGCGAGGAAAGCAGGATCTCTGTCGTGACTGAGGCAGCGGAGCGTGCGGTGCCGCCGAAATCGCGCGTCCGGCGGTCGAGCGCCGCGTGCAGCAGGATGCCGAACTTGGGCAGCAAAAGGAGGCCGATGATCCCGATGGCCAGCGCCACGATCTCGCGCGTGCGGTCGTCGGGGAAGACCGGGAAAAGCTGGTGCGGTTCCGGGAAGTAGTCCGGCAGGGGCGCGGTCGCGGTCGCGGCGACGGAGGTCACGAGGAACGCGGCCCAGAGCAGCGGCACGAGGTAGGATGCGATGCCCTGAACAAAGACGAAGCGGCTCCACCCCAGAAGGCCCGGCGCGCCGACCAGCCGCATGTGCTGCAGGTTGCCCTGGCACCAGCGGCGGTCGCGGCGGGCAAAGGCCACGATGTTGTCCGGGCCTTCCTCGTAAGAGCCGGGAATGGTGCTGTCGAGTTCGACCCGCCAGCCGCCGCGCGCCAGAAGCGCCGCCTCGACGTAATCGTGGCTCAGGATGACACCGCCGAAGGGCGGCGTGCCGCGCAGCACGGGCAGACCGCAGCACTGGGCGAGGGCGCGTACGCGCACGATGGCATTGTGCCCCCAGAACGGCCCGGTGCCGCCCTGCATCCGCTGCAGGCCGCGCGCAAAGACCGGCGCGTGAAAGCTGGCGGCGAACTGCATCGCCCGTCCGAACAGCGACGAGGCGCCGATCACCTTCGGCAGCGTCTGCAGAAGGCCAAGGCGCGGGTCCGCCATCATGCGCGAAATCAGGTGCCCGATGGTGGCACCCTCCATGAGGCTGTCGGCATCGAGGATCACCGCGAATTCGTAGGCGCCCCCGAAACGGCGGATGAACTCCTCGACGTTGCCGGCCTTGCGGCCGTGGTTGTTCTCGCGCAGGCGATAGAACACGCGCAGCCCGTCGTCGCGCGGCTGGAGCAGGTCGGCAAAGGCCGCGCGCTCCTTCAGTTGCGCCTTGGGATCGCGGGTGTCCGACAGGATCGCGAAGTCGACCTTTACCTCGGCGAACATGCACGAGCGCATCATCGCACGGATGCGGTTGGCGGCGGCCTCGGGGTCCTCGTTGCAGATCGGCAGGAGCACGACCGTGGGCGCGGTGGGCTTCGGCAGGGAATCCATGTCGATGCGGCGCCGCAACCGGGGCAGGCCGACAAGCGCCTGCACCGCGCCCCACGCCAGCCACAGCGTGGTGACGAAGATCAGCGCGATGCGCGCGAGGTCGAGCGCCTGCACACCGTCGCTGATCGCGGCGTCGGCCATCAGCGTCGCGGCAAAAGCCGCCGCACCGAAGGTGAAGGTCAGGGCCAGCGTGCGGACGAGAACCGTCGGGGCGTCCGGACGGACGGCGCTCCGGTCAGGCATTGCGCCACATCAGCCAGCGCGACAGCAGAGGAACGTAGCGCGGCCGGCTGCGTTCCAGAACCTGAGATGGCATGTCGAGCGGCGCGTTCGGCGGCAGTCCGAACATGTCCTGAGTTTCGGACCGGCCCATCAGTTTTTCTTCCATTGGTACAACCATGTTTCCGTCAGACGGCGATTACCCTGTTGAAGGTCGGCCTTGAGTTCGACCGGTTGAGGCCCTGTTGCGCGGACCTCGATCACCAGTCGCCAGAGGTGCGGCTCCTCGAGGCGTTCCAGAATGGTTTCCACGATCTCGCCGTTGACCGCGGAAACCACTTCCTCAACAGGCGTGTCGTCGTCGAGTTCCGTCATTCGTTCCGCATCGAAGTCGATGACGAATTTTTGCCGATCCTTCTGCGGATTTATGCCTGCTACGCCGCCAAAACCGGTCAAAGTGCGCAAAACACGGGCATACTGTGTATCGCTGCCGAGCGGCGCCATGCCCCAGTGAAGGCGGTAGGAGAACTCCCGTGCGTCTCCGGCCTGCACCTCGGCCTCCGGCACCCAGAAGGCCACGATGTTGTCGTTGCTTTCCAGGTCGGTCGGGATCTCGATCAGCCGGACCGCGCCGCGGCCCCAGTCGCCCACCGGCTCCACGATGAGCGAGGGACGCTTTTCGTAGTAAGCGTGGGCGTCGAGGTAATCCTCGAAGGCACGGTTGCGCTGCACGAGGCCGAAGGCAGTCGGCGCGTTTGCCCCGACATAGGAGTTTGCCAGCGTCTCCGGGTTGCTGAGCGGACGGAAAAAGCGGTGGTCGCTGGTATCTACGATCAGCGCCTCGCTGTCGTGCACCCGTTCGCGGTAGTCGTGGAACGGGCCCACGTCGTTCGGCGCAAACAGGAACATGGAGGTCAGCGGCGCGATACCGAGCTGGCGCACGTCGTTGCGGAAGAACAGGCGTTGTTCCACGTCGATCGTCGTGGTCTCGCCCGGCGTGATGGCAAAGCGGTAGGCGCCGGCGACCGAGGGGCTTTCCAGCGCGGCGTAAAAGACCACGTGCGAGGTGCCCGGTTCGGGACGCTCGATCCAGAACTCCGAGAAGAAGGGGAATTCCTCTTCGCCGCCGATGGCGGTGTTGAGCGCCAGACCGCGGGCGCTGAGGCCATAAACGTTGCCCTTGCCGAGCGCGCGGAAGTAGCTCGCGCCAAGGAAAGACACGACCTCGTCGAAGCGGTCGGGCGAGTTCACCGGCGCGTTCAGGCGGAAGCCCGCGACGCCCGGAAACTCGAAGTCGTCGGGAAAGCGCTGAGCGACGTTCTCGCCGTAGCGGAAGTCGCCGCCGGTGAAGCGCATCGGGCGCGCGGTGCCGTCGACGATCTCGTTCAGGCGCACGGGGCGGTCGAACAGCCAGCCCGGATGGTAGCCGTGCAGCACGACGCGTGACTTCGGGCCGGACCAGCGGGCGTGGTCCGGGCGGAACTGGATCTGGCGGTAGGCGTCGTAGTCGAGACCCGACACCTCCTCATCCAGAACGGGAGGAGGAACCCATTCGCGCCCGGCGCTCTCGCGCTGCCGGTCGGCCAGCCAGTCGAAGGAGAAGGGGGCGCCTTCGGCCTCCGGTTCGGGGCTGCTCTCGGGCTCTGCCTGTGCTGCGCCGCGGCAAGCGGCAAGCATGGCCGCGGCGAAGGTCTGAGCGAACAGGGTCCTGCGGGTGAGGAACGAAGAAGTTACAGCATTACGGTAAGTTGCGGGCATATGTTTGCGGCGTCGCCTCTGTATTGTCGAGCCTAGGTTGCTTTCCGCGAGCGGTTTTTCAAGCGCCGAAACGCCGCATTTTTGCGCCGGGCAACGAGTTGCGCGCAATTCCGCCGCATCGCGGCAAAAAACGTCCCGAAAACATGCGTCCTGAGGGAACCTGCTTGCATTTCGAGCGCAACTGAAACGCGAACGTGCCCCTCGAAAGGGGCATGCGACTCGTCCTGCCGCTGGGGCAACTGGCGCGTCTTGCCCGCCGCCGCGGTGCGACTCAGTCCAGATGGAAACAGAAGGAGTTGCCGGACGATGTGTTCTGCGTGCAGGTCTCACCGGCGCCCTGCGGTTTCGGTTCGGGCCAGTACCAGGCGTAGGCTTCGCCGCCGTTGATCCGCCGGATGCCGCCCTCCAGTTCGATCACGGTGCGCGCACCGGACGGCCAGTCGTGCAGCGACACCAGCCGCCCGTCCGGTTCGGCCCTCTGGATGCGGGTGCAGGGCTCCCGGTCGATCAGCCTGTCGCTGGAGTCGTAGACGAAGCAGTTGCCGGGCTGCGTCATCTCGATCGCCTGACCGTTGCGGGGCAGGGCGGCCAGCGGCACCTCGCCGGGCCAGGCCATGAACGACTGCAGGAACGAGAAGAACAGCGTCGGCTGGGCGTCGGGGAAGGCGGCGGTGGCCCAGGTGGCATTCTGCACGACGCTGCTGACGGGCCACCATGTGCGGGCAAGGTTGTACTCGTCGCCCGGGTCGAGGAACCGGCCCTCGCAGGTGCCGAGCGCCTCCATCCCGAAGTTGGTGTAGGTGAAGGTCTCGCGCTCGGGGCGGTCCACCGGCGCGCCGTTGTGGCCGTTGCGGCTCCACGAGTCGGGGTCACTGTTCAGCTGGTCCCTGGTGCGGCGATAGAGGTTCCCGCAAGCGGTGCGGATCACCGCGTCGGAGATGGCAGAGGGCGTATCGACACCCACCACCGAAATGCCCCAGCGCGCGGCCTCGCGGACGGTGGAAACGTAGAACATCTGTTCCGGCGGCGTCTCGTGCATCCGCGCGGCGAGCGAGGGCGCAAAGCGGTAGTTCACCAGGTTGCGGAAGATCTTGGCCGTGGCGGCGACGGACACCTGGTAAGCCCGCGCGACGGAGGCCGCATCGTAGCTGCCCTCCGGCACCGAGAGGCTTGGCGCGTGAAAGCCCAGCTTGCCGTCGACGTGCAGGTGGCGGCTGGTGATATAGCCGATGTCGCTGCCCGTGTCGTAGGAGCCGGCCATGAAGACGAGGGCGCAGGCGCTTTCGCACCGCGCGCCGGGCCGCACCATCGTGCCCAGCCTGCCGTGCACCGCGTCGGTCAGCTTCATGGCCTCGGTCAGCGCGCCGCCGGGGCTGTTCAGGCACAGGTTCAACGGCACCTTGAGGTCGATGTCCGGCGGTGTGCCGTCATCGTATTCGGTGTACCAGATCAGGTCGGCGTGGCGGGAATTGGTGGACGCCTGTTTGATGAGCGACAGGAACGTTTCGGTGTCGCCCGGAGCAATCGGGCCGTCGAGGGTCACGAGGCAGCCGAATTCGGGATCGTCGGTCAGGGCGAGGGTCGCGGCCATGCTGGCGGACGGCAGGAGGGTGATCAAAAGGGCGGCAAGAAGTCTGGGCATTGAATAGGTCCGTTCCGGTAATCGTCCGGTCCAGAAAAGCAAAAGGCCCAGCTTTTGGCGAGGCCTTTTCCGGAATTTCTGTGGCTTGCGTCAGCCCTGCTGGCCGCCGGTCTGCGGCGGAATCGCCGTGGCCTGTGCGGTGGCCTGGCCGATCGGGCGGGCCTTGCCGCCGTTCAGCGGATCGTCCTGGCGCTGCACCGAACCCTCGAAGTGGGCACCGGATTCGATCGCGATGGTCTTGTGGATTATGTCGCCCTCGACACGCGCGGTGGCGGTCAGGCGGACCTTCAGGCCGCGGACGCGACCGACGATGCGACCGTTCACGACGACGTCGTCTGCGACGACCTCACCCTTGATGGTGGCGCTTTCGCCGATGGTCAGCAGGTGGGCGCGGATGTCGCCCTCGACCGTGCCCTCGACCTGGATGTCGCCGGTGGTCTTGATGTTGCCTGTTACGTGCAGGTCCGGGGACAGCACGGAGGCCGGCGGCTTCGGCTTCGGAGCGGAGGGCTTGAAATCGCCGGTGGACGGTTTCGCAGACTCGGGAACGCTGGGTTTTGCCGCGGCATCGCTGCCGGGACCGGGTTCGTTGATTTTGCTTTTAGAAAACATCGTTCGCAGCCTTGATATAGATCATGGGATTGACGGGTTTGCCGCCGACACGGACCTCGTAGTGCAGGTGGGTCCCGGTCGACCGTCCAGTGTTCCCCATATCACCGATCCGCTGCCCGCGCGAGACCCTTTGACCGGTCTTCACCCGAATTTTCGACATGTGCGCATAGCGGGTTTCGATGCCGAATTCATGCTGGATCTTGACCAGTCGACCGTAGCCCGAAGACCAGTCCGCGTGGACCACGACGCCATCGGCTGTCGAATAGATCGGCGTGCCGTGCGGCGCCGCGAAATCGGTGCCCGCGTGCAGGCGGCCCCAGCGGTAGCCGAAGCCCGAAGTGAAGCGGAACGGGTCCTTCAGCGGCGTGGCGAAGGGGGCCTTCTGCGCGGCGATGCGGTAGAGGTTCAGGCGGTCCATCTGGTTCAGGATGCTGTTGGCGCGCATCGTGTCGCCCGAAGGCTCCTGACCCATGGTGGAGAAGGACAGCGGCGTCAGCGGGCCGCCCTGGCCGGTGTAGCCCTTGCGCACCTGGTTGAGGATGCGGTCGGGGTCCATGCCGGCCTTCTCGAACATCTTGTCGAGCGGCTTGACGGAAACGGTCATGGCATCTTCGAGCTGGCGGAAGATCGTGTCGTTCTTCTCTTCCATCATCTCGATCTGGGCCTGCATCTCGGAGGCGCGGATCAGTGCGTCCTGTGCGTCGGCGATCACCTGGTCACGCTCGGCCGCGGTGCGGGCCAGCGCGTCGGACAGGATGTCGAGCGTGTTGTCTTCCTGCGAGGTGCCGGACACAGCCACCGAACCGCCCTGGATCTGCTCTTCGAGCGCGGCGAGCTGGTCGGACACGCTCTCGCGCGCCTTCATGGTGTCGCGCAGGGTCGTCTGGATGACGTCGATGCCGGTTTCCAGTTCGCGGCGCCGGGTCTCGGACTCCAGCAGTTCGGTCTGCATGGAGGAGATCTGCTTCAGAGCGGCGTTGAACCGGTTCTGCGCGGCCAGCGCTTCGGAGGCGCGGTTGTCGCGTTCCGCCGACAGGGCGTTGAGCCGTTGCTGGTAGGTGATCTGTTCGCGTTTCGCCTGCTCCCGGAAGTTCCCGGCGCCGATGGAGTCCATCAGCAGGATGGCGGTCGCGATGGTCGTCCAGCTGATCACGAGCGCGGTGCCGAGAAAGGCGATGGCCTGTGTGCTGGATTTCAGTCGGATGAATCGGGTGTCGTTGTCCGATCGGAGGAAGAGTCGGCGCTCCGGAAAGAAGCGCTCTAGAATTGCATGTGTCTTTATTGCCAGACGTGTTCGCACCTGACCGTCCCTATATTGTCCCCATTTCGAAGCCTCGGTCCCCCAACCCAGCCTCGCTTTCGGGCTTACCGGGGGCATCACGGGCGTGCAACAAATTTGGGCTGGGCGACCTGTATCGTGCGCGGAACTCGGCCAAACCGGCAAGAATTCGCCGATTCCTAGACGGATCAAGGGGTTCTCTTGGGGATGTTTTCGGCGAGAGGCCAATAAAAATCAGGGGGAAGACCGGCTTCGGCGCGTTTTTCATCGTTGAACGGCGGCTTGAGCGCGCCGTGGAAGTACGTCCTGACGAGCGTGTGGAAGGCGTCCTTCGGGTCCCGGTCGTGACGGCCGCACAGGAAGTGGAACCACTTCGAGCCATAGGCGACGTGACCGACCTCCTCGGCATAGATCGTTTCCAGTGCGGCGACGGCAGAGATCGCGCCGGCCTTGCGGAAGATCTCGATCATGCCAGGCGTCACGTCCAGGCCACGGGCCTCCAGCACCATCGGCACGACCGCGAGCCGCCCCATGAAGTCGGCCACGGTGTCCTCGGCGGCGCGCCACATCCCGGCGTGGGCGGGCAGGGCGCCATAGTGCGAGCCCAGCTCCTCGAGGCAGTCGCACATCAGGTTGAAGTGCTTCGATTCCTCGTCGGCCGCCTTTACCCAGTCGTCGTAGAAGCCCGTGGGCATCGGCGTGTCGGCGAAGCGCGGAATGATGTCCCAGTGCAGATCGACGGCGTTCAGCTCGATATGGGCCACAGCGTGCAGCAGCGCGATACGGCCCTGCGGGCTGCCGGGCTTGCGTTTGGGCACGTCACGGGGATCAAGGAGTTCGGGCCGGTCGGGGCGGGCGGGACGCAAAGGCGGCTCGGCGCGACCGATGGCAATGGGCGTCCCGGCGGCGCGCGCGGCGAACCACTCCGCGGCGTAGGCGCGGGATTTCGCGGTTTTCTGCCGACCGTCCGCGGTGGTCAGAACATCCACCGCCATTTCCGAAAGTGTCATCATGGCCCGCCGTTTGCCATGCCCGGACGGCCCGGACAACGCCCCTCTTACCGTGCAAGGGCAATTCGTGCGGGCCGCGTATCAGTCGGGCAAGGGACATGCCGCCGCCCGACCGTCTGTCAAAGCCTGAGGCCCCGATGTCAGAGGGCGCGCGCGGCCTCCAGCACTTCCTCGGCGTGTCCGGGGACCTTCACCTTGCGCCATTCCTTCACGATGGCGCCGTCCGCACCAACCAGGAAGGTGGAGCGTTCGATGCCCATGAAGGTCTTGCCGTACATGGATTTTTCCTTCCACACGCCGTAACGCTCGGACAGGTCGCCCTCTTCGTCGGAGATCAGCGGCACGGTCAGCGCCTTCTTCTTCATGAACTTCTCGTGGCTGGCGATGGAATCCTTCGAGATCCCGAACACCTTCACACCCGCCGCCTCGAACTCGGGCAGGAGCGCGGTGAAGGCCTCGTTCTCCTTCGTGCACCCGGAGGTGTCGTCGCGCGGATAGAAGAACAGCACGTAGGGCGTGCCTGCCAGCGCGTCGGAGGACACCTCGCCGGAGGTGGCGGGCAGGGTGAAGGTGGGGGCTGTTTCGGACATGCGTGTCTTCCCGGAATGATTTCGTTTATGGTTGGCACATAGGGCCACACACCCCAAGCATATGGCACCGAGGCCGGTCTTCCAGTGAGCATGCAGCAGGCAACAGAAAAATCGGATGCCCCCCGGGGGCGGCGGCGGAAGGTGCTGCTGTGGTGCGCCGGTGTGATGCTGGCGCTGGTGGCGGGTCTGGGCGGCGGTATCTGGGCGATGCTGGGCCGTCCGGTCGATGCGCCCGCATGGCTGCGCGAGAGGATCGAGACTCGGATCGCCGAGAACCTGCAGGGCATCTCCATCGACTTCGGTCGAATGAGCCTCTTGATCACCGAGACGGGGCTGGCGCGGATCGTGTTGTGGGACGTCACGGTCACCAACGAACAGGGCGTCCTCGTGGCGCAGTTGTCGGATATCGAGGCGGGCGTGGCACCTGTGTCGTTCCTCAGGCGCGAATGGGAACTGCGGGAGGCGCAGGTCTCCGGCGCCTTCGTCACATTGCAGCGCGACCGCAACGGCAAGCTGGGGCTCGCGTTGGGGGATGCCTTTGCCGAGGGCACACAGGTGCCAGACCTCGCGCAGATCATCGCCCGGATCGACGCCATCGCCCTGGACCCGCGGCTTGCGAAGCTCGACCTTTTCGAGGCGGACAGCCTGACCCTGCGCTACGAGGACCTGCGCGCCCGGCGCGGCTGGACGGCGGACGGCGGGCGGCTGCGGCTGACGCGCGAAGACGGCACGCTGAAGCTGACAGGCGACGTGGCGCTGCTGTCGGGCGGGGCAGGCGTCGCCACCGTCGCCCTCGGCGCCGAAAGCCGGATCGGCGACACATCGCTCGATTTCGGGATGAACCTTCAGGATCTCGACTCCGGCGATATCGCCACGCAAAGCCCGGCGCTGGCATGGATGGACGCGCTGGAGGCACCGATCTCCGGCTCGCTGCAATCCACCCTTGCACCGGATGGCGCGCTTGGCGAAATGCGCGCCACGCTGGAAATCGGCAAGGGTGTCCTGCAACCCAACCGGGAGGCGCGGCCGATCCCCTTTGAGGGCGCGCGCACCGCCTTCACCTACGTGCCCGACGAACGCCTGATGCGCTTCGAGGAGATCCGGGTGGAGTCTGCCATGGGGCGGGTCCGCGCCTCGGGCACCACGATGCTGGACGAGGCGCCGGAGGGTGGCCTGCCGCCCGGGCTGACGGCGCAGTTCAGGCTCGATGACGTCGAGGTCGCGCAAAGCGCTGTGATGGACCGGCCCGTCATGGTCGAGGGCGCGCAGACCGCTTTCCGCCTGCAGCTCAACCCGTTTCGTGTCGACCTGGGCTCCCTCCGGATCACCGATCCGACCCTGCCGATCAGCGCGCGCGGGTGGCTGGAGGCGACGCGCGCCGGGTGGAGCATGTCGCTCGATGCGCGTGTGGCCGAGACGGTGCCGGAGCAGGTCATGGCCTTCTGGCCCGGCCAGCTCGTGCCGCAGACCCGCGACTGGGTCGGACGCAACGTCCGTGGAGGCAGGCTTTTCGATGCGAGCTTTGCCCTGCGTGCGGAGGCCGGGGCAGAGCATCCCACCACCTTCTTCGACCTGTCGTTCGAGGATGCGCTGGTCGGCGTGGCGCCCAGCCTGCCGCCGATCGAGGACGGGCGCGGGCGGCTGACCATTCACCAGCGGCGGCTGGGCCTGCGGGTCGACGAAGGTCACATCGTGACGGACCGGGGCACCGTCGACGTGGGCGGCTCGGTCTTCACCATCCCCGACCTGAAGGAGAAGCCCTCGATGGGCGAGGTCGACCTGAAGATCGACGGGCCGGTGGGCGCGGTGCTGGCCTATATCGACAACGACCAGTGGCGGGTGCTGCGCAAGGTCGGGCGGGACGCGACCCTTGCTGACGGCCGGATCGCGGCCAGCGGTCGGCTGGTCCTGCCGCTGGCGGACGGGCTGACCTTCGACGATATCGATCTGGCCTTCGCCGGGACGCTCCGCGACGTCGAAAGCGCCAAGGCGATCCCGGGCAAGACGATCCGCGGCGACGGGCTGTCGGTGAAGCTCGACAACGGCGGCGTCACCATCGCGGGACAGGCCAACGTGTCCGGGGTTCCGGTCGACGGGCGCTGGACCCAGCCCTTCGGCGGCGGTGGGTCCGAGGTCGTGGCCGACATCACGCTCAGTCCGAAGACATTGGCGGATTTCGGTGTCTCGCTGCCGAACGGCATGTTGCGCGGTCAGGGCACGGGCGCGCTGCGGGTCGATCTGCCGCCGAACGCGCCGCCGCGCTTCGAACTCGAAAGCGATCTGGCGGGGCTGGGGCTGGCCGTCCCGCAGATCGGCTGGTCGCTGGCGCCGGGCACCACGGGACGCTTTACCATCGCGGGCAACCTGTCGCCCGGGCTGCAGAACGCCGAGCTGACCCTGAAGGGTGGCGGCATGGATGCGGCCGGGCAACTGGTTTTGTCGACGTCCGGTGCCTTCGAAAGGCTCGACCTGTCGCGGGTGACGGTCGCCGACTGGCTGGACGTGTCGGGCCGCCTGCGTGCGCGCGGCGGCAACAGCGCCCCGGCGGTCGAGATATCGTCCGGCCGCGTCGACCTGCGCAGCGCGCCGTTCGGCGCCTCCGGCACAAGCGGCAGTGGAGGGGGCGGCGGTCCGCTGGCCCTGACGCTCGACAGTCTGCGCGTGACCGACAGCATCGAACTGCGCGCCTTCCGCGGCAACTTCGACCTGGCGCGCGGGCTCGAGGGGCGCTTTGACGGCCAACTCGGCGGCGCCACGCCGGTGGCCGGGCAGGTGATCCCGCAGGCAGGCGGCAGCGCCTTCCGGATCAGCGGCGAGGACGCGGGCGACATCCTGAAGGCGGCGGGGCTGCTGAAGACGGTGAAGGACGGCACCTTCAACCTCGACCTCGCCCCCGTCAGCGGCCAGCCCGGCAGCTTCGACGGGCTGATGCGCATACAGGGGACGCGGATGCAGAAGGCCCCGGCCATTGCCTCGCTTCTGGATGCAATCAGCATCGTCGGCATCATCGACCAGATGAACGGGCCGGGGATCTTCTTTTCGGACGTGGAAGCGCGGTTCCGGCTGACGCCCTCCCGCGTGATTGTGTCGGAATCGAGCGCGGTGGGGCCGTCGATGGGCATCTCGATGGACGGCTATTACGACCTCGCCAGCGGACAGATGGATTTCCAGGGCGTGCTCTCGCCGATCTACGCCGTCAACGCCATCGGCCGCCTGATCGCGCGCAAGGGAGAGGGGCTGATCGGCTTCAACTTCAACCTGCGGGGCACGACAGGCGCACCGAGGGTGGCGGTCAATCCGCTCTCGGTCTTCACCCCGGGCATGTTCCGTGACATTTTCCGCCGACCGCCGCCGAAGCTGTCGCAGTAGGCGGCAAGCAAGACATTCCAAGAGGTTGAGACATGAAGCTGTCGGATTTCGATTTCGACCTGCCCGAGCGGCTGATCGCCACGCGGCCCGCACGGCCACGCACATCCGCACGGCTGCTGGTCTGCGACGGCGGGGCGATCTCCGACGCGACGGTTGCCGACCTGCCGGACTGGCTGCGTCCGGGCGACCGGCTGGTGCTGAACGACACGCGGGTGATCCCGGCGCGGCTGTCGGGTGTCCGTCGCCGGATCGGCGAGGCGGGCGAGACCGAGGCGCAGATCGAGGTGACGCTGCTTGAGCCGCGCGCCGATGGCTGCTGGTCGGCGCTGCTGAAACCCCTGAAGAAGGTGCGCGACGGCGAAGTCATCCGTTTCTCGGACGATCTGGAGGCCGTGCTGATGTCGCGTGCGGACGGGCAAGCTGTCCTGCGGTTCAACCTGTCGGCAGAGGATTTCGACGCTGCGCTGAACGCGGCAGGCGCCATGCCGTTGCCGCCCTACATCGCCGCCCGGCGTCCTGCCGATGCGCAGGACAAGGAGGATTATCAGACCGTCTGGGCGCGCAATCGCGGCGCCGTCGCAGCCCCCACCGCCAGCCTGCATTTCGACGAACCGTTGCTCCAACGCATCGCTGACATGGGCGTCAGCTTCACGCACGTGACGCTGCACGTAGGCGCCGGCACCTTCCTGCCGGTCAAGGTCGAGGACGTGACGACCCACCGGATGCACGGCGAATGGGGCGAGGTCACGCCCGAAGCCGCCGCCGAGATCGCAGAGACCCGCGCGGCAGGCGGACGGGTGATCCCGGTCGGCACCACCGCACTGCGCCTGATCGAAACGGCCGCAAAGGGCGGACAGATCGCGCCCTTCCGGGGTGTGACCGACATCTTCATCTATCCCGGCTTCACCTTCTACGTGACCGACGCGCTGATGACGAACTTCCACCTGCCGAAGTCGACGCTGCTGATGCTGGTCTCGGCGCTCATGGGGCAGGACTGCATCCGCGAGGTCTATGCCCATGCGGTGGCAGAGGAATACCGGTTCTTCTCCTACGGCGACGCATCCCTGCTGATCCCGTCCCGCACCGGGGCACCCTGACGCACGTGGGCCGGGCCGCATCGGCGAATAACCCCACGTTTACGACGATCTGCCCATCAAGGGTCGCACAGCGACTTCGAATCGTGCATGGCGTCGCAGCAAGACAAGGCACCCGTCCCGGCAGTCTGTCAGGGTAGGGTGCAGCGAGGAAAGAAGAATGCTTTACGTGATGAGAACATCCTGGCCGCTGCTGCTGGGAATGCTGCTGCTTATGGTCGGGAACGGCTTGCAGGGCTCCCTCCTGGGTGTGCGCGGCAGCGCGGCAGGCTTTTCGACCACCGCGATGGCAGTCGTGATGTCGGCCTACTTCGCCGGTTTCCTCTTCGCGTCGCGCATGGTGCCGGAGATGATCCGCCGGGTCGGCCACGTCCGGGTCTTTGCCGCGCTCGGCTCCTTCATCTCCGCGGCGCTGATCCTGTTCCCCGCCGTGCAGCACCCCGCCGCATGGGTGCTGGGGCGTCTGGTGCTGGGCTTCTGCTTCTGCGGGGTCTATGTGACGGCGGAAAGCTGGCTGAACAACACCGCCACGAACGAGACGCGCGGCCAGACGCTGTCGGCCTACATGATCGTGCAGACGCTCGGCATCATCGCGGCACAGGCCCTGCTGATCGTGCCGGACATGTCCGGGTTCCTGCTGTTCGTCATCCCGTCGGTGCTGGTTTCGATCTCCTTCGCGCCGATCCTCCTGTCGATTTCGCCGACGCCAGCCTTTGAATCGACCAAGCGGATGACCCTGAGAGAGCTGTACGGCGTGTCCCCGCTGGGGATGGTCGGCATCTTCCTGCTGGGCAGCGTCTTTGCCGCGCAGTTCGGCATGGCGGCGGTCTATGCGACCGAGGCCGGGATGCGGCTGGGGCAGATCTCCATCTTCGTCGCGGCCTTCTACGTCGGTGCGCTTTTCATGCAGTACCCGCTGGGCTGGATCTCCGACCGGGTCGACCGGCGCGGCCTGATCATGATCGTCGCGGCACTGGGCGCGGCAGGGGCCATCGTCGCCGTCATGGCGGAAAGCTACTGGGTCATCGTCGGATGCGCCGCCGTCATCGGCGGCTGCTCCAACCCCTTGTATTCGCTTCTGATTGCCTACACCAACGACTTCCTCGAGTCAGAGGACATGGCCGCGGCCTCCGCCGGTCTGCTGTTCATCAACGGCGTGGGCGCGATCGCCGGTCCGCTGGTCATCGGCTGGGTCATGCAGGTCATGGGCCCGCCGGGGTTCTTTGTGCTGATCGCGGCGCTGCTGGTCGCCCTGACCGCTTATGCCGCCTACCGGATGACTCAGCGTCCCGCACCTGCGGTGGAAACGACCGGCGCCTATGCCCCGGTCCTGCCGTCCGCTTCGCCCGTGGCAATGGAAGTCGCGCAGGAGTATTTCATCGAACGCTCCGAAGAGGACGAGGAATGACATTCGTGCGCCTGATGTACTTGTCAGAAAGTGACAACAAATGTGATTGGGCGTGTGGACACGGGTATGTGTAACAATTTTTTAACGTATTCGACGGCGCCCATGAGGAGGAACACATGGCACGGCCTGAAGACATTCTTGCGTTCTGGCTCGACGAGGTAGGACCGGACGGTTGGTACAAGCAGGACGAGGCGCTGGATCAGGAGATCCGCGACCGCTTCCTGACCGCCTGGGAGGGGCAGATGCAGGGACGTTACGGCCTGTGGCTGACGTATCCCTCCGGCACGCTGGCCTACATCGTGCTGGCGGACCAGTTTCCGCGGAACATGTTCCGCGGGCAGGGCACGGCCTTCGCCTCCGACCGCATCGCGCTGGCCGCCGCCAAGCAGGCGATCCACCGCGGCTGGGACATGCGCATCGACGAGCCGTCCCGGCAGTTCTTCTACCTGCCGCTGATGCATTCGGAGAACCTTTGCGATCAGGACCGTTGCGTCCGACTGATGAAGGAACGGATGCCGGCCTCCGGCGACAGCAACCTGATGCACGCCAAGGTGCACCGCGAGGTCATCCGCCAGTTCGGCCGCTTCCCCTATCGCAACGACGCTTTGTCGCGGAAGACCACAGAGGCCGAGAAGGCCTTCATCTCCGACGGCGGTTATGGCGCGATCCTGCGCGACATGCAGGCCGAAGCAGAAGCTGCATGATTTCGGCCACTTGCGCGCGCCGGGGACACAAGCGGTCTTGATCCCCGGCGGCCCGCGCGCCTAGCTTGTACCAGGCCCTTTCAGGGGCCCGGGCAGGGAGGGCCGGATGAGCGCAACTTACGACATGGTGGTGATCGGGGCCGGACCCGGCGGGTACGTGGCCGCGATCAGGGGGGCCCAGCTTGGCCTGCGCACGGCAATCGTCGAGCGGGAGCACCTGGGCGGCATCTGCCTCAACTGGGGCTGCATTCCCACAAAGGCGCTGCTGCGTTCCGCCGAGGTCTTCCACCTCATGCACCGCGCGGCGGAGTTCGGCCTGAAGGCAGAGGGCATCGGCTTCGACCTCGACGCCGTCGTCAAACGCTCGCGGGGCGTCGCCAAGCAGCTGAACTCCGGGGTCGGGCATCTTCTGAAGAAGAACAAGGTCGACGTGGTCATGGGCGCCGCGCAGATCGAGGCGCCCGGCAAGGTCCGGGTCGGCGACACCGTGCTCGAGGCGAAGAATATCGTCGTGGCCACCGGCGCGCGGGCGCGGGAGCTTCCGGGGCTGGAGGCCGATGGCGACCGGGTCTGGACCTACAAGCACGCGCTGCAACCGAAGCGGATGCCGAAGAAACTGCTGGTGATCGGCTCCGGCGCCATCGGGATCGAGTTCGCGAGTTTCTTCAACACCCTCGGCGCGGAGGTCACGGTGGTCGAGGTGATGGACCGCATCCTTCCGGTCGAGGATGCAGAGATCGCCGCTTTCGCGAAGAAGCAGTTCCAGAAGCAGGGAATGACGATTCTCGAAGGCGCCTCGGTCAAATCTTTGGATCGCGGCCCGAACGGCGTTGTGGCGCATGTGGAAAAGGGCGGGGAAACGTCGAAAATCTCCGTCGATACAGTGATTTCGGCTGTCGGCATTGTCGGAAATGTCGAAGACCTGGGGCTGGAGGGCCTTGGCGTGCGGGTGGAGCGGTCACACGTCGTGACCGACCCCTTCTGCCGCACCGGAATCGACGGCGTCTATGCCATCGGAGACGTGGCCGGGGCGCCGTGGCTGGCCCACAAGGCCTCGCACGAGGGCGTCATGGTGGCGGAGCTGATCGCCGGCGGTCACCCACACGCGGTCGATCCGGGCAGCATCGCGGGCTGCACCTATTGCCACCCGCAGATCGCCTCGGTCGGACTGACGGAGGCGAAGGCGAAGGAGCAGGGCTTCGACGTGAAGGTCGGCCGCTTCCCCTTCATCGGCAACGGCAAGGCCATCGCGCTCGGCGAGACGGAGGGCATGGTGAAAACGGTGTTCGATGCCAAGACGGGCGCATTGCTGGGCGCGCACATGGTCGGCGCAGAGGTCACGGAGCTGATCCAAGGATACGTGGTGGGCCGTCAGCTCGAAACCACGGAGGAGGACCTGATGCAGACCGTCTTCCCGCACCCGACGCTGAGCGAGATGATGCACGAATCCGTTCTGGACGCCTGGGGGCGCGCCATTCATTTCTGACGGATGGTGGGCGAGGGCGGGCGGTCAGCCCTCCCGCCGTTTCCGTGCAAGCAGGTCGAGCACCTTGCGGGCGCGGGGACGGATCCAGTCCCATAGCACCGGCGCGCCGGCGTCGATCTTGCGTCCAACGTTGGTTTCGAACGTCCCCCAGTCGACATCGTAATCGACCCACGACCCGCCGCCGTTGGCGATGTTCAGGTTGGGTGGGGCGAACCGGTCGAGCGACTTGGCAAATCGTGCTTCCGGCGTCTCGTTGGCCTCGAACTCCTCCCAGATCGCGCGGAACTGCCGGCGCTGGTCCTCGGGCAGGAGGCCGAAGATCCGGTCGGCGGCGCGCGCCTCCGCAGCCTCGATGGCCGTGGTGTCATGGGTGCCGAAGACCGGCGCGTCACCGGCGTCGATCTCCACCAGGTCGTGCAGCAGAAGCATCGCGATGACCTTGCCCCGGTCGATCTGTGCGGGCGCGTGTTCGGAAAGCGTCAGCGCGAAAAGCGCGATGTGCCAGCTGTGTTCGGCGGAATTCTCGAACCGCGAACCGTCGGCCAGCCGCGTGGCGCGGGAGACGGACTTGAGCCGGTCGGCTTCCATCAGGAAGTCCATCTGGGCGTCGAGGCGGGTCGGGGCGGGATCTGTCGTCATGGCAGAGAGGTGCACCGTGGCGCCACGAGACGCAAGATCAAGACGCGGGCAAAGACGGGAGTGCTGGGTCCGGCGCAGGGCGCGTCCGGAACGGGTCAACAAGGCAGCGGGGAATCTACGGTATGCGACCGAACGCAAACCTGCCTCAGATGTTCTCGTTGTCGGAGCCGGGCGCAAGCGCGGTGGGGATCGCCTCGCCACGCTTCTTGGCTTCCAGCGCGCGTTGCAGGTGGTCCGTCAGGAAGGCGCGGGCGCGGCGTTCGGCGAGGCGAATGCGGACGGCGGCGCGGAAGATCTCCTCGGACGAGGGCGAGGATGCGCCCAGCACAGCGGCGACCTGATCCGGCAGGGTCTCGTCCCCGAGCGCGTCCATCGCCTTGATCGTGTCGCGGGCGAGCGCGTCTGCGAGGTCGTCGACAACGGCCATGACTGGCTCCCTGGGGCTTGGAGGCCCGGGCGCGTCGGCCCGGGCTTTCGGTTCAGCGGGTGTTTTCGGTCAGGCGCCGCTTCACGTAGCCGGTGACATTGTCGATCATCGTCTCCATGTGCGGCTCCTCGAAGAAATGGCCGGAGCCTTCGATTTCCTCGTGGGTGATCGTGATGCCCTTCTGCTCGTGCAGCTTGGACACCAGCGAGCGGGTGTCCGCCGGCGGCGCGACGCGGTCGTTCGTGCCGTTGATGATCAGGCCCGAGGACGGGCAGGGCGCGAGGAAGGAGAAGTCGTACATGTTCGCGGGCGGAGAAGCAGACACGAAACCGGTGATCTCCGGCCGCCGCATCAGCAACTGCATCCCGATCCACGCCCCGAACGAGAACCCGGCGACCCAGCAGTGCTTGGAGTTCTGGTTCATCGACTGCAGGTAGTCGAGCGCGGAGGCCGCGTCCGAAAGCTCGCCCACACCCTGGTCGTATTCGCCCTGGCTGCGTCCGACGCCGCGGAAATTGAACCGCAGGACGGTGAAGCCCATGTTGTAGAACGCGTAATGCAGGTTGTAGACCACCTTGTTGTTCATCGTCCCGCCGAACTGCGGGTGGGGATGAAGAACGATGGCGATCGGCGCATCGCGGTCTTTTTGCGGATGGTAGCGGCCTTCGAGGCGGCCTTCGGGTCCTGGGAAGATGACCTCGGGCATGTACGGGCGCAGGCTCCTTGTTGGTGGGCGTCGACGACGCGATCTTGGGTGATGCGCCAGAATTCTTGACGACTTCACTCGGACTCTTTAGAAAGGTTCTAAACCGGTGCGGGGCCGGTCAGGGCTCCGAAGCAGATAGGCAATCGCGCGCGCAAGGTCAATCGGCACGCGCGGCATGTCCTGTCTGTTGTCCGGAGCCGTAGCAAAGGGGCAAGGATGAAGCTGAGCACAAAAGGGCGTTACGCAATGGTCGCGCTGGTGGACATTGCCCTGCAGGGCCGTGACGACCTCGTGACGCTGGGCGATGTGTCGAAGCGACAGGACCTGTCCCTGCCGTACCTGGAGCAGCTCTTCGTGAAGCTCCGGCGGGCCGGGCTGGTCGAGTCGGTGCGCGGCCCGGGCGGCGGTTACCGCCTTGCCAAATCCCCGAGCGATATCCGCGTGGTCGACATCCTCGCCGCGGTCGATGAGACCGTGGACGCGATGCATAAGGGCGCGGGCGCCTCGGGCGGTATTTCCGGGTCGAAGGCCCAGTCGCTGTCGAACATGCTGTGGCAGTCGCTTTCGGCGCATGTCTACGTCTTCCTGCACCAGACCCGCCTGTCGGATGTGGTCGAGCGAGGCCTGGCGCCCTGTCCGGCGGTGCCGGCGCTGTTCGCGGTTGTCGAAGATGAGGGGTGAGGAGATGCAGAGTTTTCACGGAAAACTCTGTCTGCCGGGGGCAAAGTCTTCGTCGAAGACTTTGCGGCGCCCGTGACCCGCGTCTACCTCGATCACAATGCCACGGCGCCTCTGCGGCCGGAGGCGCGCGCGGCGATGATCGCCGCGATGGACCTGTGCGGTAACCCGTCCTCGGTGCATGGTGAGGGCAGGGCGGCCAAGGCACTCGTCGAAAAGGCGCGCGCCCAGGTGGCGACGGCCTTCGGCGCGGACGGCGCCGATGTCGTCTTTGTCTCGGGAGCGACCGAAGCGGCGGCCCTGGCCTGTGCCGGTCGCGGGCTGGTGGGCGCGGACGTGGAGCATGACGCCGTCGCCGCATGGATCGATCCGGTGCTGCCCGTCGACCGGGACGGTCGCGTGACGGTGGACGATCCGGCGATGACCGCACTGCAACTGGCGAACTCGGAAACCGGCGTGATCCAGACGCTGCCCGATGGTCTGGCGGTGGTCGATGCCACGCAGGCCTTCGGCAAGCTGCCGGTGGCGTTCAACTGGCTGGGATGCCGGATGGCCATGGTCTCGGCCCACAAGCTGGGTGGACCAAAGGGCATCGGCGCGCTGGTGATGAAGCGCGGCACGGACATCGCCTCGCAGATCAAGGGCGGCGGGCAGGAGATGGGCCGCCGGTCCGGCACGGAGAACGTGATCGGCATCGCCGGGTTCGGCGCCGCCGCCGAAGCCGCCACGCGCGATCTGTCCGACGGCGTCTGGTCAAATGTCGAAAACCTTAGAACGATTCTAGAGAATTTGATTGCGACCGGCGCCGAAGACACTATTTTTGTCGGGAAAGGCGCGGACCGTCTGCCGAATACCTCCTGTTTTGCCACTCCGGGCTGGAAAGGCGAGACGCAGGTGATGCAGATGGACCTGTCCGGATTCGCGATCAGTGCGGGCAGCGCCTGCTCAAGCGGAAAGGTCCGCGCCAGCCGGGTGCTGCGGGCCATGGGATACGACGACACGGTCGCGTCGAGTGCCATCAGGGTCAGCCTGGGGCCGGAGACGACCGAAGAGGATGTGGTGCGCTTCGCCGAGGCGTGGCTGAAGAAACACCAGCGGTTCCGCGAACGGGCCGCCTGAGAAAGGATAGACGCATGTCCATGACCGAAGATGTAGCCGTCAAGGAAGGTGTCGACCAGCAGACAGTGGATGCCGTCCGCGAGGTGTCGACCTACAAGCACGGTTGGAACACCGACATCGAGATGGAATACGCGCCGAAGGGGCTGACGCCGGACATCGTGCGCCTGATCTCCGAGAAGAACGAAGAGCCGGAGTGGATGACCGAATGGCGTCTGCAGGCCTATGAACGCTGGCTTCAGAAGACCGAACCGACCTGGGCGATGGTCGACTACCCGAAGATCGACTTCCAGGAACAGTATTACTACGCCCGCCCGAAAAGCATGGCGGAGAAGCCGAAGTCGCTGGACGACGTCGACCCGAAGCTCCTAGAAACCTACGCCAAGCTGGGCATTCCGCTGAAGGAGCAGATGATCCTCGCCGGTGTCGAGGGCGCCCCGGACACGCCCGCGGAAGCCAAGGAAGGCGAGCGCCGCGTGGCGGTGGACGCCGTGTTCGACTCCGTGTCGGTGGGCACCACCTTCCAGAAGGAGCTGAAGGCGGCTGGCGTCATCTTCTGCTCGATCTCCGAGGCGATCCGCGAGCATCCCGAACTGGTGAAGAAGTACCTCGGATCGGTCGTGCCGGTCTCTGACAACTTCTACGCCACGCTGAACTCGGCGGTCTTTTCGGACGGCTCCTTTGTCTACGTGCCGCCGGGTGTGCGCTGCCCGATGGAGCTGTCGACCTACTTCCGCATCAACGCCGAGAACACCGGCCAGTTCGAACGGACGCTGATCATCGCCGACAAGGGCTCTTTCGTGTCCTACCTCGAAGGCTGCACCGCACCCCAGCGCGACACCGCGCAGCTTCACGCGGCGGTTGTCGAGATAATCGTGGAGGAAGACGCGGAGGTGAAATACTCCACCGTGCAGAACTGGTACCCGGGCGACGAGAACGGCAAGGGCGGCATCTACAACTTCGTGACCAAGCGCGCGGACTGCCGCGGTGACCGGGCGAAGGTGATGTGGACGCAGGTCGAGACCGGCTCCGCCGTCACATGGAAGTACCCGTCCTGCATCCTGCGGGGGAATGAGTCGCAGGGCGAGTTCTACTCCATCGCCATCGCGAACAACCACCAGCAGGCCGACACCGGCACCAAGATGATCCACCTCGGCCGCGATACGAAGTCGCGCATCGTGTCGAAGGGCATCTCCGCGGGCGTGGCCCAGAACACCTATCGCGGGCTCGTGTCGATGCACCCGAAGGCAAAGAACTCGCGCAACTATACCCAGTGCGACTCTCTGCTGATCGGTGACAAGTGCGGGGCGCACACGGTTCCCTACATCGAGGTGAAGAACAATTCGTCCCGGTGCGAACACGAGGCGACCACATCGAAGGTCGACGACGATCAACTATTCTACTGCCGCCAGCGCGGCATGGACGAGGAGGAGGCCGTCGCGCTCGTGGTCAACGGCTTCTGCCGCGAGGTTCTGCAAGCCCTGCCGATGGAGTTTGCCATGGAAGCGCAGCAGCTTGTGGCGATCTCGCTCGAAGGCTCGGTTGGCTGACGTGAGTGGGGTGGGGCGCGGCCATGTGTCCGCGCCGCATCCCGCCGGCCCGAAAGGACAGAGTTGATGTTGGCCATGGCGATCCACCAGTCCGCCGGAGTGGGCGTGGGCACGTTCCTCGGTGTGCTGATCATGATGTTCATCATGCGGCGCTCCGGCAAGAAGGTGCGGCTGCTGAACGACAGCGTTGTCTACACGGCGCTTGTCGCCGGCATGGGTGCGTGGACCTTGGCGGCGGTGCTGCGGCTTGTCGTGGGTATGACCTGATGACGGGCGTGGCGAACCTTGATCTGGAACGTGCGGGTAAGGCGATGGTGAGCGGTCGGGATAGGACCGCCGCCCGTGTCCACCAGCCGCTGCCCGTCATGGTCGCCAAAGCCAGCTTCGTCGCCTTCCGAAATCGCTGCGTCGCGCGCCGCTTTGCCGTCAACATGAACTACCTTGTGCAACCCCTTGGAGACGCGTCATGATTGTCACCACTACCCCCTCCGTCGAAGGCCACCTGATCGCCGAATACAAGGGCATCGTCGTGGGCGAGGCCATCCTCGGCGCAAACGTCTTCCGCGATATCTTTGCCGGGATCACCGACATCATCGGCGGTCGCTCCGGTGCCTATGAGGCATCGCTGGGCGAGGCGCGCGAGACGGCGCTGAACGAGCTGGAGGCGCGCGCGGCGGCGCTTGGCGCCAACGCGGTCGTCGGCGTCGATCTGGATTACGAGGTCATCAACAACATGCTGATGGTCTCCGCTTCGGGCACCGCGGTGGTGCTCGGCTGACGGAACGTGATGCGGCCCGGATTTCATATCACGGCGGCCTGCACGGCCGGACTGCGGTCGGAGGGTCGTTCATGAGCGCCCCGGCCCGCATCGTCCGGCCCGAGCTGACCCTGCCGGAGGCGGAGGCCGCGCTGCTGCGCGAGGCCTACGGGCGCGCGTCCGTGATCCTCGAATACGGGTCCGGCGGGTCCACCGTGATGGCGGCCGAGATGCCGGGCAAGACGGTCTTCACCGTCGAGTCGGACAAGGACTGGGCGCAGATGATGCGCGGCTGGTTCGCCGGCAACCCGCCCGCCGAGGGCACCAAGGTGGATGTCATCTGGTCGGACATCGGCGCGACGAAGGAATGGGGTCACCCTGTCGATCACACCGAGTGGCAGCGCTTCGCGCGCTACCCGCTGGAGGTCTGGTCCCTGCCGGAGTTCCGCCAGCCGCAGGTGGTGCTGGTCGACGGCCGGTTCCGGCAGGGCTGCGCGCTGGCCTGCGCCTTCCTGTCCGGGGTCCCTTTGGACCTGTACTTCGACGACTATGTACAGCGCAGACACTACCACAAGGTCGAGGAGATCCTCGGTCCGCCGCAGATCACCGGGCGCATGGCGCATTTCCATGTGACCCCCCGACCCATCCCGCCGGAACGCCTGATGTGGATCATCAGGCTGATGCAGAACCCCTGACCGGCAGACGAACCCGCCCAGAAGCCGCCGAAAGGCGACAGGGCCCAGAACCCGCCCTCCAGCAGTCGCCAGGCCGCCGGGCACATGAACCAGCCCTCCAGCGGCCACACGGCGGCGGGGCACCCAAAACGAGAGGATGACAGAGATGTTGGAAATCAGGAACCTGCACGTGAAGCTCGAGGAAGAGGACAAGCAGATCCTCAAGGGTGTCGACCTGACCGTCGAGGCCGGCAAGGTGCACGCGATCATGGGGCCGAACGGCTCCGGCAAGTCGACCCTGTCCTACGTCCTCTCGGGCCGCGACGGGTACGAGATCACCGAGGGCACCGCCACGCTCGAAGGCGAGGACCTGCTTGAGATGGAAGTCGAGGACCGCGCCGCCGCCGGTCTGTTCCTCGCGTTCCAGTACCCGGTCGAGATACCCGGCGTCGGCAACATGACCTTCCTGCGCACCGCGGTGAACGCGCAGCGCAAGGCGCGCGGGCAGGAAGAGATGTCCTCTGCCGAGTTCCTGAAGGTGATCCGCGAGAAGGCCAAGAGCCTCAAGATCGACGCCGAGATGCTGAAGCGCCCGGTCAACGTCGGTTTCTCCGGCGGCGAGAAGAAGCGCAACGAGATCCTGCAGATGGCCATGCTCGAGCCGAAGATGTGCATCCTCGACGAGACCGACTCCGGGCTCGACGTGGACGCGATGAAGCTGGTGGCAGATGGCGTGAACGCGCTGCGCGACGCAGGCCGCGGCTTCCTCGTCATCACCCACTATCAGCGCCTGCTGGACCACATCGCCCCCGATGTCGTGCACATCATGGCGAACGGCCGCATCGTGAAGACCGGCGGCCCCGAGCTGGCGCTGGAAGTCGAGCACAACGGTTACGCGGACATCCTGGCGGAGGAGGCGTAATGGCACTTCCCCAGGCAAAACAGGACACGACCGAAGCGCGCCTCGCGTCGCTGACCCTGCCAGAAGGCGGCTGGTCGGACGCGGCGCGCAAGGACGCGCTCAACCGTCTGCAGACCATGGGCCTGCCGGGTGCGCGCGACGAATACTGGAAGTACACCCGGCCGGACACGCTGAACGCCGTCGATGCACCGGCGGCACCGGCGCTGCACGCGCATGAAGCGCCGCTGTTCGGAGAACGCGACCGCCTGCAGATCGTCTTTGTAGACGGGGTCTTCGACGCCGAGGCCTCCGACGATCTGGCGATGGAGGGGGTGAGCATCGAACGCCTCGCCGAGGTGCGCGACATCCACTGGGCAAAGGACGTCTACGGCGTGCTCGAAACCCGCGGCCAGACCCCGGTGCAGCGCCCCTTCGCGGTGCTGAACACGGCGTTTGCCACGGACGGCCTGCTGATCCACGTCACCGGCAAGGCCGCAAAGCCGATCCACATCAACTACGTCCACGAAGGCGAGACCTCCGACGCGATCCTGCACCACGTGGTGAAGGTCGATCCCGGCGCCGACCTGACCATCCTCGAGAACGGGCCCGCCGCGGCACGGTTCAACCACGTGATGGAGGTGGAGATCGCCGACAAGGGCGCGCTGCACCACGTGCGTGCGCAGGGCCGGGACCATGACCGTCGCGCCGTCACGCATGTCTTCGCGCGCCTCGGCGTCGAAAGCACGTTCAAGAGTTTCACGCTTACGGTGAACGGCGTGCTGACCCGCAACGAGTGCGTGATCGAGTTCACCGGCGACGACGCCGTGGCGCATGTCGCCGGCGCCTGCATGGGCGACGGAGCATTCCACCACGACGACACTGTTTTCATCACCCATGACGCGGTGAACTGCGAAAGCCGTCAGGTCTTCAAGAAGGTGCTGCGCAACGGCGCGATCGGTGTCTTCCAGGGCAAGATCCTCGTGAAGCCGGACGCGCAGAAGACCGATGGCTACCAGATCAGCCAGTCGCTGCTTCTGGACGAGGACAGCCAGTTCCTCGCCAAGCCGGAGCTGGAGATCTACGCCGACGACGTGGCCTGTTCGCATGGGTCCACTTCTGGCGGGATCGACGAGGATTCGCTCTTCTACCTGCGTGCCCGCGGCGTGCCGCGCGGCAATGCCGAGGACATGATGACCATCGCCTTCATCGCCGAGGCGATGCAAGAGATCGAGGACGAGTCCCTGCGCGAGGAACTGGTCGAACGGGTCGAGGCCTGGCTGTTGCGGCGCAGGGGCTGAGACTTGGCGGTCTCGACCGATATCGTCGCGATGTATCGGGGGCCGGCGCCGGTGTGGCGGCGGCTCTTGTCGCGCGCGCAAAGCGAACCGCGCGCGCTGGCGTACCTGATGGGGGCCTGCGTCATCATGTTCGTGGCGCAGTGGCCCGCCATCGCCCGCCGCGTCTGGGAAACCGACCCGGCCCGCTTCAACACCGAAGGGGGCGCCTTCCAGCAGGCCGTGCAGCCGGAGATCGGCGGCGCCCTTCTGGGGGCCGTGATCTTCCTGCCGCTCATCTTCTACGTGCTGGCGCTGATGCTTTCGCTGCTCTCGCGGGTGGCGGGCAAACGCTTGGCGGCCTTCGACGGGCGGCTGATCCTGTTCTGGTCGCTCCTGGCGGCAACGCCCCTGGCACTGCTGAACGGCCTTGTCGCCGGATTTGTCGGCCCGGGTATCGGATTGACCATCGTGGGTGCCTTGTGGTTCGGGGTGGTTTTGTGGTTCGTGGGCACCGGGGTGCGGGAGGCGCACCGCGAGGCAGGAGTGACCGCATGACCCCCAAAGGGTTCTTCAATCTGGCCGTCGAGAGCATCACGGCCCCGCGCGAGGTCGCGCGCCTGCTCATGTCGATCAACATGAACCGGGAAGCGATCCTGACGGCCTTTGCGCTGACCATCGTTCTGAACACGCTGGTCTTCGGGGTGACACTGCTGATGGCGCCCGCGTCGGAGAACGTGCCGTTCTTCCTTGCGTCGCCCACGGGGTTCCTCGCGGCCGAGACGGTGACGCTGGGCGGCACGATCCTTGCCTTCACGATCATGGGCCGGGTGCTGGGCGGCAGCGGGCGTCTGGCCGACGTGGCGCTTCTGATGATTTGGCTGCAGATCCTCAACGTGCTGGTGCAGGTGTTCACCATCGCGCTCATCCCGGTGTCCGAGGCGATGGTCGGCCTCGTCGTGCTCGTGTCGTCGGGCGTCGGCATCTGGATCCTGGTGAACTTCGTGGCCGAGGCGCACGGGCTGCCCGGTCTGGGCCGCGCGCTGGCCATCGTGTTGCTGGGCCTTTTGGCGCTTGGGTTCACCTTGTCGCTTCTACTTGTCTTTGCAGGGGTCTCCCCGGAAGGGATCATGGGAAATGTATGATGTGAACGCGGTCCGCGCGGACTTCCCCATCCTCTCACGCGAAGTGAATGGCAAACCGCTCGTCTACCTCGACAACGGCGCTTCGGCGCAGAAGCCGCAGGTTGTGATCGACGCGGTGACGAAGGGCTACGCCGAGGAATATGCCAACGTCCACCGCGGCCTGCATTTCCTGTCGAACCTCGCCACCGAGAAATACGAGGGCGTGCGCGGGATCATCGCGAAGTTCCTTGGCGCGAAGGACCCGGAGGAGATCGTCTATACCACCGGCACCACCATGGGCATCAACCTCGTGGCCTACGGCTGGGCGATGCCGCGGATGGAGCCGGGCGACGAGATCGTCCTGTCGGTGATGGAGCATCACGCCAACATCGTGCCCTGGCACTTCCTGCGCGAACGTCAGGGGGTGGTGCTGAAATGGGTGGACGTGGATGCCACCGGCGCCCTCGACCCGCAGAAGGTGATCGACGCCATCGGACCCAAGACGAAGCTCGTGGCGGTCACGCAGGTCTCGAACGTGCTGGGCACCGTGGTCGACGTGAAGGCGATCTGCGACGGCGCGCGCGCCAAGGGCGTGCCCGTCCTGGTGGACGGCTCCCAGGGTGCGGTGCACATGCCCGTCAACGTTGAGGAGATGGGCTGCGATTTCTACGCCATCACCGGCCACAAACTCTATGGTCCGTCCGCCTCCGGTGCCATCTGGATCCGCTCCGACCGCATGGCGGAGATGCGCCCCTTCATGGGCGGCGGCGACATGATCAAGGAAGTGTCGAAGGACGCGGTCACCTACAACGACCCGCCGATGAAGTTCGAGGCCGGCACCCCCGGCATCGTCCAGCAGATCGGCCTGGGCGTGGCGCTGGACTACATGATGGGGCTGGGGATGGACAACATCGCCGCCCACGAGGCCAGCCTGCGGGCCTACGCCATGACCCGGCTGGGCGGACTGAACTGGCTGAACGTGCAGGGCACGACACCCGACAAGGCCGCGATCATTTCGTTCACCATGGAAGGTGCGGCCCACGCGCACGACATCTCGACCATCCTCGACAAGAAAGGGGTGGCGGTGCGCGCCGGGCATCACTGCGCCGGGCCGCTCATGGATCACCTCGGCGTGACGGCGACCTGCCGGGCTTCCTTCGGCCTCTACAACACCGAGGCAGAGGTCGACGCGCTGGTCGACGCGCTCGAACTGGCGCACGATCTGTTCGGCTGAGAAAACCGCGATCCGGGCCGCAGATCAGGTGTTGCAGCGGTCCGGGGCAGGGGCTATACGGCCCCTCAGGCACCTGTAGCTCAGCTGGATAGAGCGCTGCCCTCCGAAGGCAGAGGCCAGAGGTTCGAATCCTCTCAGGTGCGCCATCCTCATCTCGTGACATCGTGACGACGCGGCTGTTTTCGGTCCATGAGCCAATGCCATGCAGTATGCGATGTCCGGAGGCTGCGGTTTGCCACCGTCTTGCGGCTTCCCCGACAGCGGGCCGGAGCGACCCTTCACCCCCACATACCGCCGGATTCAGGCCGACTGCCGACCTCCTGCGCAACTTCCTCAGCCTGTGCCCGCATCTCGTATGTGCGACGCCTGACCGCTCTGGTGCGGGACGGACGGTTTTGCCATCATGCAGGCGGAATGACCGGCGGGCGACCGGGACAGGCGGCCCCGTGGCGCAAAGCGGAGCGACTTTGCGCCATGGCAGGCCACCGCGCGTGTCCGTGCAGCATCCCGCGATCTGCCGTACCGAGAGAGGGCGCACGACATGATGATCTCGACCCAGTACTGCCTGACGATGGCGCGCTACAATGCGTGGCAGAACAAGCAGTTGAAGGCCTGTTTCGAGAAGATGGACAAGGCGGAGCTGGAGCAGGACAGGGGCGGCTTCTTCGGATCGATCCTCGCCACCGCGAATCATCTGCTCTGGGGCGACATGATCTGGATGTCGCGGTTGACGAACCTCCCCCGGCCCGAAGGCGGCATAGGCGAGAGCACTGCCATGACGAAATCCCGGGAAGACTGGGAAATCGCGCGCTTCCGGCTGGACGGCGACATGCTTCTCTGGGCGGAGCGCCTGCGGGCCATTGATCTGGCGGGCGACCTGCGCTGGTACTCCGGCGCCGTCGGGGCCGACATGGTGAAGCCCGTCTCGCTCTGCGTCGCGCATATGTTCAACCACCAGACCCATCACCGGGGCCAGATCCACGCAATGCTGACGGCCGCCGGGCAGAAGGCGCCGACAAGCGATCTCGTCTTCATGCCACAGGAGGGTCCCTGGCTCTAGGGTTGCGCTCCGGCTGCGGCTCAGGGACAAACGGCGTAGCGTCATGAAGGAGAGCGACATGTTCAAGGCACTCGTGGTGGAGAAGGACGAAGATAGCGGCAAGACCTCCGCGTCGGTGAAGGAGCTGTCGCCGGGCGACCTGCCGGACGGCGAGGTGACCGTCGCCGTCGACTATTCGACCGTGAACTACAAGGACGGGCTGTGCCTCGGCTCCGGTGGCGGGCTGGTGCGCAAGTGGCCGCATGTCCCGGGCATCGACTTCGCCGGTGTCGTGGAGGAGAGCTCCGACGACCGCTACAAGCCGGGCGACAAGGTCGTGCTGACCGGATGGCGCGTCGGAGAGGCGCATTGGGGCGGCTACAGCCAGAAGGCGCGGGTGAAGGCAGACTGGCTGGTGCCGCTGCCCGACGGGCTGGACACGCGCGCGGCGATGGCCGTGGGCACGGCGGGCCTGACCGCGATGCTGGCGGTCATGGCGCTGGAAGATCACGGGCTTGAACCCGGCCACGGCCCCGTCCTGGTGACGGGGGCTGCGGGCGGCGTGGGCTCCGTGGCGACGGCGATCCTGGCCAACCTCGGGCATGAGGTGGCGGCCGTCACCGGGCGCCCGGAACAGGAATCCTACCTGCGCGGCCTCGGCGCCACGGAAATCGTGCCGCGCGAAGAACTGACCGAGGTCACCAAGAAGCCGCTGGAAAGCGAGCGCTGGTCGGGCTGCGTCGATGCCGTCGCGGGGGTCATGCTGGGCCGCGTGCTGAAGCAGATGAAATACGGCTCGTCGGTCGCCGCCATCGGCCTCGCCGGCGGCGCCGCCATCGACGGCGCGCTTATCACGCCGTTCATCCTGCGCGGCGTGAACCTCTTGGGGATCGACAGCGTCATGCAGCCCTACGCCAACCGTGTCCGCGCGTGGGACCGTATCGCCGCCGACCTGCCCATGGCAAAGCTCGAGGAGATGATCCACCCGGCCGGTCTGTCGGACCTGCCGCAGCTTGGCCGCGACATCCTCAAGGGGAAGGTGAAGGGCCGCGTCGTGGTGGACGTGAATGCCTGATCCGTCAGAGGCGGAGATTGCCGAAATCCGCAGGGACCGCGCGGGGATTTTCCGCCCCGCGTGGTTCGCGGACCTGGCACGCGGTCGGCTGTCGCTCGGAGAGACCTTCTGGGGCGGCTACGTCGGCGTCCAGCTGATCGCCATGCCGCTCTGGATCCTCGTGATGGTGCCCGCCATGGCCGCAGAGGGCGACGGCCTCGTGCCGTGGAGCCTCCCGTGGCTGCTGGTGCTGGCGTTCTATCTGCTCCAGCTCGGCTGGACACTCGCCGTCACCCGCGCCGTGTTCGCCGTGGCGCCAAAAGCCCGACAGGCGGGTGGCTGGCGCTGGGTTGCGATGATCGTCTCCCTCGTCATCGCGGTGCAGTCCATCGTGCTGATTGTCATGTGGGTCACCGGGCGGCTCTGACGGCGGAGATGGCCCTTGCCTTGCGCCCGGACGGGCTACGTCCGGGCAAAGCAAGGAAAGATGACCGATGACCGACACGCCGCCGACCCTCGTCTGGTTCCGCCGGGACCTGCGCCTCTCCGACCATGCCGCGCTGACCGAAGCCGTGAAACGCGGCCCGGTGATCCCGGTCTTCATCCGCGACGCGCTGGTAGAGGGCCTCGGCACCGCCCCTCAATGGCGGCTCGGCCTGGGGCTCGGGGCCTTCGCCGATGCGCTGAAGGACAAGGGCAGCCGGCTGATCCTGCGGTCCGGTCCCGCGCCCGAAGTCCTGTCGGAGCTGGTCGAGGAAACCGGCGCCCGGGCTGTCTACTGGAGCCGCGCCTACGATCCCGACAGCGTGGAGCGCGACACCCGCGTGAAGGAGGTGCTGAAGGACAAGGGCATCGACGCGCAAAGCTTCACCGGCCACCTGATGTTCGAACCCTGGACGGTCGAGACGGGGCAGGGCGGCTTCTACAAGGTCTACACACCCTTCTGGAAAGCCGTGTGCGACCGCGACGTGCCCGCGCCCTTTTCCTCGCCCTCCGACCTGAAGGCGCCCGCCACCTGGCCCGACAGCGAAACCCTCGCCGACTGGAACCTGGGCCAGGGCATGCGCCGCGGCGCCGATGTGGTGCGTCCCTACGTCCGGCTTGGCGAACAGGCCGCGCAGACCCGGCTCGGGGTCTTCATGCGCGACAAGGTGGCGGACTACGGCACGACCCGCGACGAGGTCTCGAAGGACGGCACCTCCTGCCTCAGCGAGAACCTTTCGCTGGGCGAGATCAGCCCGGCCCAATGCTGGCACGCCGGCCGCCGCGCGATGGAGGACGGCAAGTCCGGCGCCCGGAGCTTCCTCAAGGAGCTGGTCTGGCGCGAGTTCGCCTATCACCTGATGTGGCACACGCCGCGCCTGCTGACCGGCAACTGGCGCGAGGAATGGGACGCCTTCCCGTGGAAGACCGACGAGCGCCTGCGCGAGGTCAAGGCCTGGAAGCAGGGGCGCACCGGCATTCCCTTCGTCGACGCCGCCATGCGTGAGCTCTACGTCACCGGACGGATGCACAACCGCGCCCGCATGATCGTGGCGAGCTACCTCACCAAGCACCTGATGTGCCACTGGAAGATCGGGATGGCCTGGTTCGAGGACTGCCTGATCGACTGGGACCCGGCCTCGAACGCCATGGGCTGGCAATGGTCTGCGGGTTCCGGTCCCGACGCCACACCTTATTTCCGCGTCTTCAACCCTGTCACCCAGCGCGAGAAGTTCGATCCGGACTGCGCCTACGTGAACCGCTGGATTGCCGAAGGCCGCAGGACGCCCTCGGACACCGCGCTCAGCTATTTCGACGCCATCCCCGAAAGCTGGCCGATGACACCGGGCGACGCCTATCCCGATGCGATCGTCGGGCCGAAGGAAGGCCGCGAAGCCGCACTCGAGGCCTACCAGAACCGCGACTTCTGAGAGCCCTGCGCCCGAACGCGCTGACCGCCACCTTCATCTTGGGGGAAATACCTCGGGAGGGGTTCGGGGAGGGCAGAGCCCTTCCCGCTGGCGGACCCGCAGGGTCCGCAAACCGCGTCAGCCGTTCGACACCCCGGCCATGGACCCCATGGCGACCCACCCGGTGCGCCCGTTGCCGAAGTTCATCTTGCACACCGGCTTCGCGTCGTCGCAGGTCTGGATGTATCCGCCCTCGCCAGGCAGCAGCGTGCCCGTGGCGGTGGTGCGCTCGGCCTCGCTGTAGATCGACACCGCGTCGCTGCCCATGTTGAAATAGGCGATGTTGCGCGGCAGGTCGCGGCGCCAGTTCTGGGTGGCCGGCGTGGCGGTCGGCTGGCCGGGGGCCGGACTGGACAACGTGGTGGAGCCCGAAAGGGTGATCGGGCCGTCTGTCCGCGGTGACGGCTGGGCTCCAGGCTGGACCACCTGCCGCACCTGCCCGCATGATGCGAGCCCCGCGGCCAGCAAACACGCCATCAGAATCTTTCGTCTCACGCCCCTGTATCTCCTGTTTTCAATTCACTCGGGCATCCTGGTACCCAGAAAACATCACTTTCCGCGAAATCCCAAGCCCGAAGCCTTGCCGGGTTGTTTCTCCAGCATAAACTCCTTCGAAATAAATGAAAATCGAAAGCTGCACATGGCCCTGACCTCACTTGCGAACCAGACCGGACTGCCCCGATACTTCAGCCACGTCTTCGACATGGCGCAGGGAATGGAACGCGGGCGGCTGGACATGATCCTGCCGGACGGCCGGAGGTTCCGGGCGGAGGGCGCGGAACCGGGGCCGGTGGCGGAGGTCCAGCTCAACGATCCCGACATCTTCGCCCGGCTGATCCGCGAGGGCGACCTCGGTTTCTGCGAGGCCTACCTGGACGAAGGCTGGTCGACGCCGGACCTCATGGCCTTCCTCGACCTCGTGCATGCCAACGAGGACTCGCTCTTCGACGGTTTCCCGGGGCAGGGCATGGTCCGCGCGTGGGAGAAGTTCCGCTTCTGGATGGTCCGGAATTCGAAACGGCAGGCGCGCAAGAACATCGCGCACCACTACGATCTCGGGAACGACTTCTACGGCCTCTGGCTCGACGAGACGATGACCTATTCCTCGGCGCTGTTCGAGACAGGGCAGGAAAGCCTCGAGAGCGCCCAGATCGCCAAGTACGCGGCGCTTGTAGACGCTATGGAAGCCAAGCCGGGCGACCACGTGCTCGAGATCGGCTGCGGCTGGGGCGGTTTCGCGGAATACGCCGCCAAGGAGCGCGGGCTGCGCATCACCGGCCTGACCCTGTCGAAGGAGCAGCTCGACTACGCCCAGGCCCGGGTGCAGCGTGCGGGTCTGGCGGACCGCGTGGAGATCAAGCTGCAGGACTATCGCGACGAGCGCGGGGTATACGACGGCATCGCCTCCATCGAGATGTTCGAGGCTGTGGGCGAGAAGTACTGGCCGGTCTATTTCGACAGCGTGCGCGGGCGGCTGCGCCCCGGTGCCAACGCCTCGCTTCAGGTCATCACCGTCCAGCACAAGCGGTGGGAGGTCTACCGCAAGGGGGTCGACTTCATCCAGAAGTACATCTTCCCGGGCGGCATGCTGCCCAGCCCCGAGGTGTTGCGCCGCGAGGTGGAGCGCGCCGGACTGCAGGTGGTGAAATCCATCGAATTCGGCGAAAGCTACAGCACGACCCTGCGTCGCTGGCACGACGTCTTCAACGACCGCTGGGACGAGGTCGCCTCGCTCGGCTTCGACGACCGGTTCCGGCGGATGTGGAATTTCTATCTCGCCTCTTGCGCCGCCACGTTCCGCAGCGGTAACTGTGACGTGACCCAGATCACGATCAAAAGGCCCGCCTGATCCATGCCCACTGCCGCAAGACTGGTCGCCGCAATCTGCCTGGCGGCCGTTGCGTGGTTTGCATCGGAGGCGGTCAAACCGCTTTTCCCCGAAGGCACCGACTTCGGGTCCTTCAACATGGTGAACGTGGTCCTCGGCGTGCTGGTGGGCTGGTTCATCCTCGGATCGCGCAGCGGGCGGGGCTATGCCTCGGGCATCTCCAACGGGTTCACCAGCGTCATCGCGCTGACGTTCTGGGCGCTCTTCGTGCAGGCCACGAACGAGATGGTCGACCGCTCCTTCCGTCGTTTCTACGACAGCCCGTTCGAAGCCATCGGGGCGATCTTCGAGATCGGCCTTGAGTATGGGCATAAGATGCTCGACCCCACGGTGATCGCCATCCTGCTGGTCGGTGGCATTCTCGCCGGCATCGTTGCGGAAATCGCCGGCCAGCGCTGGAAGTGACCCCATGACCGATCTTTTCTTCTACGGCACGCTCCGGGATGTCCGGCTCCTGGAGATCGTCCTTGGCCGCACTGCTGCTGCGACGCCCGCACAGCTGCCGGACCACGCCGTGGTGGAGGCATTGGGCCAGTCCTTCCCGCTGCTCATCGCCCGGGACAACGCAACCGCGGATGGCATCCTCGTGCGCGACCTCAGCGACAACGACATAGCCCGGCTCGACTTCTACGAAGGCGCCTTCGACTACGCGCTGGTGTCGGTGACGGTGGATACGGACGAAGGCGCGGCGGACGCGCTGGTCTACATGCCGCCGGTGGGCCGCTGGCCGGAGGGCGAGGCATGGTCGCTCGACGCTTGGCAGGACCGCTGGGGCGAGGTGTCGCGCCGCGCCGCCGCCGAGGCGATGGGACGTTACGGCCAGCAGTCGGGGGAATCGGTGCGCGCGCTCCTGCCGTTCTTCCGCAACCGTGCTTGGGCGCAGGTGATCGCGGCCGAAGGCGCGCCGCAGACACTGCGCACCTCGCGCACCGTGGCCGACATCGAAATGAGACCGGCCGAGGGCGGCTACGACGGGTTCTTCCGTCTGAAACCCTTCCACCTGCGCTATCCCACCTTCGACGGCGGCATGAGCGAGGAGCTGCGGCGCGAATGCTTCGTGGCCTACGACGTGTCTCTGGTCCTGCCTTACGACCCGGTGACCGATTGCGTCCTGCTGGTCGAACAGCTCCGCTTCGGCCCGATCCACCGGGGCGACCCGGTCCCGTGGGTGCTGGAGGTGGTGGCCGGCATGGTGGACGCGGGCGAAACCCCCGAAGAGGCCGCCCTGCGCGAAACGCGCGAGGAAGCGCGGCTCGACCTCACCCGTCTGATCCGGGTCTCCGGCGGTTACGCCTCGCCCGGATACAGTACGGAGTTCTATCACAATTTCATCGGACTGTGTGATCTCTCCGAGAGCGCGGCGCGCTTCTCGGGCGGGCTCGACGAGGAACACGAGGACATCCGTAACCATGTCCTCAGGTTCGACGACGCCATGCGCCTGATCGAGACCGGCGAGATCAATGCCGTCCCGCTCCAGATGCTGCTCTTTGCGCTGATGGCACGGCGCCCGGAATTGCGCGCGGATGCTTGAGTTCCCGGAGGGGCGCGCCTAAACCATGGGGCCAGACCACGCGAGCCGAAAGGACACCTGATGCACATCGCCGCCGATCTCTCCCAGGCCGTTGGGAACACGCCGCTGATCAAGCTCAGGAAAGCCTCCGAGATGACCGGGTGCGAAATCCTCGGAAAGGCGGAATTCATGAACCCGGGCCAGTCCGTGAAGGACCGGGCCGCGCTCTACATCATCAAGGACGCGGTGGAGAAGGGCCTGCTGGCACCGGGCGGCACCATCGTCGAGGGCACCGCGGGCAACACCGGCATCGGCCTTGCCCTGGTGGGCGCCTCCATGGGGTTCAAGACGGTCATCGTCATGCCCGAGACGCAGAGCCAGGAAAAGAAGGACATGCTGCGGCTGGCCGGGGCCGAGCTGGTCCTGGTGCCCGCCGCCCCTTATTCCAATCCCAACAACTACGTCCGCTACTCCGGCCGCCTGGCCGAGGAACTCGCCAAGACCGAGGCGAAGGGCGCGATCTGGGCCAACCAGTTCGACAACGTCGCCAACCGGCTGGCGCATATCGAGACAACCGGCCCGGAGATCTGGGAACAGACCGGCGGCAAGGTGGACGGGTTCGTCTGCGCGGTGGGCTCCGGCGGCACGCTGGCCGGTGTCGGCATGGCGCTGCAACCCAAGGGCGTGAAGATCGGTCTTGCCGATCCGGAGGGCGCGGGCCTCTACAAGATCTACACCGGCGAGGAAAACCCCGGGAACTCGATCACCGAAGGCATCGGGCAGGGCCGGATCACCGCCAATCTCGAAGGCTTTACCCCCGACTTCTGCTGGCGCGTGCCCGATGACGAGGCGCTGCCGGTGGTCTTCGACTTGCTGCAGGACGAGGGGCTCTGCCTTGGCGGGTCCTCCGGCGTCAACGTGGCGGGCGCAGTCCGCCTCGCCAAAGAAATGGGGCCGGGTCATACCATCGTCACCGTACTCTGCGACTACGGCAACCGTTACCAGTCGAAGCTGTTCAATGTCGACTTCCTCAAGGACAAGGGCCTGCCGGTCCCGCCGTGGATGAACCGGGCACCGGCCAGCATCCCGGGCGTGTTCGAAGACGCATGAAACATCTCACGCGGGCATTATCTCGGGTCCTGATCGCAGGGCTGCTTTGTCTTGCCATGATCGCGGGCGAGGTGTCCGCGCAGGACGTGGCGCAGCCGGACTACACGGAATGGGATTTGCGGGCGCGCGCCGACGAGGTGAAGCTCGACCTCGGCACCGCGGCCGTGTCCGAGCTGGAGACCATGCGTGCGCGCATCGCCGACTGGCGCTCACAGTTCCTTGCCGCTCAAAGCACGAACGAGGCGCGCATCGCCACGGTGCGCGCCCAGATCGACTCGCTGGGACCGGCGCCGGAGGAAGGGGCGAGCGAGCCCGATGACATCGCCGCGCGGCGCGAGGCGCTGAACGACCAACTGGCCGAGCTGCGCGCCCCGGTGCTGCAGGCCGAAGAGGCCTACACCCGCGCCGACGGCATCATCGCCCAGATCGACGGCATCATCCGCGACCGCCAGGCGCGCGAGGTGCTGGCGCTCGGGCCGAGCCCGCTCAATCCGGCCAACTGGGCAAAGGCAGCCACCGATCTGCTGGATTCGTGGCAGGGCGCCTGGCAGGAGATCAAGGACAACGTCACCTCGCCCTCCTACCAGGCGGAGGCGCGGCGCAACCTGCCGCTCGTGCTCCTGCTGATGGTGGTCGGCGTGATGCTCATCGCGCGGGGCAAACGCTGGGCGCTGATGGGGGTCGAACAGGTCCGCGGCAAGGCCCGGCGCGGCACCGGAGTCTTCCGGTTCCTGATCTCCCTCGGCCAGATCCTGCTGCCGTACCTCGGCATCTACGCCATCGTCGAGGCCATCGAGGCCACAGGCTTTTCCGGCACGCGCTGGGAATTCCTCCTGGGCGAGCTGCAGTACTGGGCGGCGCTCATGCTGGGCACGCGCTGGCTGGCCGACCAGACCTTCCACGAGGACAGCGACCGTGCGACGATCCCGCTGAAGGACAATCCCCGCTGGGAGGCCCGCCGCCTCGCCAACGCGCTGGCCTTCGTCTACGTCTTTGCCGAGATGGTCGTGGCGCTCGGCGATCTCGACAGCTACTCCGCCGAATCCGCAGCCGTGGTGAAGTTCCCGGTGCTCGTGATCGCCAGCCTGGCGCTGTTCCGGCTGGGCCGCATCATAAGCCTCGACGGCAATGCCGAGATGGCGGAGAACGAGGACCGCACCGCCTTCCGCCTGCGTTTCCAGAGGCTGCTTGGCCGGATGGCCATGGTCGTGGCGGTCGTGGGCACCTTCATGGCGGCCATCGGCTACTTCCGCTTCGGCGAGGTCATGGTCTACCCCTACATCGCGACGCTGGCGCTGGTGTTCATCGTCCTCCTCCTGCAGCGGTTCATCTTCGACCTGTCGGAGCTGATCAACGGAACGCCCCAGTCGGATGGCGACGGCCTGATCCCGGTCCTCGCGGGCTTCCTGCTGAGCGCCGCCGCGCTGCCGTTCCTCGCCCTGATCTGGGGCGCGCGCAGCGCCGACCTGTCGGAGATCTGGACCCGCTTCCGCGAAGGTTTCGTCTTCGGCGAGACGCGGATATCGCCCACCGACTTCCTCATGGTCATCATCGTCTTCGTCGCGGGCTTCATGCTCACGCGGCTCCTGCAGGGGGCGCTCAAGTCCTCCGTCCTGCCGAAGACCAAGATCGACAAGGGCGGGCAGACGGCGATCACCTCCGGCGTCGGCTACATCGGCATCTTCCTCGCCGGTGTCGTCGCGATCACCGCCGGCGGGCTCGACCTCTCGTCGCTCGCCATCGTCGCCGGTGCGCTCTCCGTCGGGATCGGTTTCGGCCTGCAGACCATCGTGTCCAACTTCGTCTCGGGCATCATCCTGCTGGTCGAACGCCCGATCTCCGAGGGCGACTGGATCGAGGTCAACGGCACCCACGGCATCGTCAAGGACATCTCCGTCCGCTCCACCCGGATCGAGACTTTCGACAAGTTCGACCTGATCGTGCCCAACGCCGACCTGATCTCGGGCACCGTGTCGAACTACACGCGGGGCAACTCGCTCGGGCGGCTCATCGTGTCGGTCGGCGTGGCCTACGGCACCGACACCCGCAAGGTCGAGAAGATCCTGCTCGACATCGCGCGCCGTCACGACATGGTGCTGATGAACCCCGAACCGTTCATCAATTTCGCGGGCTTCGGCGCCGACTCCCTCGACTTCGAGATCCGGGTGATCCTGCGCGACGTGGGGCAGGTGCTGGTGGTAGGCACCGACATGCGCCACCAGATCATGGAGGCCTTCAAGGAAGCCGGGATCGAGGTGCCGTTCGCGCAGCGCGACATCTGGCTGCGCAACCCGGAGGTCCTGACCGGCGTCGGCAGGCAGAAGCCCGAGGACCCGCCGCAGGAGGCCCCCTCAATTCCGGAACAGAAGGGCGGGCCGGGCACCGCCGCCGGGGCAGAGCCGCCGGGCAACGACGGCGAAGCCTCGGGCGACACCGGAGAAGGAGACAGGTAGATGACGGACTTCTTGTACCGCGAGGACACCTACCGGCGCGATGCGCCCGGTGTCGTGGTCGCCCACACGCCCGAGGGCGGTGTCGTCGTCGAACCGGCGCTCTTCTACCCGAAGGGCGGCGGCCAGCCGGGCGACAGCGGCTGGCTCGAATGGGACGGCCGCTCGCTTGCCATCGCCACAACCGTCAAGGGCGAGGGCGACAGCAGCATCCTCGTCCCCGCCGAACCCGCGCCTCTGCCGCCGCTTGGCGCCCATGTGGTGCAGATCCTCGACTGGGAGTTGCGCCACAAGTACATGCGCGTGCACACCGCGCTGCACCTGCTGAGCGTGGTCATTCCGCTGCCCGTCACCGGCGGGCAGATCGGCGCAGGGACCGGGCGGCTCGACTTCCTCATGCCGGAACCGCCCTCCGACCGCGACGGGATCGAACAGGCGCTGGTCCACCTCGTCGACCGCGACCTTGAGGTGACGGACGGCTGGATTTCCGAGGATGAGCTCGACGCGCGCCCGGAACTGGTGAAGACCATGTCCGTCCAGCCACCGCGCGGGTCAGGGCGCATCCGTCTCGTCCGCATCGGCACCGGCACCGAACAGGTCGACCTCCAGCCCTGCGGCGGCACACACGTCGCCCGCACCGGAGAGATCGGCGCCGTGAGACTCGGCAAGATCGAGAACAAGGGCAAGCAGAACCGCCGGGTGAACATCACCCTCGCCTGACCGCAGGGCGAACCGGCGGGGCGCAACGCGTCACCGCTTGCGCCCGCCAGTTATCCCGGAAAATCGAGGGGCCGACCACCGGGGAAACCCGGTCACTTCCGCTTCTTGATGGGCGTGCCGTAAAGCTCCATCCGGTGACCCTTCAGCCGGTACCCCAGCTTCTCGGCGATCTTTTCCTGCAGCGCCTCGATCTCCTCGTCGACGAATTCGATCACCGCGCCGGTGGTCAGGTCGATCAGGTGATCGTGGTGTTCCCGGTCGGCATCCTCGTAGCGCGCACGGCCATCGCCGAAATCGACCTTCTCGAGGATCCCCGCTTCTTCGAACAGCTTCACGGTGCGATAGACCGTGGCGATGGAGATGTTCGGATCGCGGGTTGAGGCGCGCGCATACAGCTCTTCGACATCCGGATGATCGGTCGCGTCTTCAAGCACTTCCGCGATGGTGCGCCGTTGGCCTGTCATGCGCAGACCCTGCGCAGCGCAACGCTCTGTAATGGTGTCGGGCATGTGCGGTCCGGCGAGGTTAAATCTGCGTGTCCTCCGTTGTAGGCAATCACGGGGCCAAGGCCAAGAGGCGGGCCTCGCTCACGCGGCGGGAACCGCGCGCCGCGCGCGATCCGGCATCTCCCGGGGATTGACCCGGCGTCTTTTCGGGTGTCTGGAAAAGGCATGGAACGCAAGAGCTCTATGGATTTGCCAGGGGCGGCCGGCATGACGGCCTTCGCCGTGGCGCTCGCCTTCAATCAGGTCGTGATCAAGCTGACGAACACCGGATTCGGGCCCGTGTTCGGTGCCGGTCTAAGGTCGATCCTCGCACTGGCGGCGCTGGCCCTCTGGGTGGTGATCCGCCGTCGTCGCTTCGGCAACCTCGGCGCGACGCTTGGTCCCGGTCTGCTGCTCGGCGGGCTGTTCGGAGTCGAATTCATCCTGCTCTTCAAGGCACTGGACCTCACGACCGTGTCGCGTGCGTCGATCCTGTTCTACTCCATGCCGGTCTGGCTGGCGGTGGTGGCCCACCTGACGCTTCCCGGCGAACGGCTGTCTCTGCGGCGCACCGCCGGTCTGGGGCTGGCGATGGCCGGGGTGGCATGGGCGCTTGTCGATCCGCAAAGCCGGGCGGCCGGCGATCTTCGCGGCGACCTGCTGGCGCTTGGCGCATGCTGGTGCTGGGCCGGGATCGCCCTGACCGTACGCCTGACGCGTATCTCGGAACTCCCCGCCGAAGGGCAACTGTTCTGGCAGCTTGCGGTGTCGAGCGTGATCCTGCTGTGCGTCGCCCCATTCGCCGGGCCGCTGATCCGGACGCCGGACTGGATCAGCTACGCGGCCCTCGGCTATGGCGTGCTGGTGGCGAGCATGGGGTTCCTGTTCTGGCTCTGGCTGATGACCATCTACCCGGCCTCGGACATCGCCTCTTTCAGCTTCCTGTCGCCGGTGCTGGCGGTGGTGTTCGGCTGGCTGATCTTCGCTGAGCCGGTCGGCCCGCAGTTCATCGTGGCGCTCGGCCTCGTGGCGGTGGGGATCGTCCTGATCAACCGCCGCAAGAGCCCCTCGCCGCTGGCTGAACCCGCCGGTCCCGAGGGCCTCGCCTCCGCCGGGCGCGAGGCCGGGTCTCCGAAGTCCGACTGAGGGTTGGGCGCCGCTGCCGTTTGGCAGGGCGCCGGACGGAGCTGGAAAGCCGGAGAGACGGTCCAAATTGGGCGGCTTGGACAAGTCGAACCGCATCGGATTGAACCAGAAAACTTTGCCAAGTCGTTAAGAACTGCAGGTCCATCCGATCCCTTCCGCCTCAATGGACAGCCATGGTCCCACCGGACCGGAAACCGGTTTTCCACGTCTTGTGCGTCTGCAGCGGAAACGCCGACGGCCATTTTCCGAGCCCGTCAGACTGCCGGTCTGCCATCGTACACCAAGGCCGTTTGGCAACCACGGGGCCCGGTGGGTGCGCACCAATCCGTCAGGTACCGCAGAAGGTCGCGGTGACAACTTCGTCCTCTTTCGGCGGCCGCGCGAGCCACTGGTTCTTCTCTGCCAGCTCATACGGTGTGGCAAGAGCGTCGCGCAACCTGTTGAAAAGGCTGTCGTCCCCATCGGTCGCCGCCTGAATGGCCTCTTCGATCCGATGGTTGCGCGGGATGACCAAGGGGTTCGCGGCAGAGAGCACGGCCTGCGGGGCGTCCTCCTCCGTCAGGCGGCTCTGCCACCGCCGGTGCCAGTCGTCATATGCGCTGCGATCTGCGATCTCGTCCCGCGCGGACCCTCGCGTCAGCGCCGCAAAGGTATTGGTAAAATCGGACCCACCCGCCTGCATCAGCTGCAGAAGCTCTCCGATCAGCGCACCGTCATCCTCCCGGGGGTCCGAGATCCCGAGTTTCGCCGCGAAACGTGCCAGCCACTCCGCCTGGAGCAGCTCGGGCATGGCATGGACTTCCTTCGTGAAGCTCTCCACCGCCGCCTCCCGGTCCGGCATCAGCGGGATCAGGGCGGTCGCCAGCTGCGCCATGTTCCAGACGATGATATCCGCCTGCGCCGCATAGGCGTAGCGCCCGAAGGTGTCGATCGAGCTGAACACCTTGCGGGGGTCATAGGCGTCGAGGAAGGCGCAGGGGCCGTAGTCGATGGTCTCGCCCGACAGGGTACAGTTGTCGGTGTTCATCACCCCATGGATGAAGCCCACGGACATCCATTGCATGACCAGCGCGGCCTGCCTGCGGATCACGGCGCGGAGCAGGTCGGTGGGCGATTCGGCGTCCGGGTAGTGGCGATCCACGGTATAGTTGAAAAGCGTTTGCAGCCCCGTGCGGTCCTGCAGGTTGGCGAAATACTGGAAGGTGCCGACGCGGATATGGCTCGACGCGACGCGGGTGAAGACGGCGCCGGGCAGGGGGCGCTCACGGATGATCTCTTCCCCGGTGCGGCAGGCGGCCAGCGCGCGGGTCGTGGGTATTCCCAGTGCATGCATGGCCTCTGACACGACGTATTCGCGGATGACCGGACCGACCCATGCGCGCCCGTCGCCACGGCGCGAAAAGGGCGTCGGACCCGAGCCCTTCAACTGAATGTCCACGCGGCGGCCGTCCGGGGCCAGCACTTCGCCCAGAAGGTGCGCGCGCCCGTCGCCCAGTTGCGGGGAATAGCCGCCGAACTGATGACCGGCGTAGACTTGGGCCAAAGGCTCTGCGCCATCGGGCAGCGCATTGCCGGAGAACAGAGCGGCAAGGTCGTCGTCGGCCATGTCGCGCGTCCCGGTGATCCCGAGGCTTTCCGCAAGCGGGTGGTTGAAGGCGATCAGGCTGGGGCGCGCCACCCGCGTCGGAGGCAGGTGGGCCGCAAAACCTTCGGGAAGACGGGCGTAGCTGTTGTCGAACGGGATGTGCAGGGTCATGGCTTCAATATAGGCGGGGAGGCGACGGCTTGACAGGGGGCCAAACGGGGCACCGCCTGAGGGCCCGCGATGTGCGCCGCGGGGATGTCTGAGGCGAAATCGGTCTGGCGGGCAGTCAGAGAACGCGCGACATGAAGATGTAACCGTCGCGCGCCTTGAACTTGTTGCGGGCGTAGAATGTCTGGGTCTTGTCGTCTTCGCGGTCGACCTCGAGGTGCAGGGCGCGGACGCCCGCGTCCTTCAGCGCCATGGCGATGCCGTGCACCGCCTCTCCGCCCATGCCCCGGCCGCGGACGGCGGGCCGGATGTAGATCTCGTCCACGATGGCGTCGAGCCCGCCGAATTCCACCGACCAGCCGAAGGTGATGGCGATATAGCCCACCGGCGCGCGGCGCGGACCGATCAGCCAGATCGCGCCATGCGGAGAGCCGTCCAGCAGCGGCTGGATCGCCGCCCTGTGGTGCTCGGCGTCGGTGCCGAAGCCCATCTCGCCATGGAACCCCGCCACCATGGGCAGGAGTTTCGGGAGGTCTTCGACAGTGGCGAGGTGGAGGGATTTCATAGTATCGGCCAATAAATGCGTTTGAGAGGAACCATGGCGCGGGTTTCGACATCCAGGCGGTCATAATACTGGACGACCAGTTCGACGAGATCTTCGAGTGTCAAAAGCTGTAGAGGGATATTTGCGCGCGCCGCTTCATAGCGGGCGTCTTTGGTGAAACCGCCTGTCGAAACGTACAGCCCTTTATCGTTGCTGTGCCTGCCTCCGAGAAAACCGCGAAGGTCGGGCGCACCAATCGCACCCGCGCGGTGTTTGACTTCGACGATGATGCGGGGGTCCTGCAAGCCGAGTGCATCCGGGGTTGCACGAATGTCCTCCCCGCGATCCGGGCCCGGTGGAGATATTCGCGTGGCGTACCCCATGGCACGCAAGAGACCGGCAACGAATTCCTCCATCTGATTGGGAGACAGACGGGCGACCATATCGGAGATGAACTCAATGCTACGCTCTTCCATGTCGATTTCGGTGCCGGCTGCTTCCGGATCATCGTCTGCCGGTTCAGAAGGTACAGGGGTTCCCTTGAGGCGGCTGAGGATTTCGGATTCGACAGAAGGTTTTAGCTGGAAAAGGGTGAGCAATGAGCCGAGTGTGTTACGTGCGGGCTGGCTTAGATCATCGCGCTTCACCTCGTCGATCCATTTGACGGGGCGCACATTGGGCCAGCTGTGTTCTCCGTCTGCGAGATGTCCAATCCTGTAGGACGCAGACCCGGTGATCACGCCCACGGCGTAGACGCGTCGGGAAGGGTCGTACGTGACGACATGGTCGCCTTCTGCCAATTCCGTGATGAAGCGGTAAACTTGTCCGGCGGCGACCTTGTTGGTGAAGTCAGTGTTCTCGGGAAATGCACGCTGGCATGCGGCAATCATTCTTTCCAAGTTGGGGGATGCGGTGAAATCACCGATCTCCGACCAGCCGATTGCTACGATTTCGCCTTCGATAAAACTGTCAAACAAGACGCCTTTGCGCTCTGCGCGGACCATCCACATTGTCATAGCCGGCCCAGCCGTTCGGTCAGCAGGGCGAAGAAGCCGTCGTCGTCGATTGCCCCCATGAAGGTGGCGTTCGGGGCGCGCCCGGTGACGCGCCACCAGTCGGCGACGGTCATGCCGAGGGTTAGGTCGGAGGCGGTCTCGATCTCGACGTTGATGTGCCGTCCCTCGAAGAGGTCCGGCGCGATCAGGTAGGCGGTCACGCAGGGGTCGTGCAGCGGCGCGCCGAGGGAGCCGTATTTCTCTTTGTCGAAGCGTTCGAAGAAGTCGGTCATCTCGGCCACGGCGTGGCCTGCGGGGGTGCCGAGCGCGCGGAAGGCGTCGTTGCGGGGTTTTGTCACCAGCGCCTTGTGGGTCACGTCGAGCGGCATGACGGTGATCGGCGCGCCGCAGGCAAAGACGACCTTCGCCGCTTCCGGGTCGACATAGATGTTGAATTCGGCGGCGGGCGTGATGTTGCCGACCTCGAAATAGGCGCCGCCCATCAGCACGATCTCGGCGATGCGGCAGGCGATGTCGGGCGCCTTTTCCAGCGCGGTCGCGATGTTGGTGAGCGGGCCGAGCGGGCAGAGCGTGACGCTGCCCGGTGCCTCGGCGCGCAGGGTGTCGATGATGAAGTCCACCGCATGCAGGTCGGCCACCGGCATCGTCGGTTCCGGCAGCACCGGGCCGTCGAGGCCGGTTTTGCCGTGGACGTGTTCGGCTGTGACGAGCGGACGGGCCAGCGGCGCATCGCAGCCCGCGAAGATCCGGGTGTCGGGCCTGCCCGCCAGTTCGCAGACGATCCGTGCGTTGCGGGTGGTCAGGTGCAACGGCACGTTGCCAGCGACGGTGGTGATGCCCAGCACCTCGATCTCTTCGGGAGAGGCGAGGGCAAGCAGAATCGCGACGGCGTCGTCCTGCCCGGGGTCGGTGTCGATGATGATCTTGCGGGGCGTGGTCATGGCGCGTCTCCTCGTGCGGGGGTTTGGTGACACGCGGGGCGGGGTGCTGCAAGTGTCGAAAGAAATCCGGCAGGCATTGGCCTGCCGATCCGGTTTACCCGTGGTCGGTTTTCCGGTTTCCGGTGAATTGCAGCGCGTTATATGCGCGTATCAGGCAGAGCAGCTTGCCCCGCCGAGGACGCAGAACTTGGCGCAATGGGGGTGATTGAGGGCGACCTCGCCCTCCGCCTCCGCCAGGGTGGCGCCCAGCTCGAACTCCGCATCGTCGGGCAGGAGGGTGCAGGCGAGGACGGCGGGACGGTCGGCGCCCTTGCGTTTGACGACCATGCGCGAAGACGAACACATCACCGAGGAAGGGTGCTTGCCCAGGATGTCCCAGCAGGCGGTGGTGATCTCCGGCACTTCGACGGTCTCGTCCATCTCGGGGAAGAGGACGGTCTGGCCGGGGTCGGCCGCGTCGATGTCGAAGCCTTCGCGGGAGAAGAGCGCGGCAAAGCCCTGCCGCGCCTCCGCATCGGATTCGTGCCAGAGCGTGCGGCCGGCGACGGCCATGCGGATGCCCTCGTCGCGCAGCCAACGCATGCCTTCGATGGTCCGGGCGAAGCTGCCGATGCCGCGTTCGGCGTCGTGCTGGCTGGCCGAATAGTGGTCGAGCGAGACGCGCAGGGTCAGCCGGTCGCCGTGTTTCGCCTGCAGGTCCTTCAGGCCGCGCTGCACGCGGGGGCGCATCATCGGGCGCATGGCGTTGGTGAGGATCAGCACCTCGTAACCGCGGTCGAGCGCGGCGCGGGTCATGGCGATCATCTCGGGGTTCATGAAGGGTTCGCCGCCGGTATAGCCGATCTCGCGCACGCGCCAGTCGCGGTCTTCGAGCTGGTCGAGGTAGCTCTCGACCTCGGCTGCGGTGATGTAGACGAGGCTGTCGTTCTCGGGCGAGCTTTCGATGTAGCAATTGGCGCAGGTGATGTTGCAAAGCGTGCCGGTGTTGAACCAGAGCGTCTGAGGGTCAGACAACGCGACGCGTGCCCGCGGTTCGCCCTTCGCGGTGACGTGCGGGTCGCGGAACTTGCCCTCGTTGGCGAGGCTTGCGTCTTTCATCTGGCTCTCCGTGCTGTGCGGCCGTGCCGGAAGATGATGCATCTCTTGGCGGGGCAACACAATTTGGTCCCACGCCTTTGTGAAGGGCAACATCGCTGTTAGACTCCGTGCAACAGATGGGGTACGTCGTCATCGATATGTCGTTAGCGCTAACTGCGCCGCGGAACTGAAAGGATGTAATGCCATGGTGTCTCGTGTCATTCCGGTGGATGGCTTCGACCTCGTGATCTTTGGCGGCACAGGCGACCTGGCGCGCCGCAAGATTCTGCCCGGCCTCTTCCGCCGTTTCTGCGCGGGTCAGATGCCGGAGGATGCCCGCATCATCGGTGCCGCCCGGTCCGAGATGGACGACGCGGCGTTTCGCGACACGGTCGCCGAGGCGATCCGCGAGTTCGGCGGCGCACACAGGGCCGACAAGGCGCAGGTCGATGCCTTCCTGGAGCGGGTCGGCTACGAGCATGTCGACGCCATGGGCGAGACCGGCTGGGAGACGCTGAAAGGGCGGCTGAGGGACGGTGTGATCCGCGCCTTCTATTTCTCGGTCGCGCCGTCGCTGTTCGGCGCGCTTGCGGAACGGCTGCGCAGTTTCGGCCTGGCCGACGATGACAGCCGCGTGGTGGTCGAGAAGCCCTTCGGCAAGGACCTCGAGACGGCGAAGAAGCTGAACGCCACGCTGGCCGAGCATTTCGACGAGACGCAGATCTACCGGATCGACCATTACCTCGGGAAGGAGACGGTCCAGAACCTCATGGCCGTCCGCTTCGGCAACATGCTGTTCGAGCCGCTGTGGAACGCGCAATACGTCGACCACATCCAGATTACCGTGGCCGAGACGGTGAGCGTGGCGGGCCGGGGTTCCTACTACGACAAGTCGGGCGCGATGCGGGACATGGTGCAGAATCACCTGATGCAGCTTCTGTGCCTGATCGCGATGGAGCCGCCCGCACGGTTCAACCCGGATGCGGTGCGCGACGAGAAGCTGAAGGTCATCCGGGCGCTGGACCCGGTCGATCATCATCAGATCGTGCGCGGCCAATACGACGCGGACGATACGCAGCCGGGGTACCGGACGCATGTGGACGACCTGCGCTCCACCACCGAAAGCTTCGTCGCCCTTAAGTGCCACATCTCCAACTGGCGGTGGGCGGGCACGCCGTTCTACCTGCGTACCGGCAAGATGCTGCGGTCGCGCACGTCCGAGATCGCCGTGGTGTTCAAGGACGCGCCGCATTCGATCTTTGGTCCGGAGGCCGGAACGCACCGCAACGTGTTGTCGATCCGGTTGCAGCCGAACGAGGGGATGACGCTGGGCGTCACCATCAAGGAGCCGGGACCGGGCGGGATGCGTCTGGTGGACGTGCCGCTGGATATGTCGTTTGCCGAAGCCCTTGGACCGGACGCCGAAGAGGTGCCCGATGCCTATGAACGTCTGATCATGGACGTGATCCGGGGCAACCAGACGCTGTTCATGCGCGGCGACGAGGTGGAGGCGGCATGGGCCTGGACCGATCCGATCATTGCGGGCTGGAAGCGGCGCGGCGACGTGCCCAAGCCCTACGATCCTGGGTCGAGCGGACCCGAGGATGCGCTGATGCTGATGCACCGCGATGGCCGCAAGTGGCGCGAGATCAAGTCTTGAGGCATGGTGCCCGATGACGCATTTTCCCGGCAAAGGACCTGACCACGGTCAGGTGCCTTTGCCGCGTTGGGCGGCGGCAAACGGTCTTTGCCACTAGTGACGTGCGGCGCGTCGGAAGCCGGTGCGCCGTGGACAGACCGAGGAAGGACAAACGGTTTGACCTACGAATTCATCGAGTATCCGGATCGCGAAATGCTGTCGATCGAACTGGCGCAGCGGCTGGCGGGCGACCTGCGCTCCGCTCTGCAGCACGAGGAGCGCGCGGCGCTTGTGGTGCCGGGCGGAACGTCGCCCGGGCCGATCTTCGACGATCTCTGCGCCGCCGACCTGGACTGGAGCCGGGTGGACGTTCTTTTGGGCGACGAACGCTGGGTGCCCGAAGACAGCCCGCGGTCCAACACCGCGCTGGTAAAGTCGCGTCTGCTGGTCGAGCGTGCGGCAAAGGCCCGTTTTCTGCCCCTGTACGCCCCCTTCGATGCGCCGGAAGACGCGCTTGAGGAACTGAGCAAACCCATCGCGGAGGTACTTCCCCTGGCCGTGGTGCTGCTGGGGATGGGCACCGACATGCACACGGCGTCGATCTTCCCTGAGGCCGACCGCCTCGAAGAGGCACTGAAGCCCGACGCGCCGATCCTGATGGCGATGCGCGCACCCGGCGCGCCGGAGCCGCGGATCACCCTGTCGGCGCACGTGCTGAACGGGGCCATGTCGAAACACGTCCTGATCTTCGGCGAGGAAAAGCGCGCGGTGCTTGAGGGCGCCCGCGGCAAGCCGGGAATCGAGGCGCCGATCAACGCGGTTCTCGACGAGGCCAAGGTGCATTGGGCGCTCTGACCCGCCACGCGCGGGGTTAGGGTTGAAAGAATTTCAAAGGCCGGACGCGGACGTGCGGCGATGAGCGGAGAAGCGGGAATGTTCGAGGCTGTAAAGGCGCAGGCAGCGCGCATCGGGGATCGCCGGATCGAGGATCTGTTCTCCGAAACGGGGCGGGCCGAACGGTTCAGCGTGACCGCCCTTGGGATGCTCTTCGACTATTCGAAGACGCAGATCGACGCGGAGGTCGAGGCGGCGCTGCTGGCGCTTGTCGACGCGGCCAAGGTCGCGGACCGGCGCGAGGCGATGCTCACCGGCGCGAAGATCAACGAGACGGAAGGGCGCGCGGTCTTGCACACCGCCCTCAGGAACCTCGACGGCGACCCGGTGTTGGTCGACGGCGAGGACGTGATGCCGGAGGTGCTGGAAACGCTCGGCCGGATGGAGGCTCTGGCCCGTGAACTGCGGGCCTCGGACGTGACCGACGTGGTGAACATCGGCATCGGCGGCTCCGACTTGGGTCCGGTGATGGCGACGCTGGCGCTGGCGCCCTACCATGACGGGCCGCGCTGCCACTTCGTGTCGAACGTCGACGGGGCGGACATCGCCGACACGCTGAAGGGGCTCGACCCGGCGACGACCGTGTTCATCGTCGCGTCGAAGACCTTCACCACCATCGAGACCATGACCAACGCGCAATCGGCCAAGGACTGGCTCGCAGGTCATGGCGTGTCGGACGAGGGAAAGTTCATCGCGCTGTCGTCGAACGCTGAGAAGGCCGGCGCCTTCGGCATTCCGGAGGAGCGGGTCTTCGGCTTCGCGGACTGGGTCGGCGGGCGCTATTCCATGTGGGGGCCGATCGGGCTGTCGGTGATGATCGCTGTCGGGCCGGAGGACTTCCGTGCCTTCCTGTCGGGCGCGCGCGCGATGGACATGCACTTCCGCGAGGCGGAATGGTCGGCGAACCTGCCGGTGATGCTGGCGCTGGTGGGGATCTGGCACAACCAGGGGCTGGGTCATGCCACGCGTGCGGTGCTGCCCTACGACAACCGGCTGATGCGCCTGCCGGCCTACCTCCAGCAGCTTGAGATGGAGAGCAACGGCAAGGGCGTCAGCATGGACGGCGCCGATCTGCCCTATGACAGCGGTCCGGTCGTGTGGGGCGAGCCGGGCACCAACGGCCAGCATGCCTTTTATCAGCTGATCCACCAGGGCACGCGGGTCATCCCCTGCGAGTTCATGGTCGCCGCGAAGGGACACGAGCCGGAGCTGGCGCATCACCACCAGTTGCTGGTGGCCAACTGCCTTGCGCAATCGGAGGCGCTGATGCGGGGCCGCAGCCTGGACGAGGCGCGCGGCAAGGTCGCGGGCAAGTTCGAGGGCGAGGAACTGGAACGGCAGGCGCGGCACCGCGTGTTCCCGGGCAACCGGCCCTCGACCACGCTGATGTACGAGACGCTGGACCCGGAGACACTGGGCAAGATCGTGGCACTGTACGAGCACCGGGTGTTCGTGGAGGGGGTGATCCTCGGGATCAACTCCTACGACCAGTGGGGCGTGGAGCTGGGCAAGGAACTGGCGACGGCGCTTGGCCCGCTGGTGAGCGGAGACGCGCCGATTGCCGGAAAGGACGGCTCGACCGAACAATTGCTGCGATTTGTGCATGCAAATCAGGGTTGAGAGCGGCGTGAAACATCGCTGAGAGCGGCGTGAAACGCAGGTGTGCGCGGAATGTTCCGCGCCGATGCGAAAATATTGGGCGGAACAGAAAGGGGGAGGTGGCGTTTTCTGGTCATCTGGATGGGATAAGGAGAATTCCTATGAAACGCTTTCTTTTGACGACCGCGGCCGCCGCCCTCATTCCTGCCTTCGCCATTGCGCAGCAGGACAGCGACAGCACCACGATCCTGCCGCAGGACCAGGCGCAGCAGACCGATCAGACGGATCAGGCGACGAACGAAGAGTCCGATGCCGACAGCCAGAACATGGTGGACTCGACCTCCGACGAATCCACCTCCGTCGAAGGTGAAGCGACCGCCGATGCCGAAGCCGACACCGACGCGGCTGACGCCGATGCAGACGCAACCGCCTCTGCCGATGCAGCCGACCCGGCCGCCGAGGAAGAGGATGCGACGGACACCGCCGATGCAGCCGACCCGATGGCAGAGGTAGAGGACGCGACGGATACCGCCGACGCAGCCGACCCGATGGCAGAGGAAGAAGACGCGACCGACACGGCTGACGCAGCCGATCCGATGGCGGAAGAGTCCGACACCATGGAAGCCGCTGAAGGCACCGACTCGATGGCCGGTGACGCGGACATGTCCAGCGAGATGGCCTCGGGCGAAGAGGGTCTCGGCGTGACCGGCGACGTGTCGGCCAAGGCCATCATCGGCAACCGCGTCTACGTGATCGAAGGCGAATGGGACAAGACCGCGTCCTTCAACACCGTGGCCGAAGACTGGACCCGCGTGGGTTCCGTGCAGGACATCGTCATCAGCGATGACGGCGGCATCGCCGGTATCGTTGCAGAAGTCGGCGGTTTCCTCGGCATCGGCGACAAGTTCGTGCTGCTCGAGTCCGGCGAAGCCAAGCTCGTGCCGCTCGAAGGTGGTGGCTACGACGTCGTGACCTGGTACTCCAACGACCAGCTGACGGAGATGCAGGCGTACGAAACGACGCAGATGCAGTAACCGCCTTTCACAGGTCAAGGAACGGCCCGGGCATTGTCCCGGGTCGTTTCGATTCCGGAATGTGTCCGTGATCCATGAACCCGTATTCGCAGGCCGGGGCGGTCAGGGAATGTCGAAGTCCGGCGGCGCCAGTTCGAAGCCCTCGAAACGGAAGCCCGGCGATACCGTGCAGCCCACGAGCGCCCAGCCGGCCCCCGCCCGCGCGGCCTGCCAATGCCCTTCGGGAACGATCGCCTGAGGCGTTTCGCCGTTCAGCAGGTCCGGTCCCAGAAGGATGTCCTGGCGCGGTCCCTGTTTTGTGGCCGACACCGACAGGACCAGCGGCGTGCCCGCGTAGAAATGCCAGATCTCTGTCGCATCGACCGCGTGCCAATGGCTCTTCTCGTCGGGACCGAGCAGGAAGTAGATGCAGGTGCCGGCGGGCCGTGTCCCATCCTCCGCCGCGGCGATCCACGTCTGCCGGAAATGCCCGCCCTCGGGGTGTGGTGCGAGATCCAGTCGCGCGATGATGTCTTCGGCGGTGAGTTCCGTCATGGCGGCGCGCGCTCCTCTCAAAGGCTGTTAACCAAACCGCAGCAGGGTTGCCGCATCGAGTGGCTCTCATGAGGAGGCAAGAACGATGGCAACAGCACGGCATGTCCGGCAGATGGCCGAGCAAATCGTCGCGCGCGAGGGTGGTTATGTCAACGACCCGGACGATCCGGGCGGCGCGACGAAACACGGGGTAACGGTGCACACGATGCGCCGGCTGGGTCTCGATTTGACGCGGGACGGCACGGTCGATGCCGAAGACGTCAAGCGCATCACCCGGGCGCAGGCGGTGGAAATCTACCTCGACCACTATTTCCTGCGCCCGCGGATCGCGGAGCTGCCCGAGGCGCTGCAGGCGACGGTCTTTGACATGTATGTCAACGCCGGGGCCAACGCGGTGCGCATCCTGCAGCGGCTATTGGCGGAGATGGGCGAACGGGTGGGCGTCGACGGCGCCATTGGTCCGCAAACAATCGCCGCCTGCGCGCGCGCCTTTGCGAAGGCGCCGCACCACATGGCCGATGCCTACGGGATCGCCCGGCGGAACTACTACTTCCGCCTGGCGGACCAGCGGCCGGCGTCGCGAAAGTACGCGAGGACCCGCGCAGGCGGGAAGGGCGGCTGGATCCGCCGCGCGGAGGAGTTCATCTCGGCCCGTTATCACATGACGGATGCCGAGTTTCAGGCGCGGGTGGCGGCATGGGGATAGTGCAGGGCCTTCTGGCGACGCTGTTCGGCAGCGGCCGCAACGTGATCGCCGACACCGCCGAGGTCTTCCGGGTGAACGCGGAGAAGGACGCGGTGCGCGAGGCGGTCGCCCAGCAGGCCGCGCTCGGCCAGTTCGGGACGGAGTTCCGGGTTGCGGATCGCGGCTGGTTCGACCGCCTGATGGATGCGCTGAACCGCATCCCGCGCCCCGCCATGGCGCTTGGCACCATGGGGCTTTTCGTGGCGGCGATGGTCGATCCGGTGTGGTTCGCGGCGCGGATGGCCGGGATCGCACTGGTGCCGGAGCCGCTGTGGTGGCTTTTGGGGGCGATCGTCAGCTTCTATTTCGGCGCCCGCCATCAGGCGAAGGGACAGGAGTTCCAGCGCGAGATCGCGGTGACCATGGCCGCCGTGCCGCAGGTGGTGCAGACCGTGCGCGACGTGGAGGCCCTGAGGGGCGGGGCGCAGGTGAACGCCGGTGCCGAAGAGCCCGAAGCGTTCGAGACCCCCGGCGACAACGCCGCCTTGAACGATTGGCGACAGGCGTCCTGACGGCGCCCTTTGCCGTCCCAGCGGATAGAAACGTGACAGGCGTCGGCTGCGGTCCGGCGCCTGTTTCCGTGTTGGCGGGGCACCTGTTTGCGACGGCGGACAGGCGGAGGGTGATGGGCCCCCGCGACAAAGTGAACGCCCGATCCGCGCGATTTCATTTGGCCCGGCTTGGCCCGCCTCCTATAACCGGCGGTATGATTGCAGAGCTCGGACACTTCGCCCTCATCCTCGCCTTTCTCGTCAGCCTCGTGCAGGCGACCGTGCCGCTGATCGGGGCGCATCGAAGGTGGCCGGGATGGATGGCCGTGGCCGAACCCGCCGCGACCGCGCAGTTCCTGCTGGTGGCGGGGTCGTTCGCAGCGTTGACCTATTCCTTCGTGGTGTCCGACTTCTCGCTGCGGCTCGTGGTGCTGAACAGCCATTCGGCCAAGCCGCTGCTCTACAAGTTCTCCGGCGTCTGGGGCAACCACGAGGGCTCCATGCTGCTGTGGGTGCTGATCCTGGCGCTCTTCGGAGCGATGGCCGCGTGGTTCGGGGGCAACCTGCCGCCGACGCTCCGTGCGCGGGTGCTGGCCATCCAGTCGCTGATCGCCGCGGCCTTCTTCGCCTTCATCCTGTTTACCTCCAACCCCTTCCTGCGCATGGCGATACCGCCCTTGGACGGGCAGGACCTGAACCCGCTCCTGCAGGACCCCGGGCTCGCCTTCCATCCGCCGTTCCTCTACCTCGGCTACGTGGGTCTTTCGATCTGCTTCAGCTTCGCCGTCGCCGCCCTGATCGAGGGGCGCGTGGATGCCGCTTGGGGTCGCTGGGTGAGGCCGTGGACGCTGGCCGCATGGGTCTTCCTGACCATCGGCATCGCGCTGGGATCGTGGTGGGCCTATTACGAGCTGGGCTGGGGCGGATTCTGGTTCTGGGACCCGGTCGAGAACGCCTCCTTCATGCCCTGGCTCTTCGCGGCGGCGCTGCTGCATTCGGCCATCGTGGTCGAGAAGCGCGAGGCCCTGAAAAGCTGGACGGTGCTGCTGGCGATCCTGGCCTTCGGGTTCTCGCTGATCGGGACGTTCATCGTGCGGTCGGGGGTCCTGACCTCCGTGCACGCCTTTGCCAACGATCCCGAACGCGGGGTCTTCATCCTTGGCATCCTCGTGTTCTTTACCGGCGGGGCGCTGACGCTGTTCGCGGCGCGCGCATCGACCATGGACGCGAAGGGCATCTTCGGCGTCGTCAGCCGGGAATCCGCGCTGGTGGCGAACAATATTCTGCTGGCGGTGTCTTCCTTCGTGGTCTTCGTGGGCACGATGTGGCCGCTGGTCGCGGAGATGGCATTCGGCCGGAAGCTGTCGGTCGGCGCGCCGTTCTTCGAGATGGCCTTTACCCCGTTCATGATCGTGCTGGGGCTGATCCTGCCGGTGGGCTCGATGCTGGCATGGAAGCGCGGGTCGCTCAGCCGTGTCACGCGGCAACTGGTCCCGGCCTTCGTGCTTGCCGTGGCGCTGGCAGGGCTCGTCTGGTCGATGCAGACCGGACGCACCCTGCTTGGCCCGGTGGGGGTCTTCCTCGGCACATGGGTCATTGCCGGTGCTCTGACGGACCTCTGGAGCCGCACGGGGCAGAAGCGGGAAGTCAGCCGCCTTCTGCGTCTGCCGCGCGCCGACTGGGGCAAGACCGTAGCCCATGCGGGGCTTGGCATCACGATCCTCGGCGTCTCGGGCCTTCTGGCCTGGCAGCAGGAGGACATCCGTGTCGCACAGGTGGGCGAGCCCTTCGAGGTCGGCGCCTACACCCTCGAACTGGCGGACGTGCAGCGCGTGCAGGGGCCGAACTACATGTCCACGACGGGCGAGGTGATCCTGTCGCAGGACGGCACCGAGGTCGCGCGCCTCTTCCCCGAAAAGCGGACCTACCCGGTGCAGCAGATGCCCACCACCGAAGCGGCCATCGACTACCGTTTCCTGCGTGACGTCTACGTCGTGATCGGCGATCCGCAGGACAACGGCGGCTGGGTCATGCGGTCGTACATCAAGCCCCTGGCGAACTGGATCTGGGGCGGGTGCATCCTGATGGCCATCGGCGGCCTGCTGAGCCTGAGCGACCGGCGGTACCGCGTTGCGGCAGGCGCCCGCAAGACGGCGCGCATTCAGGGCGTTCCGGCAGAATGAGCGTGGTGTCTGGCATCAAGCTGCGGCTCACGGTCCCGCTGGGTCTGCTGGCCATGGTCTTCGCCCTTGTCGCCAGCGTGGCGCTTGCGGTGCAACCGGACGAGGTCCTGGACGATCCGGCGCTTGAGGCCCGCGCCCGTGAGATTTCGGCCGGTCTGCGGTGTCTCGTCTGCCAGAACGAAAGCATCGACGACAGCAACGCCTCGCTCGCGCGGGACCTGCGGCTGCTGGTGCGCGAACGGCTTGTGGCGGGCGATACCGATGCCGAAGCCGTGGACTTCATCGTCGACCGCTATGGCGAGTTCGTGCTGCTGAAGCCCACAACGGGCGGGTGGAACTGGCTGCTCTGGGCCGCCGGACCTCTGATGTTCCTGATCGCCATGGGGATGGGCGTGGCCTATATCCGGCGTCGGTCGCAGGCCCCCGAAACCGTTCAGGACGGGCTGTCTGACGACGAGCGACGGCGGCTGGAAGAACTGCTGGACAACTGACGTAACTGCGGCTGACGTGGAGTGCGGGCGTGCCACGCCCATGTCTGAGCCGTGTTTGCAGGCGCCCTTGGGTATCGGACTGTCCGGGTACTTCATCCGATCAAACCGGCCCCTGTTCGGTCGTCCTCATCGCCTTCAACGCTCAGGCCAAGCCGGGCGGCAAACACGCATGAAAATCCTGACTTCGGGACGTGGCGTTTCACTTTGCCAATCCCCACGCCCCGGTGTTTGATGCGCTCCGACAGAGGAGATGCCCGATGATATACGAAACGATCAATTACGCCGTTCAGGACGATATCGCGACGATCACGCTGAACCGGCCCGAGGTCATGAACGCGCTCAACACCCAGATGCGTGCCGAGATTGCCGACGCCTTCGGTGCGGGCGGTCGCGAGGCGCGTGTGGTCGTGATGACCGGCGAGGGGCGGGCGTTCTGCTCTGGCCAGGACCTCGGCGACCGGGAGACGGCAGCCAACCTCGATCTGGAACGGGTGCTGCGCGACGAATACGTGCCGATGCTGAAGTCGATCTACGACTGCCCGGTGCCGACGATCTGCGCGGTGAACGGCGCGGCGGCGGGGGCAGGGGCCAACCTCGCGCTGGCCGCCGACGTTGTGATCGCCACCGAGTCCGCCTTCTTCATGCAGGCCTTCACCAAGATCGGATTGATTCCGGATGCGGGGGGGACGTGGTTCCTGCCGCGCCAGATCGGTCTGGCCAAGGCCATGGGCGCCGCGCTGTTCGCCGAGAAGGTGACCGCCACGCAGGCCGACCAATGGGGCATGATCTGGGAGGCCGTGCCGGACGACGCGTTCCGCGACCACGTGGCCCAACGTGCCGCAGCGCTCGCCAAGGGGCCGACGGCGGCCTATGCGCGGGTCAAGCAGGCGCTCTATGCCGCCACGGACAACACGCTGGAAGAGCAGCTTGCGGTCGAGTCGCGCCTGCAGGGGGAATGCGGCAAGACGCGGGACTTCAAGGAAGGTGTCGTGGCCTTCATGGAGAAGCGGCCCGCGGTCTACGAAGGGCGCTGATCCGGGCGGCCTGACGGCACGCTGACGACTGCAAAGCAAAACCCCCGGAGCGCAGGCTCCGGGGGTTTCTTGTTGATCTGACCGATGTCAGCGGTTCTCGATATCGACGTAGTCGCGTGCGGTTTCGCCGAGGTAGAGCTGACGCGGACGGCCGATCTTGTTCTGCGGATCGGCCAGCATTTCCTTCCACTGGGACACCCAGCCGACGGTGCGCGACAGCGCGAAGATCGGGGTGAACATGGAGGTCGGGAAGCCCATCGCCTCGAGAATGATGCCCGAATAGAAGTCGACGTTGGGGAACAGCTTCTTCTCGGCGAAGTAGGGGTCGGCCAGCGCCTGCTGTTCGAGCTCCTTCGCGGTGGCGAGGATCGGGTTGTTCTCCACGCCCAGCAGGTCCAGCACCTCGTCGGCGGACTGCTTCATCACCGTCGCGCGCGGGTCGAAGTTCTTGTAGACGCGGTGGCCGAAGCCCATCAGGCGGAACGGGTCGCTCTTGTCCTTGGCGCGGGCGATGTATTCCGGGATCTTCTCCGGGCTGCCGATTTCCTTGAGCATCTCGAGGCAGGCCTGGTTGGCGCCACCGTGGGCCGGACCCCAGAGGCAGGCCACACCGGCGGCGATGCAGGCGAAGGGGTTGGCCCCGGACGAGGACGCCAGGCGCACCGTGGAGGTGGAGGCGTTCTGTTCGTGGTCGGCGTGCAGCGTGAAGATCCGGTCCATCGCGCGCGACAGGATCGGGTCGACGTCATAGCGTTCCGCCGGGACGGAGAAACACATGTGCAGGAAGTTCGCCGCGTAATCGAGGTCGTTGCGCGGGTACACGAAGGGCTGGCCGATCGAGTACTTGTAGGCCCAAGCCGCGATGGTCGGCATCTTGGCGATCAGGCGGTGCGAGGCGATCTCGCGCTCCCGCTCGTCGTTGATGTCGGTCGAGTCGTGGTAGAAGGCCGCCATGGCACCGACCACGCCCACCATGACCGCCATCGGGTGCGCGTCACGGCGGAAGCCGCGGAAGAAGTACTGCATCTGCTCGTGCAGCATCGTGTGGCGGGTGATGGTGCTTTCGAAATGCTCCAGCTCCTCGGCCTTCGGCAGGTAGCCGTAGAGCAGCAGGAAGCAGACTTCGAGGTAGTGCGACTTGCTGGCGAGCTGGTCGATGGGATAGCCGCGGTGCAGCAATTCGCCCTTCTCACCGTCGATGAAGGTGATGGTGGAATCGCAGGAAGCGGTGGAAGTGAAACCCGGATCGTAGGTGAACACACCGGCCTGACCGTAGAGCTTGCGGATGTCGATGACATCGGGGCCGGCGGTCGGGGAGTGGACGGGCAACTCGTAGCTCTTGCCCTCCAGGGTCAGAGTCGCAGTCTTCTGGGCGTCAGCCATGCTTGTCATCCTTGCCTTAAATGGTGGAGCCGGGCCGCATCGGACGGCCCGACCGGGTAGGTCTCACATGGCCGAGGTGCGCGTTACGCGCCCCCGTCGGCCGCCTGGTCCTGAAGACGGGCGAGGCTCTCCTCCTGTCCCAGGACCAGCATCATGTCGAAGACCGAAGGAGTCACGGACCGGCCCGCCAAGGCCGCGCGAAGCGGCGCTGCAAGCTTGCCGAACTTGGTCCCTTGTTCTTCGCAGAAGCGGTTCATCTCCGCCTCCAATTCATCTCGCGTCCAGCTAGCATTTTGCAAGTGCGGCGTCAACTTGCCCAGTATACCACGGGATACCGTGTCGAGCGCCTTCTCTGCCTTCTCGTCCGGCGAAATGGGCCGGGATGCAAGGATAAATTCCGCTTTTTCAAGAAGTTCCGGGAAGGACTTTGCGCGCTCTTTCAGGCTGTACATGCCGCGCAGCAGGCCGTCGTGCTGTTCCGTGGACAGCGGTTCACGCCCGGTTGCGTCGAGGAAAGCCTCGATTTCTTGCAGCAACGCGGCATCCTCCGCGACGGCGATATGCTGACCGCACAGGTTTTCGAGTTTCTTGAAGTCGAAACGTGCAGGCGACTTGCCGATTCCATTCAGATCGAACCATTCTTTTGCCTGATCGTCGGTAAAGAATTCGTCGTCGCCGTGGCTCCAACCGAGCCGGGCGAGGTAATTGCGCATACCTGCGGCCGGGTAGCCCATCTTCTGGTATTCGTCCGCGCCAAGCGCGCCGTGCCGCTTCGAGAGCTTCTTGCCGTCCGGTCCGTGGATCAGCGGGATGTGCGCATAGACGGGCAGGTCCCATCCCATCGCGGTGTAGATGCCCATCTGGCGCGCGGCGTTGTTGAGGTGGTCGTCGCCGCGGATCACGTGGGTCACGCCCATGTCGTGATCGTCGACCACTACCGCCAGCATGTAGACCGGCGTGCCGTCGGACCGCAGCAGCACCATGTCGTCGAGCTGGTCGTTGCGGATCTTCACCGTGCCCTGCACCTCGTCGCGGATCACGGTCTCACCCTCCTGCGGGGTCTTCAGGCGGACGACATAGGGGAGATCCGGGTGCGTGGCGGGATCGGCGTCGCGCCACGGGCTCTGGAACAGGGTGGAGCGTCCTTCGGCGCGGGCGGCCTCGCGGAAGGCCTCGATCTCTTCCTGCGTGGAGAAGCACTTGTAGGCCGCGCCTTTCGCCAGCAGCTCATGCGCGACCTCGGCGTGGCGGTCGGCGCGCTCGAACTGGCTGATGAGCTCGCCGTCGTGGTCGAGGCCGAGCCAGGCCAGCCCCTTCAGGATTGCCTCCGTCGCCTCGGGGGTGGAGCGGGCGCGGTCCGTGTCCTCGATCCGCAGCAGGAACAAACCGTCCCGCCCACGCGCGTAGAGCCAGTTGAACAGGGCCGTGCGCGCTCCACCGATGTGAAGGAAACCGGTGGGCGAAGGGGCAAAGCGGGTGACGACCCGGGACGGAGCGGCGGACATCTTGGTTAACCTTATCCTAAGGATGGCGGGAATAGAGTTTGCGCGTACCTAACCCGGCCCCCGGTGCCGGGGCAAGCAGGGGTCTGCCTGCCGATGACGTGGTTTTTCCGCCGGTTCGCCGAAGCGATGGGGGCGCAGCGCGGCTGCCTCTTTCCATGGGTGCCGGTCATGCTGGGCTGTGGGATCGGCCTCTACTTCCAGATCAAGTGGGAACCGCCGGTCCTCATGTTGTGGCTGGCGTTCCTGCCGGGCGGGCTGATCGTGCTGCACGCAAGGGGCGAGGTGGCCGGCCCGCTGCTGGCGGCCTTTGGGCTGATCTGTGTGGGATTCGGCCTCGCCTGGCTGCGCGCCCATGCTGTTGCCGGCCCGGTAATCGACTTCCGTTACTACGGCGCCATCCAAGGCCGCGTGGTGGAGATCGACCGCTCCGCCTCCGACGCCATGCGCCTGACGCTGGACCAGGTGGTGCTGGAGCGGATGGACCCCGGTGACGTGCCGCGCCATGTCCGGGTGTCCCTGCATGGCGACCTGCAACCGCTGGATCCGCTGCCCGGCATGACGGTGATCCTGACCGGTCATCTCGGTGCGCCCGGCGGCGCGGTGGAGCCCGGTGGCTTCGATTTCCGCCGCCATGCCTGGTTTCAGCAGATCGGAGCCGTGGGTTACACGCGCACGCCGGTCCTGATGCTGGAACCGCCACCCGAAGGGCTGCACTCCGGCCTGCCCATCACCCGGGCGCGCATGGCGCTGTCGGCGCATGTGCAATCCGTTCTGGAGGGGGAGACCGGCGCCTTTGCCGCCGCGATCATGACCGGGGATCGTGCGGGCATGGGAAAGGAGACGCTGCAGGACCTGCGGGACACCAACCTCGCACATCTGCTGGCTATTTCCGGGCTGCACATGGGGCTGCTGGCGGGCTTCGTCTTTGGCACACTGCGCCTCGTGCTGTTGCTGGTGCCCCGCGCGCGCCACCACTGGCCCGTCAAGAAGATCGCTGCTGTCGGTGCGCTTGTGGCTGCGGCGGCCTACCTCGCGCTCTCGGGCGGCAATGTCGCGACCGAGCGCGCCTTCATCATGGTGGCCGCCGCACTGACCGCGCTGCTGCTGGACCGGCGGGCATTATCGCTGCGCTCCGTCGCCATCGCGGCGCTGGTGGTGCTGATCCTGCAGCCCGAGGCGTTGCTGGGGCCGGGTTTCCAGATGTCCTTTGCCGCGACGACGGCGCTGGTTGCGGTCTTCGAACGGCTGAGCGCGGCGCGCGCGGGCAGGAAATGGCCCGGCTGGCTGGGCCCGGTGCTGTCCGTCATCGTCTCGTCCGCCGTCGCGGGCGCGGCGACGGCACCGGTCGGCATGGCGCATTTCAACCAGGCGTCGGTCTACGGACTGCTGGCGAACCTCGTGTCGGTGCCGGTGATGGGCGTGGCCGTCGTGCCACTGGGCGTGGTCGCGGGGCTGCTGATGCCGTTCGGTCTGGACTGGTTGGCGTTGCATGTCATGGCGCTTGGGCTGGACTGGATCCTCGGGGTCGCGCGTGTCGTCGCGGACTGGCCCGGATCGGTGCGCCCTGTCGTGGCGCCCGGCCCGGCGGTTCTGCCGATGATCGCGGCGGGCGGGCTGTTCCTCTGCCTGTGGCGGGGGCGGGCGCGGCTCGCCGGGCTGATCCCCATGGCGGTGGCCGTCGCGCTCTGGTCCCAAACCCAGAGGCCGGATGTGCTGATCGCCGACAACGGCACGCTGGTCGGTGTCATGACGGTTGAGGGCCGGGGCCTGTCGCGCGATCAGGGGGCGGGCTTCATCGCTGACAACTGGCTAGAGAACGACGGACGCGGTGGCACGCAGGCGGATGCGGCGCAGCGGTGGCCGGGTGCGGTCGCCAATAGGCTGGCAGAAGCGGCGAGCGATGTCGGCCCGATGATCCACGTTCAGGGCAAACGCGCGGCCGAATTGCTGACCGGCTGCGAGGCCGGCCAGATTGTCGTCAGCAGCGTCGAGATCGCCATCACCGGCGAATGCCGCGTCTTCGATCCTGTCATGCTCGGTGTTACCGGGTCCGTCGCGCTTTGGAGCACGTCGGACGGATTGCGGGTGGAGACGGCGAGGGAGCGCGCCGGGCAACGCCTGTGGCTTGGCGCCAGCCCTGCGCGGCCCAGGCTGGCGCTTTTCCGTTTCCCGTCAGCTCAGTAGGTTCGGATCAGTCCGACCAGACGGCCTTGCACGCTGACCGCTCCCCGGGGCAGCACGCGCGGCTCATACGCCGGATTGGCCGCTTCGAGAACGATCATATCACCCTTCCGGCGGAAGCGTTTCAGCGTCGCCTCGTAGCCTTCGATCTGGGCAACGACGATGTCGCCATCCGCCGCATCGCCGGTTTCTCGGATCACAACCACGTCGCCGTCGTTGATGCCCGCGTCGATCATCGAGTCGCCACGCACCTCAAGCGCGTAGTGGCGGCCCTGACCCTGCAGCATCATGCCCGGCACGGCGATGCCCGGCGGTTCATCGTTGATCGACTCGATGGGCACACCGGCCGCGATGCGGCCCATGATCGGCAGTTCGGTCACGTCCAGCGTGTTGACCTCGGACGCGCGGCCCGGCGTGCTGTCGGGGCGGTCGCCCTCGATCACGCGCGGAGAGAAGCCCGCCGGCGCACCACCGAGGCTCTCGGGCAGCTTGACGATCTCGATGGCGCGCGCACGGTGGGCAAGGCGGCGGATGAAGCCGCGCTCTTCCAGTGCGGTGATCAGCCGGTGGATGCCGGACTTGGACCGCAGGTCGAGCGCATCCTTCATCTCGTCGAAGCTGGGCGGCACGCCGTCACGCGTCATCCGCTTGTTGATGAAATCCAGCAGGTCCAGTTGTTTCTTGGTCAACATGCTCGCGCCCCCATACCCGGTCTGTTGCGTCGCAAGCCAACGTTTGCAGGCTGCGTTAACTTTTGTTCTACGCATGTTCCCGTTTTGTGTCAACGGTTTTGGGGCCGGAGGGACCTGCTGTCAGGTAAGCGGAAGGTAATCCACACGCTCCCCCACCTCGCGGGCGGGGTCATCCACGGGGCGCACCAGCAGGGCATTGGCACCGCTCAGAACGCTCAGCAGGCTGGAGTCCTGACGTGTCTCCGCCCGCAACCCGTCTTCGTCCAGAACGGCCCGCATGTAGTGCTCGCGACCGCCATTCGCGGGCAGCGGTTCGGCTAGCGGAGCAGAGCGGCGGGGGGCCGCCTGCGCGGGAAGGCCCAGCATGGCACGGATCACCGGCAGCACGAAGACCTGTCCGCAAACCATTGCCGAGACCGGATTGCCGGGCAGACCGATCATCATCGTCTCGCCAAGCCGGCCGGACATCAGCGGTTTGCCGGGCCGCATCGCCACCTTGTGGAAGGCGCGCTCCATCCCCAGCTCCTCGGCCACCGGGGCGACAAGGTCGTGGTCGCCGACGGACGCGCCGCCGATGGTGATGACCAGATCGGCGTCGTCGATCAGCGAGAAGGCGTGCCGGAGAGAGGCCCTGTCGTCCCGCGCGATGGGCAGGATGCGAGGCGCGGCCCCGTGAGCGCTCAGCAAGGCATGCAGGCCGAAGGTGTTCGACACGATGATCTGGTCTGGTCCCGGCGTCTCGCCCGGCATCACCAGCTCATCCCCGGTGGAGATCAGGGCAACCTGCGGTTTTCGCGCGACGGGCACCCGGTCGACATTCATGGAGGCAAGGAGTGCGATGTCGAACGGACTAAGGGTCTTCGGTGCATCGAAACGGGTGTTTTCCGCAAAGTCGGTGCCCGCAGGCCGGATATTGGTGCCTTCGTTCAGCCGGTCGCCAAGCGTGATGCGGTCACCGTCGCGCGTCACGTCCTCCTGGATCACAACTCGGGTCGCACCGTCCGGGACGGGGGCGCCGGTGAAGATGCGCACGGCCTGGCCCGCCGCCACTGTGCCGTCGAAACGGTGTCCCGCAGCGCTTTCGCCGATCACGTTCAATGTCATGCCGGGCGCAGCGTCGGTCACCGCATAGCCGTCCATGGCCGAGGATGGAAAGGGCGGCTGACTGCGTCTTGCGGAAACCGCGCGGGCCAGCGTCCGGCCCGATGCGGACACCAACGGGACCTCTTCGATCTCCATCGGCCGCACGAGCGAGAAGAGCTGCGCGAGGGCTTCCGCTACCGAGATCATGTCGCTTCGTAACGCCCTGATTTCCCGCCATCTTTCAGGACGACACGGATGCCGCCGATCTGCATCGCCTTGTCCACGGCTTTCACCATGTCGTAGACGGTCAACGCTGCGGTCGAGACTGCGGTGAGCGCCTCCATCTCAACCCCGGTCTGCCCGGTGGTCTTGACCGTCGCGGTGATGCGCAGACCGGGCAGGTCGGCATCGGGTTCCAGATCGACGGACACCTTTGTCACGGGCAGGGGATGACACAGCGGGATCAGCTCTGGCGTCTTCTTCGCGCCCATGATCCCGGCCAGTCGTGCAACACCGATCACGTCGCCCTTCTTGGCGTTGCCTTCGGTGATGAGAGCGAATGTCTCCGGCGCCATGCGGACCCAGCCTTCGGCTGTGGCGACGCGGGCGGTCACCGCCTTGTCGGAGACATCCACCATGTGGGCTGCGCCGCGGTCGTCGAAATGCGTCAGGTCGCTCATGGTCACTCTCAGGCCGGGACGGGGTTTTTCAGCAAGGTTTCGGTCGCTTCCTGCACGTTTTCCTGTCGCATGAGGCTTTCTCCGATCAGGAAGGCGCGGGCGCCATAGCCGGCCATGTCCGCCAGATCGGCGGGCGTGTTGAGCCCGGATTCGGAGATCAGGAAGCGGCCTTCGGGGACGCGCTTCGACAGGGTTCGCGTGGTGTCCAGCGTCGTCTCGAAAGTCTTGAGGTTGCGATTGTTCACCCCGATCAGCGGCGATTTCAGGGCCAGCGCGCGGTCGAGTTCGTCACCGTCGTGAACTTCGATCAGGGCATCCATGCCCCAGGCGTTCGCGGCATCCTCGAGCTCGGCGGCCTGCGCGTCAGATACGGAGGCCATGATGATCAGGATGCAGTCCGCGCCAAGCGCGCGCGCCTCGGCCACCTGGTAGGTGTCGTACATGAAATCCTTGCGCAAGGCGGGCAGGGTGGTGGCCGCGCGGGCGTCGACAAGAAATTCCTTCGCGCCCTGGAAGGACGGCGTGTCAGTCAGCACGGACAGGCAGGTGGCGCCCCCGGCTTCATAAGCCTGGGCCAGGCGCGCCGGGTCGAAGTCGGCGCGGATCAAACCCTTGGAGGGGCTGGCTTTCTTCACCTCTGCGATCAGGCCGTAGCCGGTTTTGGCGGCCAGGTACAACGCCTTGGCAAAGGGTCGGACGGGCGACGCGTCGCGTGCTTCGGCCTCCACCTCGGACAGCGGTTTGGCGCGCTTGTCGGCGGCGACCTCTTCCAGCTTGTAGGCCTTGATCTTGTCGAGGATCGTCTGGGTCATGGCGCCTCTCCGGTCCAGTTGATAGGTGCGGCGCCTTGCGTCTTAAGCCAGTCGTTGATGCGGGAAAAGGGCCGCGAGCCGAAAAAGCCGCGACGGGCGGACAGGGGCGAGGGGTGTGCGGTCTGCAGAACGAGATGCCCTTCGCCTCGAATGTCGCGGGCGAACCCCTGCGCGTGTTTGCCCCAGAGCAGGAAGGCGCGCGGCCTGTCGGACAGGGTATGCAGCACTTGCCGCGTCAGTTCGGACCATCCGAGCCTTGCATGTCCGCCCGCCTGGCCGGCCGGCACGGTCAGCGCGGTGTTCAGCAAGAGCACGCCTTGGTCCGCCCAGAACCGCAGATCGCCGTTGGCCGGACAGGACCCGAGATCGTCGGTCATTTCCTTGTAGATGTTGTTCAACGACCTCGGCAGGGCGACATCCGGCGCGACCGAAAACGCGAACCCATGGGCGTGACCCGGCGTGGGGTAGGGATCCTGTCCCAGGATCACCACCTTCACCTCGTCGGGCGCACAGGCCTCCAGCGCCGCGAAGCGTTGGGCGTCGTGGGGCAGAATATCGGACTTTCCGGCAAGATCCGCCGCGATACGAGGCAGATCTTGCACGAAAAACGGCAGATGGCTCCAGCTCTCGGGCGGGGTCATGCCGCCTGAGTGGCCGCCGTCAGAGCTGCGACCTTCGCTTTCGCCGCGCCTGAATCGATGCTTTCGGCCGCTTGGGCTACGCCTTCGCGCAGGTCGGCGGCCCGGCCGGCGATGGTCAGCGCAGCGGCGGCGTTCAGCAGGACCGCATCGCGGTAGGCCGAAGACACGCCGTCCAGCAGCGCCGCCATGGCCTTGGCGTTCTGTTCCGGGGTGCCGCCGATGATTGCTTCGAACGGATGCTCGGGCAGGCCTGCGTCTTCGGGGTGCAACTCCACTTCCCGGATGCTGCCGTCCTCTTCCAGAGAGGCCACCCACGACACGCCCGTGATGGTCAGTTCGTCGGTGCCGTCCGAACCGTGCACCAGCCATGCCCGCTCTGACCCGAGCTTACCGAGGACTTCTGCCATCGGGCGGATCAGGTCACGGGTGAAGGCCCCGGTCAGCTGCCGTTTCACGCCCGCAGGATTCGTAAGGGGCCCCAGGATGTTGAAGATTGTCCGCGTACCGAGCTCAGCCCGGACCGGGCCGACATGCGCCATGGCCGGATGGTGCATCGGCGCCATCATGAAGCAGATGCCGACGTCTTCCAGCGCCTTCTCGACACGGTCGGCGGGCAGCATCACGTTGATCCCGAGCTGGGACAGTGCGTCCGCCGCGCCGGATTTCGAGGACAGGTTGCGGTTGCCGTGCTTGGCCACGGTCACGCCGGCCCCGGCCACGACAAAGGCGGTCGCGGTCGAGATGTTGAGCGTGCCCTTGCCGTCGCCGCCGGTGCCCACGATGTCCATCGCCCCCTCCGGCGCGCGGACCTTGTTGCATTTCGCCCGCATCACCGCGGCGGCGGCGGCGTATTCGTCCACCGTCTCGCCCCGCGTGCGCATCGCCATCAGAAGCCCGCCGATCTGCGCCGGAGTGGCTTCACCGTTGAACAGGATGCTGAAGGCGCGCTCCGCCTCGTCGCGGGTCAGGGCACGGTCGGCGGAGGCCCCGATCAGCGGTCTGAGATCGTCGCTCATGCCGGCACCTTCAGGACGTCGAGGAAGTTTCGGAGCATGGCGTGACCGTGCTCCGACGCGATGCTTTCGGGGTGAAACTGCACGCCGTGGATCGGCAGGCTTTCATGCGCCAGCCCCATGATCGTGCCGTCGGACAGTTCTGCCGTCACCTTGAGGCACGACGGCAGGCTTTCCCGGTCGACCACAAGCGAATGGTAGCGGGTGGCCTGCAGCGGAGAGGGCAGTCCCGCGAAGACGCTTTCGCCCTTGTGATGGATCTCGCCCATCTTTCCGTGCACGATTTCGGTATGTCTCTGCACGATACCGCCGAAGACCTGTCCGATGGTCTGGTGTCCGAGGCACACGCCGAACAGCGGCGTGCCGGTTTCGGCGGCCGCCTCGGTCAGTGCGCAACAAATGCCGGATTGCGAGGGCGTGCCGGGGCCGGGGCTGAGGACGATGCCCGCGGGGTTCATCGCGATGGCCTGCTGCACGTCGATCGCGTCGTTTCGCCAGACCTGCACATCGGCGCCCAGTTCGCCGAGGTAGTGCACGAGGTTGTAGGTGAAACTGTCGTAATTGTCGATCAGGAGCAACATTTCGCGGCCTTTCTGGGGGTGGCGGGCGGCACTTCGGTCGCGGTATAAATGCGCAGGAGGGTCTTGCGGCGTCAAGGGCTTGAGGCCACGGTATGGGCATGGGGCAACGGGTGCCGCAGAATGCATCCGTGACACGACGCGTGAGCGGCAGGACCGCAGGTGAACGGGGCAGCGAGGGGAGTACGGGCGCATGGCACGGGGATTTCTGGCAGGAGCGGTGGCGGGCATCGTCGTCTCCGGCCTTGGAGCTGGGGTATTGTCGCTGGCCACGGGCGTCCCGGAGGATGTCCGGGCACGGGTCTTGCCGACGCCGTCGCCGTCCCAGACCATCGCGGCACCGGTGACGGATGCCGGGGACATGCCGTCGCCCGACGTTCCAGCCGAAGAAGATGTTGTCGCTGTCGTTCCGGCAGAGGAAAGCGCCCCCGAAGTGCCTGCCATCGTGCCTGAAGCGCCGGCTTCCGTGCTTGAAACGACCGACTCCGTTGACGAGGCGCCCGATGCCGCGCCCGCGCCGGATGTTGGCGAAAGCCCCGATGCGCCCCGGCCTCCTGTCGAGCCGGAACCGGACACCCAGGTCACGGTGACAGGGGAAGCGCCCGTCGCGCCCCCGGCTGCTGTCGCCACACCGCCGGAACCTGCGGCGGAGGACGAGCCGGAAGTTGCCGAAGACGCGCCGCCGCCGGTCGAAACCGACATGACCGAGGTCCCTGCGCCGGTCACGCTGGAACCGGAGGAGGCGCCGGAGCTGGCCTCCGAGGATCCGGAAGACGCATCCGACAGGCCCTCCATCGGGACGCCCGCGGGCTCCTTGGCTGATCGGGCACCTGCCGTGGCCGAAGGACGCCTGCCCACCATCGGGGCCGAGGCCGACGCGCCGCCGGTGACCGAAGAACCCGAAGCGCCAGAAACCGTTGACGATCCGCTTGGCGCGGACAGTCCGCTGATCAGGTTCGCGTCGCCTTTCACCCCTCAGGCCGATGTGCCGCGCATGGCCCTGATCCTGATTGACGACGGGTCCGGCCCGATGGGACCGAAGGAACTGGAAACCTTCCCCTTTCCGGTCAGCTTCGCGATCTCGCCCGCGCACCCCGATCCCACGGGCGCGGCCGAGGGATACCGGGAGCGCGGGTTCGAGGTGCTGGCGCTGGCGGACATGCCCGAAGGTGCCGTGGCGTCGGATGTCGAGGTGAGCCTGACCGGCCTCTTCGATACGATTCCCGAAGCCGTGGGCGTGCTGGAAGATCCGTCGGGGGGCCTGCAGGACAGCCGGGAAGTGTCGATGCAGGCGGCGGCCTTCCTCGGCTCGACGGGTCATGGGCTTGTCATGGTGCCGAAAGGTCTGAACACGGCGCAGAAGCTGGCGGCGAAGGAGGGCGTGCCCTCGGCGACGCTGTTCCGGGACCTCGATGGCGACGGGCAGGATCAGGGCCTGATCAGGCGGACGCTTGACCAGGCGGCGTTCCGGGCGCGGCAGGAAGGCGCGGTGGTCATGCTGGGGCGGCTCAGGGCGGACACGATCTCTGCGCTGCTGCTCTGGGGACTGCAGGACCGGGGCAACACCATTGAGCTGGTGCCGATCTCGACCGTGCTGAAAGAATCGCTGGCACCTGCCGAGTGACGCGCCATCGCGACGGCCTCAGGCGGCGGCCCACTGCTCCAGTGTCGCGGCCAGCTCTCCGTATCCGGTAAAGCGCCGTTCGAAGGCGAGGCCAAGCCGGTCGGCGCAGGCTTGTGCCCGTGCGGTCAGCGCGGGGTCGTCGGTCTGGGCGAGATAAACCAGCGTCTCGTAATGACCGAAGTACATCGGCAGAAGCTCCGGATGCCGGTCGAGGCCGAGCGGCTTCCAGACGAAGGCATCGAACTGCCGGGCGAGGAAGTCGGTCAGGTAGAAGGCGGTGATCTCGTCCCGCTGCGCGAAACGGTCGAGCCCGTCGAAGAAGGCGTAGCAGTGCGGCCCGGCCATCATCTCTACCCCGAGGTCGGCGCAGGCGGCCTGCAGATGCCCGCCCGTGCCGCAATCGGCGTAGACGACGGCGATACGGTCATAGCCCTTGCCATGACGGGCCACCGCGTCGCGCACCGCGTCGGTGATGCGGTCGGGGGCGTTGTGCAGGATGGCGGGCAGGCAGGTGAGGTCGATATGGTCCCACCCGTTCAGCCGTTTCAGCGCAAGGATCTCCCGGGCGAGCGCGCCGCAGGCAATCAGGAGGACACGCCCTTCGCCCGAAGGGAGCATCCCGTCGCTGGTCAGCGTCGAGTCGTCAGGAAGAGGTGCTGTCGTCATAAGGGACGGGCGCCATCGCCCAGCGGGCGATGAGGACGAGGACAAGAAGGATCGGTACGACGGGCAGGATGCCCCAGCTCGACAAGGCCCAAAGCGCAAGTACCGCCGCGCAGATCGCGGAACAGACAATCATGGCGAAGGATGTCACTGGCATTCCGATCTCCTCTCTCCCCCAATATGAGGCAAAGCTGGCAGGAGTAAAACAGTAATCTTGTCAACGCTTCGTGTGTTGGATCGGCAAAGTCGCACATTGCTCAACAATCGCGCTGTACGACGTTACGTCAACGAGCGCGGGTTGAGTTGGTTAGGCTCCGCACACGGCCCGAATGAGAAAACGGCGGCCTGTTGCGGGCCGCCGTCTTGCGTGGGAACGATGCAGGCGGGTCTCAGCCCGCGCGCATCTGGTTGTGCTTGCGGGCGATGAATTCCTTCGCCGTCTCGACCGCCACGGCGGCGTCGCGGCAATAGGCGTCGGCGCCGATCGCCTTGCCGAACTCTTCGTTCAGGGGCGCGCCGCCCACCAGAACGATGTAGTCGTCGCGGATGCCCTGTTCCTTCATCGTGTCGATCACGACCTTCATGTAGGGCATGGTGGTGGTGAGCAGGGCGGACATGCCGAGGATGTCCGCCTCTTCCGCCTTCAGCGCGTCGAGGTACTTCTCGACCGGGTTGTTGATGCCCAGGTCGACGACCTCGAATCCCGCGCCTTCCATCATCATGGACACGAGGTTCTTGCCGATGTCGTGGATGTCGCCCTTGACGGTGCCGATGACCATCTTGCCCATGCGCGGTGCGCCGGTCTCGGCCAGCAGCGGCTTCAGGATCGACATGCCCGCCTTCATCGCGTTGGCGGCCAGCAGAACCTCCGGCACAAACAGGATACCGTCGCGGAAGTCGCGGCCGACGATGGTCATGCCGCCGACAAGCGCCTCGGTCAGGACCCGGTAGGGTTCCCAGCCGCGTTCCAGGAGGATGTTGACGCCTTCCTCGATCTCTTCCTTAAGACCGTCGTAGAGGTCGTCGAACATCTGTTGGACGAGTTCCTCGTCGTCGAGTTCGGAGAGGATGATGTCGTCGTCTTCATCGGACATGGATGTCTTTCCTTCTGCGTTGCGCAGGGTGCATATGGGCGATGCCCTCCCTGCGACTAATCGTCGTTTTCCAGTCGCGTCAATTGGCGGATTGCGACATTGGGCAGAGTTCTACCGACGCGCTGCAAGCCGAATGGCGCGACATTGCGCGTGTTCACGTTAAGTTCTAGTGTGCGTGCATGGATCATGAGCATCGCATTCTGCCGGATGACCGGCGCCGGGCGCGCGGCGCACTGAGCCGTGACACCGGCCGGTTCGAGCGTTTCGACCGGGTCGAAACGGATGACGGATGGGACATTCCCGAGGATCGTCCGGCGTTTGTGACAGAGGTGCGCGAGGAACGCGCGCGCTCTGTGGTGAACTACGTGCGCTCGCCCGATCTGCCCTTCGACCGGTCGCTGAACCCCTACCGCGGGTGCGAACACGGGTGCATCTACTGCTTCGCGCGGCCGACGCACGCCTACCTCGGCCTGTCGCCTGGGCTGGATTTCGAGACACGGCTGGTGGCCCGTCCGAACGCGCCGGAGGTTCTGGCCCGCGAATTGTCCGCCCGCCGCTACAGCGTCGCGCCGCTGGCCATCGGAACGAACACCGATCCCTACCAGCCGGTGGAGCGGGATCGCGGGATCATGCGCGCCTGCCTCGAGGTGCTGCGCGACTTCCGGCACCCGGTGGCGATCGTGACGAAGGGCACGCTGATCGAACGTGACATCGACATCCTGTCTGACATGGCCGCCCAGGGGCTGGCGCGCGTGGGCATCTCTGTCACGACTCTCGACGACACGCTGTCCCGCCGGATGGAGCCGCGCTGCCCGCGTCCCGCGCGCAGGCTGGCCGTCATCCGCGCGCTGGTGGACGCCGGTGTGCCGGTACGGGTCATGGCCTCGCCCATGGTGCCTGCGCTGACCGATCCGGAACTGGAGGCAATCCTTGCCGCGGGCGCGGAGGCCGGTGCCAGTGCGGCAAGTTATATCATGCTGCGCCTCCCGCGGGAGGTGGCCGGGCTCTGGCAGGAGTGGCTGGAGGCGCACTACCCGGACCGCGCGGCGCGGATCATAGGCCACCTGCGCGACATGCACGGCGGAGAGGTCTATTCCTCGAAGTGGTTCCATCGGATGAAGGGGGAGGGCGTCTATGCCGACCTTCTGGCCCAGCGGTTCCGGCGCGCTGTCCGGCGCCTGAACCTCGATCAGCCGCAACCCGACCTGCGGTGCGACTTGTTCCGCGTGCCTCCGAAAGCCGGTGACCAGATGAGCCTGTTCTGACCGGCAGGCACGACGGCGCGTCTGCGCTGCATGCGGGGCCGGGTCTGTCATCCCCTGCGGCGGCGCCCGCGGCGTTCGCGGCCTGCGCCCTCGTCGTCGCCCGTCCCGTCGGAGGCGGAGGAGAAGCCGCCCAGTTTCTCGGCGATGACGTCGAGCGTCGGTCGCGGTCCCGGTGCGCGGGTTTCCAGCGCTTCGCGCATCGCCTTCAGGTGCACGGGCATGGTGCCGCAGCAGCCGCCGATGATGCGCGCGCCTGCGTCACGCGCCAGGCAGGCATAATCCGCCATCAGTTCCGGCGTGCCGTTGTAGTGGATATGGCCGTCGCTGTATTTCGGAATGCCGGCGTTGCCCTTGGCGATGATCGGACGATCGGTCCCCGTCGCGGCAAAACCCAGCACGGTGCGCATCAGGTCCGACGCGCCGACGCCGCAGTTCGCGCCGAAGGCGATGGGCGGGTTGGGCAGGCTGTCGACCAGCGCCACCATGTCCTGCGAGGTGACGCCCATCATCGTGCGCCCGGCGGTGTCGAAGCTCATGGTGCCGCACCACGGCGCGCCGACGTTGCCGAAAGCCTCGGCCGCGGCGCGGAACTCCTCGGGGGCCGAGATCGTCTCGACCCACAGCACATCGGCGCCGCCGTCCATCAGGCCGCGCGCGGTTTCCTCGAACATCTCCACCGCGCTTTCGTGGGACAGGCTGCCTGCGGCGCCCATGATTTCGCCGGTGGGGCCCACGGAGCCCGCGACGATGATCGGACGACCGGCGGCATCGGCCACCTCGCGGCCCAGCTCGGCGGCCAGTTTCGACAGCTCGTAGGCGCGGTGCCCGGCGTCGTGCAGTTTCAGGCGCGACGCGTTGGCACCGAAGGAGTTCGTCAGGAAGAGATCCGACCCGGCATCCACCGAGCCCTTGTAGAGCGCGCGGATCTTGTCCTGCTCCGTCTCGTTCCAGAACTCCGGCGCATCGCCCGACATCAGCCCCATGTTGAACAGGTTCGTTCCGGTGGCACCGTCGGCCAGCAGCCAGTCGCGCTCTGCCAGGGCCTTGGTCAATGCGTCGCTCATGCTGTGGTCTCCTTCGCTGATGGCATCGCGTGTTTCACAGTTGTTGGCATGACGCAAACTCATAATCTGCATCATCTTGATGAGGATTGTAGCCAAGGGGCATGGCGGTTCAGGCCAGCAGGATATCCGGGAAAACCGCGCCGAGCCCCAAAGCGGAGGCGAGAGAGTAGGCAAGCGCGCGCGGGATGTTGACCGCCCATGCAGCCACCTCGCGCAGCAAGACCTTTGTCATGCGAGGCGCCTTGCCACTGGTCTCGGGCGTCGTGCAGGCTGCTGCGGGACGTCCGGCCCAGGCAAGGCTGGCGGCGCCGCGCAGGGCATGGAAGGGTTCGGTCACGACAATGCGGGTCTCTCCTTTGGGCAGATCGGGACGGGAAAACAGCGCATTCTGCAAGGTCGACAGGGACTGGCCCTCCCACGACACGGCGGAAGGCGGCACACCGGCGCGGATCGCTGCCTCGGCCATGACTTGCCCGGGTCGGGTGCCGGGCAGGGTGTTGCCGCAGGTCATGTGCAACCTCTTTACCATCCCTTCGCGATACAAGCGGACGGCGGTGGCGACTCTCATGGCCGTGTCGGGTGTCAGCTTGTCCGGCGCGCTGCCCCCGCCCAGAACGATGGCGACATCGCGCGGTTTGGACACCGATGTGCAGGCGGGTATCGCGAATTGCGAGATCGTCGTGAGCAGGACGCATAACGCCAAATAGCTGGCGACAAGGCGCAGAACCGTGCGCATTTGGAGCTACCTGTCCTGTTGCAGCGTCAGCACCTGGAGACGGCCACTTTCACTGTCGTACCAGAGGTGCGCGCGCTCCGGCGTCTGGATCACGCGCCACCACGCGGTTTGCCGGCCAATCGCCTGCTTCCAGCGCAACTGTTCCTCCAGATCGATGCAGGCAGACAGCTTGGCGTCGAACAGCCGCCCAAGGCGCGTCCAGTCTTCGGTTGCGCCCGCCGGTGCGCTGGCGATGAAGGTTGCGCGCTGGCAGTTGAAGCGCTTGGCTTCGGATGTCAGCGTCTCGGTCACCGTGAAATCTGCCGGGATCAGGGATCGCAGGTGCTCCACGTCGGCACGGCATGCCGCCAGTGCAAGCGGAAGGAGCAGCGCAGACAGCCTGAAAGCGGAACACGTCATCGAAAGATCTTTGGCAAAGGCCGCCGGGGCGGCGTTTGCTGCAAGAGTGTCGGCGTTTCAGGTCACATACAAGGGTGACTTGGGCCTTTGCGGCACGATGACGTGCCGCAAAGGCTCATTCCAGCTCGATCGTGCCCGGCGGCTTCGAGGTCGTGTCGTAGAACACGCGGTTGATGCCCTTCACCTCGTTGATGATCCGGGTCGAGGTCTCGCCCAGGAACTCGTGGCTGAAGGGGTAGTAATCCGCGGTCATGCCATCGACGGAGGTGACGGCCCGCAGCGCCAGCGCATAGTCATATGTCCGGCCATCGCCCATGACGCCCACCGTGCGCATCGGCAGGATTGCCGCGAAGGCCTGCCAGATCTCGTCATAGAGACCGTGCTTGCGGATCTGGTCGATATAGACCGCATCCGCCTTGCGTAGGATGTCCAACTTGTCGCGGGTGATCTCGCCGGGGCAGCGGATCGCAAGGCCGGGCCCGGGGAAGGGGTGGCGGCCGATGAAGGAGGCGGGCAGGCCCAGTTCGTGACCCAGCGCGCGGACCTCGTCCTTGAACAGTTCGCGCAGCGGTTCGACCAGTTTCAGGCCCATCTTTTCCGGCAGGCCGCCGACATTGTGGTGCGACTTGATCGTGACCGACGGGCCGCCAGAGAAGGAAACGGATTCGATCACGTCGGGATACAGCGTGCCCTGCGCGAGGAATTCGGCACCCTCGATCTGATCGGCGTATTTCTGGAACACGTCGATGAACAGCTTGCCTATGGTCTTGCGCTTGATCTCGGGGTCGGAGACGCCTTCGAGCGCGCCGAGGAACAGGTCGCTTTCGTCGGCATGGATCAGGTTCAGATTGTAGTTGTCGCGGAACATCTGCACGACCTGTTCCGCTTCGTTCAGGCGCAGCAGACCGTGATCCACGAACACGCAGGTCAACTGATCGCCGATCGCCTCATGCAGCAGGATGCCGGTAACGGAGCTGTCGACGCCGCCGGAGAGGGCGCAGATCACCTGCTTGTCGCCGACCTGTTCGCGGATCTTGGCGATCATCTCCTCGCGGTAGGCGGACATGGTCCAGTCGCCGGTGAAGCCCGCAAGCTTCACGAAGTTCTCGTAGAGCGTCTTGCCGTTCGGTGTGTGGTGCACCTCGGGGTGGAACTGCACGGCGTAGAACCGGCGGTCGAGGTCGGCGGTCATGGCGAAGGGTGCGCCGGTCGAGGTGCCGTAGACCTCGAACCCCGGGGCAAGCTCTGCCACGTGGTCGCCGTGCGACATCCAAACCTGCTCGCGGCCCGAACCGTCGAGGAACCAGCCGTTGAAGAAATCGGTGGTCCGCTCCGTCGGTATGACGTAGGCGCGCCCGAATTCCGCTGTGTGGCTTTGCCCGGCTTCGACGCGACCGCCGAGGTCCTGCATCATCACCTGCTGCCCGTAACAGATGCCGAGGATCGGCACGCCCAGGTCGTAGACGGTCTTCGGCGGACGCGGCGAACCCTCACGGGTCACCGAATCGGGGCCGCCGGAGAAGATGACGGCTTTGGGGGCGAAATCGGCCAGGAACGCGTCGGTCACGTTCTGATAGGGGTGGATTTCGCAATAGACGTTCAGCTCCCGCAGGCGGCGCGCGATGAGCTGCGTCACCTGGGACCCGAAGTCGATGATGAGGAGGCGGTCATGCTGGGCTTGGGTCATGCGCTCCTGTACGCAGGGGCCGGGAAAGTTTCAATATCGCTCGGGAGGCGTGATGCGGGTTTTGACGGAATACGGGATGGGGTCCTCGCTCAGACGCGGCGACCAGACGGAAGCGGCGGCGCGCGGGCTGCGCGATGCGCTGTGGCGCAACTCCATCCGTGCGGCAGAGGTCTTTGGCCGCGCCAAGTCCGAGATGCGGCTGGCGGTGAAGGTCGGTGTGCCTGTGCCGGAGGACGTCGACGTGGCGGCCCTGCGGGAGGTCTTTCCCTACGGCACACCGGACATCGAGGTGGTCGAGGGTGGCCTTTCGGTGCCGCATCCGACCGGCGAAGGTGAGGCTCTGGTCATGGCGGCGGTGTCGATCACCGTCTCTTTCGGGGAGGACGCATGATGGAGCGGCTGATCATTCGCATGGGGCTGGGCACGGGCGAGACGGCGCAGGAGGCTGCGGAGGCAGGTCTGCGCGACGCGATGGGCCGGGCGGTTGTCCATGCTTCGCACGAAGGCGGTGTGTTGCGCGTCACGGTCGGCGTTCCGGAGGCCGAAGGGGTTTCGGAACCCGCGCTGGTCGCGGTCCTGGGCCAATCCGCGGAGGTGACCTGCCGGACAGGCGGATTGTCGGTGGGCGAGCGTTTCGTGGCGACCGTGGCGCTGGAGCTTTTTGTTCCAACCAACGCCGCATGATATGCGAACGGCAGCGCGGTCAGTGTCGCGGCAAGGCATAACAGCGCGCGCGACGATTCGTCGGGCGGGGATGTGCCTATGTCTTTTAGGCCGACAGGCATTACGGAAAATGCGATGGACATTGCCAGCGCACTGGTGCGGCCGCAGGACTGTCCGGGCTGAACGCCTTAATCGCCTGCTAAAGCCTGTGGGATAAGACAGAACACATTCGAACGATCCGCCTGTTTAGCGGCGGCAGGTCGCCTGCATGGCCTAGTATGTCGTATTTTCGCGCCAAGCGCCGCTAACGCGCCAATCCCCGCGGGCTTCAGCGGCTATTCAGGCGGAAATCGGTCCGGGCGCGACAGGCGTGCCCCGAGAAATGCGAGGATGGATCCATGGCAGAAGCGACGGCACGCAGACGTGCGCGCGGTACGGGCGGCGGGGCCGCACGGCGGGCGGAGCGGACCTCCACCGCGGTGGAGACGGCGAGGTTCATCGAACGCAACATTCCGAACTTCGAGGTCCTCACCCAGGAGGCCCTGGAAATCATCGAGCACAACGCCGAGACCGTGCTGGAAGAGATCGGCGTCAACTTCGTGAACAACCCCGGCGCTCTGGCGCGCTGGAAAGAGGCCGGCGCCGACGTGCAGGGCGAACGGGTCCGCATCCCCCGGGGCCTGGCCCGCACGCTTTGCGCCACCGCGCCGTCGCAGTTTACCCAGCACGCGCGCAATCCCGACCGCAACGTGGAGATCGGCGGGCGCAACCTCGTGCTGGCTCCGGTCTACGGCCCGCCCTTCGTGCGCGACCTCGACGGCGGCCGCCGCTATGCCACGATCGAGGACTTCCGCACCTTCGTGAAGCTTGGTCAGATGTCGAAATGGCTGCACCATTCCGGCGGAACGGTGTGCGAACCGACCGACATCGCGGTGAACAAGCGCCACCTCGACATGCTGCTGGCGCATATGACCCTGTCCGACAAACCCTTCATGGGGTCGGTGACGGAGCCGTCGCGCGCCGCCGATTCCGTCGAGATGTGCGAGATTTTGTTCGGGAAACAGTTTGTTTCCGAGCATACGGTGATGACTTCCCTGGTCAACATCAACTCGCCTCTAACCTTCGATGACGTGATGATGGGGGCGCTGGAAACCTATGCCGCGGCCGGGCAGGCCTGCATCGTTTCGCCCTTTATCGTGGGCGGTGCGATGGCGCCGGTTTCCGTGGCGGGCACCCTGACGCAGGTGCTGGCAGAGGTGCTGGCAGGGGTGGCCTACAGCCAGTTGATCCGTCCCGGCGCGCCGGTGATCTTCGGGGCCTTCGTGACCTCCATCGACATGAACTCCGGCGCGCCCACCTTCGGCACGCCGGAGGCCGCGCACATCACCTACGGCGCAGGCCAGCTGGCGCGTCGCCTAGGCCTTCCGTACCGGTCTTCGGGATCGTTCTGCGGATCGAAACTGCCCGATGCTCAGGCCGCCTACGAGACCGCGAACTCGCTCAACATGGGTCTGCTGTCCGGGGTCAACTTCATGCTCCACGCCTGCGGCTGGCTGGAGGGCGGACTGGTGTCGTCGTTCGAGAAGTTCGTGATGGACGCCGACCAGCTCGGCACGCTGCACCACCTGGCCAAGGGCGTCTCAATCGACGAGAACGCGCAGGCGATGGATGCCATCCGCGAGGTCGGTCCGGGCGGTCACTACCTTGGCTGCGCGCATACGCAGGCGAACTTCAAGTCTGCCTTCTGGCGCTCGGAAGTGCTTGATTACAAACCATATGAGACCTGGTCGGAGGATGGTGCGCGGGACACCGTGGCGCTGGCGCAGGTCCGGATGGCGAAACTGCTGGACGCCTACCAGAAACCCGCGATGGACCCCGCCATCGAGGAGCAGCTGAACGATTATGTCGCCCGCAAGAAGGCGTCGATGACCGACAGCTTCACCTGAGGCAGAGCGGCCCCGGAACCTGTGTTCCGCGGGCCGCTTTCAGCCTGCCGCGGCCGGTCCGTCGGGCGCCACCAGTTCGGCGGCGCTCCGCAGAAGACGGGCCTCTCCCATCATCGCGGTCAGCACCTCGACATGGCGGCTGACGCTGTAGGCGGCATCGCCACCCCTGCGCCGTTCGTCCAGCTCGGCCTCGATCTCCATCAGGCGCATCAGCGCCACGCCCGAGCGGGGCAGGGCGGCAAATCCCAGAACCCGACGCAGGTGGGGCACCCTGCGGTATTCCTGCGCGCCGATGCGGGCGGCGCGGATCAACAGGCGCGGGCGGCGCAGATCGCTCAGCATTCCCAACACGTCCTTCATCTGTCCAACCTCCTGTGCAAGACCGAAACGGTTCGGCCGACGGCGGAACAGAAGCACACTCATGAAGGGTGTTGCGCGGCACCGTACGGTCGCGAACGAGCGATTTACCCATGATTATCTATTGTTAGGAAGGATCGTCCCGAAGCGTGTGTGTTAACCAAAGAGTAACCGGCACACGCGAAGGTTGCGATCGATCAAATGGGGATAAACCTGTGAACAAATCGTCCCGACGCAAAGGTCACGCATGATCGACGCGCCACCCTGCAACGCCGCGGGCCCGGTGCCCGCATGGATGCCCGAGCGGGTGCTCGTGTACCTGGCGCATGTGGAGGGTGGAAAGTCGATCCGTGAACTTGCGCGCCAGGCGGGATGCCACGCTTCGACCGTCCTGCGTCAGATCCGGAAGATCGAAACGCTGCGGGACGACCCTTTGATCGACGCAGCCTTATGCACCATGGGGGCAGCCGGCACGGGGGCGCCGGCTACATTGACCAGAAAGGACGATGAACCGATGACTGCTGCCATCAACACTCCGGTCCCACCGGACGAGACGACACTTGCGCGTGAGGCGCGGCGGGTGCTGCGCCGCCTGTGCGAGCCGGGTGCCGTGCTGGCCGTTGCGGCCGAGATGGAAAAGGCCGTGGTGGTGCGCGACACCGGCGACGGAGGCAGTGCGCGCACAGCCGTCGTCGAGGTCGGCATTGCCCAGGCGATGGCCCTGAAGGAATGGATCACATGCGACGCCCCCGCGCGTATCTCCAAATACCGGATCACTTCGGTGGGGCGGGTGGCGCTGAACCGAATGGTTGCGGCACAGGAGAACCGGGTGCGCGGCTTTGCCGAGGCTCAGGCGGGGTTCGAGACGGGGCGCGCCGCCGATGCCGCCCTGGAAGAAGTCGAGCGCGACCCGAGGCTGCGAAAGGGACACTTCGCCCTGGCCGAAAGCCCGCTGACGACCCTCGGGCGGCGGCGGGACAAGGACGGCACGCCCTTCCTGACCGATGTGCTGATCGCTGCCGGGGAACGTCTGCGCGAAGACTTCGAACTGGCCCAGATGGGGCAGCGCACGACGCAGAATTGGGATCATTTCCTGACCCCCGGCGTCTCGACCCGCGCCGGGAATGCGGGCGGCAGTGCGTCGGCTGCGCAGGAGCGGCTTCAGGCGGCGCTGCGCGATCTGGGTCCCGGCCTGGGTGACGTGGCGCTTCGGTGCTGCTGTTACCTTGAAGGGCTTGAAAAAGCAGAGAAGCAGCTGGGTTGGTCGGCACGTTCGGGTAAGATCGTCCTGCGGATCGCCCTGCAACGTCTGCGCCGACATTACGAAGAGCGTGGCAAGGGAGGTGGCGACTTGATCTCCTGACCCGTCCTGCACGAAAATCGGCAATACATGCATGAAACGGCCCCCGCGAAGGAACGCGGGGGCCGAATTTCGTTCACCAAAAGGCGCTGGATTATTCCGCAGCCTTGATCGGCGTGTCAGGGGTGACGGGCAGCGCCGGTGCGCTTTCCGCGGCCTCGCGGACGCCCTTGGCATAGTCCGGATGCACACGTTCGAGCACAGCGTACCAGCGTTCCTTTACACTGTCGGAACAGGGCGCCATGGCGCCTGCCATGTTCTGATGCAGGCGCTTGCGCTCGTCGTCCGAAAGGACATCCTTATAAAGCGCGCGCGGCTGGACAAAGTCGTCGTCGGTGACCTCCTGCGGATGGCGGTAGGCCTCGGCGTCGATGCGCATCGGCGGCTCCGTGACCGACGGATCTGGGCGCGGCGCGTCCTCGTACTGGTTCGGCTCGTAATAGGCGTTGGGATTGCCCGTGTCGTTCTGGAAGAACCGCATCGCCCCGTCCTTGTGGTAGTGCGCCACGGGTGCCTTGGGCGCGTTGGCGGGCAGTGCTTCGTAATGCGTGCCAAGCCGGTAACGGTGCGCGTCGGCGTAAGAGAAGATCCGCGCCTGCAGCATCTTGTCCGGCGAGAAACCGATGCCCGGCACCACGTTCGAGGGCGAATAGGCGGCGTTCTCGACCATCTGGAAGTAGTTCTCTGGGATGGTGTGCATCTCCAGTTCGCCCACCTCGATCAGCGGGTAGTCGGCGTGCGGCCAGACCTTCGTGAGATCGAAGGGATTGAACGGGAACCTGTCCTCCTCGCCTTCCTTCATGACCTGAATGAAGAGCTTCCACTTCGGGAACTTGCCCTCGGAGACCATGTTGAAGAGGTCTTCCTGAAAGCTCTCGCGCGTCTCGCCGATGATCTTCTTGGCTTCCTCGTTGGTGTAGTTCTCGATCGGCTGCTGGCAGCGGAAGTGGAACTTCACCCAGTGCCGCTCACCTGCGTCGTTCCACATGGAGAAGGTGTGCGAGCCGTAACCGTGCATATGCGCGGGGTTCTTCGGGATGCCTCGGTCGGACATCAGGATCGTGACCTGGTGCACCGATTCCGGCTGCCCGGCCCAGAAGTCGAACATCGCCTCGGGCGAGCGCATGTTGGTCTTGGGGTGGCGCTTTTGCGTGCGGATGAAATCGGGGAACTTGTAGGCGTCGCGGACAAAGAAGATGGGGGTGTTGTTGCCCACCATGTCCCAGTTGCCTTCCTGAGTGTAGAACTTCAGGGAGAAGCCGCGCACGTCGCGTTCGGCATCCGCTGCGCCCAGCTCACCAGCAACCGTGGACCAGCGGGAAAGGACGTCGCAGGTGTTGCCGACCTTGGAGAACAGCGCCGCGCGGGTATACTTCGTGATGTCATGCGTCACGGTGAAAGTGCCCTGCAGACCCCAGCCCTTGGCGTGGACAGCGCGTTCGGGGATGCGCTCGCGGTTCTGATGGGCCAGCTTCTCGATCAGCTGGTAGTCCTCGAGCAGCAGCGGGCCGCGCGGTCCGGCGGTCCGCGATGTTTCGTTCGTCGGGACTGGTGCACCTGCGGTTGTGGTCTGACGTTTGGACATGAAGCCTCTCCTTGCTGTTCCTGCCGACCAATGCGCCGCACCATCTTAAAGTTTCATTGTATGATATTCTGGCCGCGATAGCCTGCGGTTATCGCCAGCCTTTGCGATGACGCCCACGCGGCTTGCCCGGTACGCATGGCAGCGGGGTGGATTCGCGGACCGATCAGGCGTAGGAGAGGTGAAAGCCGTTGTTGCGAAAGGTCAGTGACATGCGCGATCTGAAGATCCCCGGGGAGCGCCACCCCGAAAAGGCCCATCGGGCCGACAATGCCCAGCCGAAGAAACCCTCCTGGATTCGCGTCAAAGCGCCCGGCGGGCAGGGATACAACGAGACCAAGCGGATCATGCGCGAACACAAGCTGGTGACCGTCTGCGAGGAGGCCGGGTGCCCCAACGCGGGCGAGTGCTGGAACCTCGGGCATGCGACGATGATGATCATGGGCGAGATCTGTACCCGCGGCTGCACCTTCTGCAACGTGGCGACCGGCCGGCCCGACGCGCTCGACGTGTTCGAGCCGGGGCGCGTTGCGGATGCGGTACAGAAGCTGGGGCTAAACCACGTGGTCATCACCTCCGTCGACCGGGACGACCTGGACGACGGCGGGGCAGAGCACTTCGCCCAGACGATCCGCGCCGTGCGGCACCGTTCGCCCGATACCACCATCGAGATCCTGACCCCCGATTTCCTGAAGTGCGGGCCGGACGCGCTCGAAACCGTGGTCGCGGCAAAGCCGGACGTGTTCAACCACAACCTCGAAACCGTGCCGGGTCTCTACCCGGAGGTCCGTCCGGGCGCGCGCTACTTCCACTCCCTGCGGCTTTTGCAGCGTGTGAAGGAGCTGGATCCCGGCATATTCACCAAGTCGGGCATCATGGTCGGCCTCGGTGAAGAGGCACAGGCGGTGCGACAGGTCATGGACGACATGCGCGCGGCCGACGTGGATTTCCTGACCATCGGCCAGTATCTGCAGCCGACGCCAAAGCACCACCGCGTGGCCCGGTTCGTCGAACCTTCAGAGTTCGCGGCCTACGAGAAGGCGGCCTTCGGCAAGGGGTTCCTGATGGTCTCGGCCACGCCGCTCACGCGGTCGTCGTACCATGCGGGCGACGACTTTGCCCGGCTGCGCGATGCCCGGCAGGCGAAACTCGGTCGGGCCTGAGGGCGCGCGGATAGCCGTCCGAAATCGGCGGTTTGTCCGGAAACGCAAACGCTCCTGAAATAAATGCGCCGGCGTCGGATTGGATCCGCGCCGGCGCATGCGTTCAACCACCAGGCTCGGCCTCAGGGCGCGGGCAGCGCCTTGATGTAGTTGGCAACGGCGGTCCGGTCCTCTGCCGAGAGCTTGGAGAAGTTGTCCACCACCTCGGCCATGTGCCCGCCCACGCTGTCGAAGTCCGGTGTGAACCCGGTTTCGAGGTAGTAGGCCACGTCGGTCGCCGACCAGGTCAGCTTGTCCGGCGTCAACGCCGGTATCGTGCCCTGTCCGGACGGGTTGGGCGCGCCAGCCAGCCAGCGTCCCTTGTCCAGCCCGCCAAGCGCGTTGCGCGGGGTGTGGCATTCGCCGCAATGGGCCAGGGTCTCGGCCAGGTAGCGGCCACGCTCGTTGTCGCCCGCGGGCATCACGTAGTCGTCCGAGAAGAACAGGAGCTTCCAGCCCCCCAGCGACCGCCGGATGTTGAACGGAAAGCCGACATCGTGCGGTTGGGACGCGGTGTCGGACGGTTCCAGCGACATGATGTAGGCGTGCAGGTCCGCGACATCCTGATCCTCCATCTTGGTGTAGGAGGTGTAGGGGAAGGCCGGGTACAGGTGCTCTCCTTCCGGCGACACACCCCGGGTCACGGCATTGGCGAGGTCGACGATGGACCAGCCGCCGATTCCCGCCTCTGACGGCGAGATGTTGGGCGCGTAGAAGGTTCCGAAATCGGACGGGAAGGCCTGACCGCCGGCCAAAACCAGCTTGTCCTCGCTGTCGGGCGCATGATGACACGATGCGCAACCGGCGGCGGTGAAGACCGTCTCGCCACGCGCCGGATCACCGGTCAACGCCTCGAACCGGGCGGCATCGACGCGCGACGGCGCGGTCAGCCACAAACCGATCCCGACCGCGATGATCGCGATCGGGACCAGGACTTTCAGAAAGCTGCGCATTTATTCCGGCGCGCGGTACGTGTCGTGGCACGCCTTGCAGGCGCCGCCGACCTTGCCCAGCATCGGCCCGAGCGCTTCCTGCCCGGTGCCAGCGGCAGAGGCCATCTCGGTCGCCGCGGTGCCGAGGTCTTCCCACTTCGAATTGAAGTCGTCCATCTGTTCCCAGATCACCGGCTGCGCGCGGGTGCCGTCGATGGACATGGTATCGGTGCCCTCGGCCCACATCGCGGCCTGGTGCAGGCTGGCGACGGCGGCGATGTTGTCGGCGGCCGCCTGTGCAGCCTCCGCATCGTATTCGACCGCGCCCTTTGCCATTCCGCCCAGCACGCCGAGGTTCAATGCGAGGATGTTGAACTGACCCTGCCGTGCCTTGACCGGCTGCGGCAGATCCTGCGCGGTTGCGGCTGTGGCGCAAACGGCCAGCGCTGCGAGAACGGTAATGGTTTTCTTCATTGGGTGTCTCCCTGTTTTCAATGTGGCCAGCTTAATGTCGCTGAGAATTGTGACAAACAAATTCTGCGTGTGCAGAGATCGGGGGACGCGCTGCCCGAACAGGCATCGCATCCCGGGCGATTTTTTCACAGCCGGACGGCGGGATCACGCGCTTTTCGACATGTCTTCGGTAAACCGGACCTTGCCGATGTAGGGAAGGTTACGGTTGCGTTGCGCATAGTCGATTCCGCAGCCTACCACGAATTCGTCCGGGATCTCGAAGCCGATCCAGTCGGCCTTGAAATCGACCTCGCGCCGCGCAGGCTTGTCCAGCAGGGCGATGGTCTTCAGCCGCGCCGGTTTGCGTCCGCGCAGAAGGTGCATGACGTGGTTCAGCGTGTGGCCGGTGTCGACGATGTCCTCCACCACCAGCACGTCGCGCCCTTCGATCCCGGACCGCAGGTCTTTCAGGATGCGCACCTCGCGGCTCGATTCCATCGTGTTTCCGTATGAGGACGCCTCTAGAAAATCGACCTCGACGGGCAGGCGCAGCTCGCGCACCAGATCGGCGATGAAGACGAAACTGCCACGCAACAGCCCGACGACGACCAGTTTTTCAGTGCCGGCGAAAGCGCGGGTGATTTCCTGTGCGAGCGCCTCGATCCGTGCGGCAATGGCCTTGGCCGAGATCATCTCGTCTACGACATAAGGACGGTCTGACATCACAACCCCTTGATTTCCTGCGCGCAGCATACGACATCCAGCGACAGTGTCACCCGCTACGAGCGACCCAGACGGAGACTCATGCCTACCCATTCCGAGACCCGCAAACTCCCGTACACCGCCCAGCAGATGTACGATCTGGTCGCCGACGTGGCCAACTACCCGAAGTTCCTGCCGTGGACGGCTGCCGCCCGGATTCGGTCGCACCAGACGGAGGGCGACCACGAAGTGATGCTTGCGGACCTCGTGATCTCGTTCAAGGTCTTCCGCGAACGCTTCGGATCGCGCGTGACGCTTTGGCCGGACGACATGCGGATCCACACCGAATACCTCGACGGCCCGTTCCATCACATGGAATCGAAGTGGGGCTTCACCGATGTCGACGGCGGCTGCGAGGTCTCCTTCTTCGTGGATTTCGAGTTCCGCAACCGCATCCTTCAGGGCGCGGCCGGCATGTTTTTCTACGAAGCGATGCAGCGGATCGTGCGGGCCTTCGAACGCCGCGCCGCCGAGCTTTACGGCTGATCGGTAAACGGCCTTCGCCTGCGTTAACCACGTAGTCCCTAAGGCCCGGACGTGCCCGATTTGTGTCAAATTTAAGCGTCATCACGTGACTTCCTGTTGCAGCAAAGGGAGACCGTCATGATCAATCCAAGCTCCAGCGTGGTTCAGTCGTCGCTTTATGCGGCGCGCCTGACCCCGGCGGACCCGAAACCGGGCCTGCAGAAACCGGAACCCGAGGCCGCCGCCTATATCCCGGCCACCTCTCAGGGAACCGGCGTTCCGAACCTGATGGCGATGGGGATATACTCGCCCCCGACCGCCACCTCGGGCGCCCCCGGACAGTCGGGCGAAGCGCCCACCGGCAGCACGGGCGATCCCGCCTACAACGATGCCGTGGTAACGGTCAGGAACCAGGCCATGCTCATGGCCGCGACGCAGTATGGTCAGGCCACCGCGTTCACGGGCGCGCCGATGTCGCCTGCGGTGAACGCCACGGTGTGACGCGCCGCGTCGGGATGGCCTGAACCAAGCATTAACCATTGAGCGCGAATCCGGGCCGGTGCCGGCGACAGTGCCGCCTTTTGGCCCGATTTTTCGGGCATTTCTTCGGACCAGTTCATAGAGACTAAGAAGGGACGAACGAAATGCCCTCACTGTTTTCCATATCGGCCCATACACCGGGGGCGAGTGTTCCGCCGCGCCCGGTGCAGGAGGTCGAGCGCACCCCGGCCTCGCAAAGCCGGACCGCCCCGGGCGGCGCCGCCTTTGGCGACGCGCCGCAAGGGGCGGGCGCACCTGTTGCGACCGGCGCCACCGTCCGGCCCTCTGCCATCCAGCCCGCGCCCGCCGCGCCGCCGCCGGTGTCGACGTCGCAGGCGGGACGTCTGGCGGCGGTCACCATCGAACTCCAGGCCGAGCGGAAGGCCGAGGACGCGGCGGGCAAGGCCGCAGAGAGCGAAGCCGCCGAAGCCGAGGCCATCCGCGAAAGCGCGACGCCGCGCGGCACGGATCAGGCCACCCTCACGCGTCTCGACGAGCGCAAGGACCTCCGCGGCGAAGACGATCTGGCCCGCAGCATCGCCGGCACCTCGGAAGACACCGATCCGGCCCGCGAGGCGGCGGAGAAATACCGAGATGCGAATGAGACCACTTCCGCCGCAGAACCGGCGCGGCTGCTGATGGACGCCTGACCGGAGGCTCTTGGCTTCCGGCGCAGAGGGTGGTTCCTTGCACGGCAACGACGTGCCGGGAGGAACCATGTCCGCAACCGATCAGATTCTGACTGCCGCGGCTGCTGCCCTGGACCATCCCGACGCGCGCGAGGTCATGCGCCTGTCGACAGCGGACTGGCTCGCCTGCGGCATCGCCGGGCGCCACGAACCCGTCGCGCAGAGCGTGCGCGCGCTGGTCGAAAGCGAAGGTGGGCAGGGCCACGCGACCTTGTTCGGAGCGGGCAGGGCGCCTGCGCGCGCGGCGGCCCTGCTGAATGGCGCGGCCTCGCACGCGCTCGACTACGACGACACCCATTTTGCTCACATCGGCCATCCATCGGTGGCCGTACTGCCCGCCGCGCTCGCCGTCGGCGAGATGCAGGGTGCACGCCTGTCCGGGGTCATCGACGCGGCGCTTGTCGGTTGCGAAGCGTCGATCCGGTTTGGCGTGCTCTTCGGTCGTGCGCACTACCAGGCGGGGTTCCACCAGACCGCGACCGCCGGCGCATTCGGCGCAACCGTGGCCGCCGCCCGTCTGCTCGGCCTCTCGTCCGACGCCACCAATCATGCGCTGTCGTTGGTCACGACCCGCGCCTCCGGCCTGAAGTCGCAGTTCGGCACGATGGGAAAGCCCTTCAATGCCGGTATTGCCGCCTCAAACGGGGTAGAGGCCGCACTTCTGGCGCAGGCGGGCTTCACCTCTGCGTCGCAGGCTCTGGACGGTATGAGCGGTTTCCTGGCTACGCATCACTGCGACGGCATGGCAGAGCAACAGGCCGATCCGTGGATGCTCTCTATCAGCCACAAGTTTCACGCATGTTGCCACGGTCTGCACGCCACGCTGGAGGCCCTGGCCACTCTGCCGGGCACGGATCCGGCATCCATCAGCGCAATCGAGGTCATCACGCATCCGCGCTGGCTGACCGTCTGTCACATCCCGGAACCGCAGACCGGCCTGCAACTGAAGTTCTCTTACCGGGCCATCGTCGCCGCCGCGTTGCTGGGACACGACACCGCCCGGCTGGACACCTACACGGATGCGCTTTGCCACGATGCCGGTCTCGTCGCGTTGCGCGACAAGGTCGAGGTCCGCGCCGATGAGACCCTCGCAGAGACGGAAGCCGTGGTCCGCATCGAGACACCCGGTGGCATCACCGAAGCGCACCACGATCTGGATGCGCCCATGTCTGTCGACAGTCGCAAGGCACGGCTTGCCGGGAAGGTGGCCGCATTGGTCGGCGAGGATGTGGCAGATGCGATCTGGCAGGCCATCGAAGCCGACGATCTGCCTTCGATCTCCGCCCTGATGTAGGAACGGGCCCCGCAGGGCCCGTTTTCGTGCATCAAACGCCCGGCCTCAGCTGACGTGATCGTAGGCGCGTTCGCCATGCACCGACAGGTCGAGCCCGTTGACCTCCGTCTCGGCGTCGACGCGCAGCGGGGTGATCGCCCGGACCACCACGATCAGAACCACCGTCACGACAACGGTGAAGACGCCGACGATGAGCAGCGACCCAAGCTGGGCAACCCAAGACCCCGCACCGAAAGCCGCGATCATGATCGTGCCGAAGATGCCGCCGACACCGTGCACCGCAAAGACATCGAGCGTGTCGTCGATCTTCAGCCTATTGCGCACGAAGTTCACCGCCTCCTGGCAGAGCACACCTGCAACGAGACCGATTATCAGAGCCTCGACGGGGCCGACGAAACCCGATGCAGGCGTGATGGAGGCCAGCCCCGCGATGGTGCCGGTGACCATGCCCACAAGGCTCGCCTTGCCGAACTTGATCTTTTCCCAGAGCGCCCAGGTGAGCGAGGCCGCCGCCGCCGAGATATGCGTCACGGTCATTGCCATCGCCGCGCCGCCGTCGGCTGCAAGCTGCGATCCGCCGTTGAAGCCGAACCATCCGACCCACAGCATGGACGCACCGATCATGACGAATCCCGGGTTATGCGGCGGCTTCGAGTGGTCCTTGCGCGGGCCGAGGAAGACGGCGATCAGAATGGCCGCCAGACCCGCCGTTTCATGCACCACGATCCCGCCGGCAAAGTCCTTTACGCCGGTCTCACCGAAGATGCCACCGTCGGCCAGCATGCCGCCGCCCCAGATCCAGTGCGCCACCGGGGCGTAGCACAGCAGCATCCAGAGGAGCGAGAACAGCAGCACGAAGCCGAAGCCGATCCGCTCCACGTAGGCGCCGACGATAAGCGCGGGCGTGATGATGGCAAAGGTCATCTGGAAGGCGAAGAACAGCACTTCAGGGATCGTGCCGGACAGCGTGTCGGCGGTCACGCCGTTCAGGAACGCCCGGTCGAGCCCGCCCCAGATCATGCCGTCGCCGCCGAAAGCGATAGAATAGCCAAGCGCGAACCAGGCCACGCTCATCAGGCAGGCGATGGCGTAGCAATGCATGAAGACGCTGAGCACGTTGCGGGCGCGTACCAGCCCGCCGTAGAACAGGGCGAGCCCCGGCAATGTCATGAACAGCACAAGTGCCGTGGCAACGATGATCCAGGCGGTATCCGCTCCGACCATGAGTTTTCCTCCCTCGATATTTCAACGCCTGCGATGGCGGCGTTTCGCGATGAGGGCGGTCTCTGGCGTAAAACCTCTGCGGAAAAAACGGTCAATGAATGCGAAAGGCGGGCAATTCGTGTGCGGTTTTCATAACGGCGCTGAAATTATCCATATTTTCGACAATCGCACAATAATTGGTCGGAAATTGTATGGTGGCTGTTTTGCGGATTTGAGCGGTCAGGACAGCGCCGCCAGCAGCATCGCCAGTGCGTGTTCCGTCGCCGCGTTCCGCACCTTGTCGCGTCCGAGCGCACCGTGTTCGATCGTCTCTGACCTCGTGCCTGACGCATCGGCGAGGGCGTAACAGACCCGGCCTTCCGGCTTGAACTCGGATCCGCCCGGACCCGCGATGCCGCTGATGGCCACTGCGACGTCCGCGCGGGCAGCCTGACGCGCGCCCTCCGCCATTTCGCGCGCGACCTCTTCCGACACCGCGCCGTGCGCCTCTAAGGTTGCGGCGCGGACACCCAGCATCTCCTGCTTGGCGAGGTTGGAGTATGTGACGAATCCGCGCTCGAAGATCGCCGAGGATCCCGGCACATCGGTGAGCGCCGCCGCCACCTTGCCGCCTGTACAGCTTTCCGCCGCTGTCACGGTTCTGAAGGTTCCCCTGGCCTTTTCAAGAATGTGCTCTGCAATCTTCACATCAATGTCCCGTGGTAGAGGGCGGCCAGAACGATGGAGACGAGTGCCGCAAAGACGCCTGCGATCACGTCATCGAGCATCACGCCAAGCGCATCGCCGCGCCGGTCGGCACGGCCCACCAGCCACGGTTTCCAGATGTCGAACAGCCGGAACAGCACGAAGCCGGAGACCCAGCCGGGCCACAGCCGCCAGACCTCGATCCCCATCATGCCCGCGCCGAAGCTGACCGGCATGATTGCGATCCACTGGCCCACGACCTCGTCGATGACGATCCATGACGGGTCGTGGTCGCCCGTGCGGGTCAGCGCCTCTGTCGCCTTGAGGCCCGCAAAGAACACCACCACGCTGAGCGCCAGCAGCAGCCAGAAGCCGCCGATCAGGTGGATGACGTAGGCCATGGGCAGCGCCGCGAGCGAGCCCCAGGTGCCGGAGGCGGGGCGCAGGAAGCCGATGCCGCCGACGGATGCGATCCACTTCATATCGACACCAGCGTCGCGGTGGCGATGGCAGCGATTCCCTCTTCGCGCCCGGTGAACCCCAACCGTTCGGAGGTGGTCGCCTTGATCGAGATGCGGTCAGGTTCGAGGTTCATGATCCGGGACATTTCCTTCGTCATTTCAGCAGCATGCGGGCCGATCTTCGGGCGTTCGCAGATCAGCGTCAGATCGACGTTGCCGATACGGAAGCCGCGCGTCCGTGCCAGGTCGACCGCGTGTGTCAAGAATATCTCGGATGCGGCGCCTTTCCACTGCGGATCGCTGGGCGGGAAATGCCGCCCGATGTCGCCCTCCGCCAGCGCTCCATACAGTGCATCCGTCACGGCATGCATGCCCACGTCGGCGTCCGAATGGCCTTTCAGATTTCGGGTGTGCGGGATGCGCACGCCGCAGAGGATGACGTGGTCGCCCTCCTCGAAAGCGTGCACATCGTATCCGTTGCCGGTCCTTACGTCCATGGTGCCTCGTAACATGTTGCTGGCGCGAGAGAAATCCTCTGGCGTCGTGATCTTGATATTGCGCTCGGAGCCGGGTGTGACCCGGACCTCCATACCGGCGGCGCGGGCGACCTCCACATCGTCGGCGGCCACGCCCACAAAGGCGCGATGCGCGGCAAGAATGCCGTCGAAGCGGAACCCCTGAGGCGTCTGTGCGCGGAACAGCCCGCTGCGGTCGCGGGTGCCGCTGACATGGCCGTCCTCGGCCGTCCAGAGCGCATCGGTGACGGCAAGAGCAGGTGCCGCAGCCGGTGCCGTGTGAAGCGCGTCCAGCACGGCCTGCACGGTCTCCGCGGGCACACAGGGGCGGGCCACATCGTGGATCAGAACGGCGTCGAAGCCTTCGCCGCTCAGCGCCTCCAGGCCATTGCGGACAGAGGTCGACCGTTCCGCGCCACCGTGGACCAGCCGGACGTCCAGCCCGACGCAGACCGCTTCGGCGCGGGCCTGATCTTCGGGATGGATAACCATCGCGAGCGAACCGAATCCCGACATCGCCTCAAGCGTCCAGCGCGCCACTGGACGGCCCGCAACGTCTTGCCACTGCTTCGGCAGCGCGCCCCCGGCACGGGTTCCGCGACCGGCCGCAACGATGAGGATTGCTGTGCGCATACGTCTGAAATCCTTTGGCTTCCTTCTCATAAGGGGGGTGTGGTGCGGTTGCAATCTTCCCGACGGTATGCCTTTTTTTTAGGCAATTTTCAGTGGGTGCGGTGCAAAGGGCGTCGGAAACATTGAAGGAATACAATACAGAGGCTAACTCCGACCGGAGATGTGCTTTACTCCCGTACGTCGCACAAGGACTAGGCATTTGGTGCTTTCCATCGGAAAACGACAAATTGAACCGCCGGTGCTGCTCGCACCGCTGGCGGGAATCACGGATCTCCCGTTCCGGACTTTGGTGTCCCGGTTCGGGTCCGGACTCGTGGTTTCAGAGATGATCGCATCGGGTGAATTCCTGACGGCGAGACCCGGAACGCGGGAAAAGGCGGAGTTGGGCGCGCAGGTGGAAAACACCTCCGTGCAGATCGCCGGGCGCGAGCCGGAGCCGATGGCCGAAGCCGCCCGGATGGTCGCGGACATGGGCGCCCGGGTGATCGACATCAACATGGGTTGCCCGGCCAAGAAGGTGACGGGCGGATGGTCTGGCTCGGCGCTGATGCGGGTGCCCGACCACGCCCTGCGGTTGATCGAGGCGGTGGTGGCCGCGGTCGATCTGCCGGTGACGCTGAAGACCCGGCTGGGCTGGGACGACGCCGACCTGAACGCGCCGGATCTCGCGCGGCGGGCCGAGGGCGCGGGCGTCCGTATGATCGTGATCCACGGCCGGACACGCTGCCAGTTCTACAAGGGCCGCGCCGACTGGGCGGCGATCCGCGCGGTGAAAGAGGCGGTGTCGATCCCTGTCGTCGCCAACGGAGACATCACCGACGCGGACACGGCGCAGCAAGCGCTCGACCTTTCCGGCGCGGACGGTGTGATGGTCGGTCGCGGGGCGCAGGGCGCGCCCTGGGTTCTGGCCGAGATCGCCTCAAAGTTGCATGGCGCCCCGGCGCCGCAGATCCCCGAAGGCGAGGACCTGGCCGATCTGGTTGCCGAACACTACGAGGCGATGCTCGACTTCTACGGGCCCACGCTGGGCAACCGCGTCGCACGCAAGCACCTCGGCTGGTACATGGATCGCGCGGGCACGCCGGCGGCGCTGCGCAAGACGGTCCTGACGGAACGTGACCCGGCGCGGGTCCTATCGCATCTGCGCGAGGCGGTACTGACGCAAGACAAGGACGCGGCGTGATGATGGATGACCGCGACATGATGATCTGGTCCTCGCTGCCGGTCCCGGCGGTGCTGATCGATCCGGACGAGAAGATCGGCGACCTGAACCCGGCGGCCGAGGGCTTCCTGAACAACTCCGCCAAGTGGCTGCAGGGGCAGCCGATCTGGGACCGGCTCGCCATCGACGCGCCGCTGGAGGAGAGCCTGAGCCGCGCCCGGGAAAACGGCACGCCGCTCTTCGTCAACGATGTGGACGTGGGCACCGGCAGCCGGCCGCCGCTGGTGTGCAACCTTCAGATCGCGCCGCTTCAGGGGCGCGAGGGCTGGATGGTCATGCTGATCTCGCCACGCGAGCTGGCCGGGCGGATGACGCAGAGCCATTCGGTGAAATCCGCCGCGAAGTCTGCCATCGGCATGGCAGAGATGCTGGCCCACGAAATCAAGAACCCGCTGGCGGGGATCACCGGCGCGGCCCAGCTTCTCAGCATGAACTTGCCCAAGGAAGACCTTGAATTCACGGACCTTATCGTCGCCGAGACGCGGCGGATCGTGAAGCTGCTGGAGCAGGTCGAACAGTTCGGTAACCTCTCGGCGCCCGACCGGCGCGAGGTGAACATCCACGATGTTCTGGACCGGGCCCGCAGATCGGCGCTTCTGGGGTTCGGTGCGCACATGCGCATCCACGAGGAATACGACCCCTCGCTGCCGATGGCCTGGGGCGACCCGGACCAGCTGCTGCAGGTGGTGCTGAACCTGGTGAAGAACGCCTCCGAGGCGGCTGATCCGATCAACGGCGGCCACATCACGCTGCACACCTATTACGAACACAGCTTCCGCCTGCGGCGCGCGGACGGCTCCGGCCAGACGCTGCCGCTGCAGATCGAGATCATCGACGATGGTCCCGGCCTGCCCGAGGCGATCAAGGGCGACATCTTCGATCCCTTCGTTTCGGGCAAGGAGAACGGCACGGGGCTTGGCCTCGCGCTGGTGTCGAAGATCATTTCGGACCACGACGGCTGGATCTCGGTGGACTCCGTCCCCGGCCGCACGGTCTTTCGCATTTCGCTGCCCCGGGCCCCCCGGGCGAAGAAGGAGACCAAGTGATGGACGGCACCGTTCTTGTCGCTGACGACGACCGCACGATCCGCACCGTGCTGACCCAGGCGCTGACGCGCGCGGGCTGCAAGGTGCACGCAACCTCTTCGCTGACCACGCTCATGCGGTGGGTCGGCGAGGGCAAGGGGGATGTGGTGATCTCCGACGTCATGATGCCCGACGGAAACGGGCTCGAGATGCTGCCGAAAATTTCCGAGGACCGGCCCGGCCTGCCGGTGATCGTGATCTCGGCGCAGAACACCATCATGACGGCGATCCAGGCGGCGGAGGCGGAAGCCTACGACTACCTGCCCAAACCCTTCGACCTGCCGGACCTGATGAAGCGCACGGCCAAGGCGCTGGAGAACCGCAACCGCGCGCCCCGGCGAGAAGAGACGGTGGTCGGCGCCGACGAGCCGGACGAGCTGCCGCTGGTGGGCAAGACCCCGGCGATGCAGGCGCTATACCGGCTTGTCGCCAAGGTGATGAACACCGACCTCCCGGTGTTGATCACCGGCGAAAGCGGCACGGGAAAGTCGCTGATCGCGAAGGCGCTGCACGATTTTTCCGACCGGCGGACGCTGCCCTTCGTCACCGTGACGGCGGGCGACCTGCAGGACCTCGACGGTCCGGCGCGGGTGCTGGCGCGGGTGAAGGGCGGGACGCTGCTGATCGACGAGATCGCCGATGTCCCGGACGAGATCCAGGCCCGGATCGTGCGCATGATGGATGTGCCTGGCGATCACGTGCCGCGCTTCCTCGCCTCCAGCCAGATGGACCCGCAGTCGCTGATCGAGGGCGGCAAGGTGCGGCAGGACCTGTTCTACCGCCTCGACGGCGCGGCCATCGCTGTGCCTTCGCTGCGGGAGCGGGTTGAGGACATCTCGCTCCTGACCGACCACTTCCTTGCGCGGGCGGAGCGTGAAGGCGCGTCGAAGCGCTGGCTGTCCGAAGGCGCGGCGGACCTGTTCCGGGTGTATTCCTGGCCGGGCAACGTGCGCCAGCTCGAGAACGCTGTGCGGCGGCTGTCGCTGACCTCGCGGTCCGAAGAGATCACAAGGGCAGAGGTCGAGGCGGTTCTGGGCAACCAGCCGGAAACCGGACCTGTGCTGCGCGGGGGCGACAGCGACAAGCTGGGCGAATCCGTCGCGCGCCACCTGCGCCGGTATTTCGACCTGCATGGCGCGATGCTGCCGCCGCCGGGTCTGCACGGGCGTATCATCCGCGAGGTCGAGGCCCCGCTGATCGAGATTGCCCTTGAGGCAACCGGGGGGAATCAGGCGAAATGCGCCGACCTTCTGGGAATAAACCGCAATACTTTGCGCAAGAAGATCACGGATCTGGATATTCGCGTGACACGCCGCCGAAAGTTGATGTAAAAAGACCACATAGGTGTGACCCCGTCGCCATGATCCGCGTTAACGCTGCGTCATGGGGTGAGAAGGTCACCAGATATGGCGGTTTGCGTTGTGATGACCTCTAGAAAGAGGCGGGCTGCGCTACATTGACGAGGGTTGGCTGTGGCCACGCGGGCACGTATCACGTTCCGGTCGCCGACATGGGCACTGCTCATTCGGCTGAGGCGGCGTCGCTGGTTTTCGAACCTGATGACCTTCCTGCTTGTGGCGCTTGGGCCGATCCTCGCGTTTTCCACGTTCCTCGTGCTTGGCCCGCTGGACCAGGGCTCGTCGACATCCAGCCTGCGCATGGTGCTGCTGGCCGACCTGGTCTACGTCCTGCTTCTGGCGGCGCTCGTGCTGATGCGGGTCAGCCGGATGGTGTCGGCCCGGCGGGCGCAATCGGCGGGGTCGCGACTGCACCTGAGGTTGACCACCGCCTTCGTGATGATGGCGCTTCTGCCGACGATCACGGTTGCCGTCTTCGCGGTGCTGACCATCAACATCGGCTTGGAGACGTGGTTCTCCACCCGCGTGCAGAACGTGGTGAGCGCGTCGCGCGCCGCGGCCGAAGCCTATGACGAACAAAGCCGCGAGGGCCTCGTGCAGGATGCGGAAGCCTTGGCGGAATTCCTCGATTCCAGCCGCCGCGCCGCCTTCATGATCGATGACGGGGCGCTGCGGCGGTTGCTGGGGCAGGGGCAGGGGCGCATCCAGCGGGGCCTGCGCGAGGCCTACGTGATCGACGGCGCCGGAGAGATACGGGCGCGGGGCGAACGCTCCTACCTGTTCAATTACGAGGAACCTCGGGTCTCCGACTTCGCGGAGGCGGAGGAAACCGGGGTCGCGATCATCCCGGATTACGACAACAACGAACTGCGCGCGCTGGTGCCGCTTGCCGCCTTCGTGGACCGCTACCTCTACATCAGCCGCGAGGTCGACGGTGCGATCCTGAACCTGCTGGACGAAACGCAGGAGACCGCGCGCTTCTACCAGCAGCAGGAAAGCGAGCGGGGCAGGCGGCTGTTCGACTTCGCCATGCTGTATCTCGGTTTTGCGGTGCTGCTGATCCTCGCCGCGACATGGGCGGGCCTTTGGTTCGCGGAACGGCTGTCGCGCCCGGTGGGGCGTCTGGCGGGGGCGGCGCAGCAGGTCGGCAAGGGCGACCTCGACGTGCAGGTGATCGAGGAGGAGACCGACGACGAGATTTCGATGCTCGGGCGCCTGTTCAACCAGATGACCCGCCAGCTCAAGGCGCAGCGCGAGACATTGCTGGAGAACACGCGCCAGATCGAGCGGCGGCAACGGCTGTTCGACTCCGTGCTGACCTCCGTCACCTCGGGTGTCGTCGGTCTCGATCCGGACGGGACCGTGGCCTTCGTGAACCGCTCGGCCGAACGGTTGCTGGGCTGGCACGAAACCCATCGTGCCGATCCGATCATGGTGGCCGTGCCGGAGTTCGGCGAGGTGTTCGACCGCCTGCGCAACGAGGGCCGGGAGGTCGTTCAGCAGGAGGTCAAGGTCATCCGCGAAGGCCGGCTGGAACATCTGCTGGTGCGCCTGTCCACGCGCCGCCGCGCCGACGGCTCTCTCGAAGGGTACGTGGTTGCCTTCGACGACGTGACCGACCTTGTCAGCGCGCAGCGGATGGCGGCCTGGGGCGACGTGGCGCGGCGCATCGCGCACGAGATCAAGAACCCGCTCACCCCGATCCAGCTTTCGGCGGAACGGATAAAGCGCAAGTTCGCCCGCCAGCTGGATGAGGCCGACGCCGAGAAGCTGGAGGAGATGACCGGCGTGATCGTCCGACAGACCGACGGGCTGCGGCGGATCGTCGACGAATTCTCCAAGTTCGCGCGCATGCCGGAACCGGAACGGCGACCGGAGGACCTGGGCGACCTGCTGCGCGGGGCGATCCTGCTGCAGGACAGCGGCCAGCCCAACGTGACCTTCCGCACCGACCTCCCGAGGCAGAAGATGCCGTCGGAACTTGACGCGGGCATGATCGGGCAGGCCTTCACCAACCTGATCAAGAACGCGGGCGAGGCCACGGAAAGCCTGATCCTGAAGGGCGCGCCAGAGGGCTACAGGCCGGAGATCCGGGTCGAGGGCGAGATCGACGGCAACGACGCGGTGATCCGCATCATGGACAACGGCATCGGCCTGCCCGAGGACCGCGCGCGCCTGTTCGAGCCCTACGTCACCACCCGGAACGAGGGCACCGGCCTTGGCCTGCCCATCGTCAAGAAGATCATCGAGGAACATGGCGGCACGCTGCATCTGGAAGATGCACCGCCGTTTTCGGATGGCGCCCACCGTGGCGCGATGGCGGTCGTCCGGCTGCCGCTGAGACCCGCGGCAGAGCAGCCGCAACCGGAATTCAATAACGAAAACATGGAGAAGACGGCATGAGCGACATCCTGATTGTCGACGACGAGCGTGACATCCGCGAGCTGATCGGGGATATCCTCGAGGACGAGGGCTATACAACCCGGCTGGCAGGCAACTCGAACGATGCCATGGCTGAAATCAACTCCGAGCCGCCCGCGCTCCTGATCCTCGACATCTGGCTGAAGGACAGCAAGATGGACGGGATCGACATCCTCAAGACCGTCAAGCGCGACAACCCCGACATCCCGGTCGTGATCATCTCCGGTCACGGCAATATCGAGATCGCCGTGGCGGCGATCAAGCAGGGCGCCTACGACTTCATCGAGAAGCCGTTCAACATCGACCAGTTGCTGGTCGTGATCCGCCGCGCGATGGAGGCGTCCATGCTGCGCCGCGAGAACCAGCAGCTCAAGCGCGGTGAGGTGCGGCAGGCGGAGATGATCGGCGAAAGCGCGTCGTTCCGCACGCTGGTGTCGCAGCTCGAGAAGGTGACGAAGTCGAACGGCCGCGTGATGCTGACCGGCCCCGCGGGCTGTGGCAAGGAAGTGGCCGCGCGCTACATCCACGCCAATTCGAACCGCGCGCAGGCGCCTTTCGTGACGGTGAACTGCGCGGGCGTCGAGCCGGAGATGATGGAGGCCATGCTCTTCGGTCGCGAAAGCGCCAAGCGCGGGATCGAGCCCGGGTTGCTGGAACAGGCCCACGGCGGCGTCGTCTATTTCGATGAAGTCGCGGACATGCCCGTCGGTACGCAGTCCAAGATCCTGCGCGTGCTGGTCGACCAGCAGTTCCAGCGCGTCGGCGGCAACGACAAGGTGCGGGTGGACCTGCGGGTGATCTCGTCGACCAATCGCGATCTGCAGGAGGAAATCGCCATGGGCCGGTTCCGCGAGGAACTGTACCACCGCCTGAACGTGGTTCCGATCGCGGTGCCGTCGCTGGCGGAGCGGCGCGAGGACATTCCGGTTCTGGCGCGTCACTTCATCGAGGGCTGCAACCTGACTCAGGGCCTGCCGCTGCGCGAACTGACCGAGGACGCCATCGCGCTCATGCAGACGATGACCTGGCCGGGCAACGTTCGCCAGTTGAAGAACCTGGTTGAGCGGGTGCTGATCCTCGGCGACGGGCACGGCCCCATCGAGGCGCGCGAGCTGCCGCAGGAAAGCGTGCCGGGCGAAGATGGCGAGGGCCGCGTGGTGCTTTCGGGCACACTGGCGACGCTGCCGCTGCGCGAGGCGCGCGAGGCTTTCGAACGCGAATACCTGCTGACCCAGATCAACCGTTTCGGTGGGAACATCTCGCGCACGGCGTCGTTTGTCGGTATGGAGCGGTCGGCGCTGCACCGGAAGCTGAAGTCTCTCGGCGTGGTGACCTCGGCCAAGTCCGGCGGGCGCGTGGCGCGTGTGGACGAGGACCGCATGTCGGAAGCGTCCTGAGCGGCGCGCGGAAGAGGCAGACGAGGCAGTGATGAAACGGACTTTGGTGGCGGGCCTGTGCCTGCTGAGCATGGGGCTGGCAGGTTGCGGCATGCCCACGGACCAGCGTGTGCCGGCGGAGGCGATGAACTTTGCCGCGACGCAATCGGCCGAGGCGGCGAAGATCGAGTCGCTCAAGCGGGACATCCTTGCCCTCGGACCGGGCATCGACCCGGCAGAGGCGCAGCGCGTGGCCGAGGTCGCGGTGCGGGAACCGCTGGTCTGGGCGAAGGAATGGGATGTCGTCGATCCCCCGCTGATCCACAACATGAAGGTGAACCACGGGCTGAAGCCGCGTGGGCTGTGCAAGGACTGGGCTGACGACCTGCAACGCGCCATGTGGCGCCTCGACCTCAAGACCATCGACCTGCACCGCGCCATCGCCAATTCGCGCAACATCTCGCTGGAGCATTCGGTGCTGATCGTCTCGGCCAAGGGGGCCAGTTTCGAGCAGGGCATCGTGCTGGATCCTTGGCGGCAGGGCATGGGTCGGCTGTGGTGGAGCAAGACGCTCGAAGACCCGCGCTACCACTGGGATTCGCGCGAGGAAGTCTTTGCCTGGAAACGAGAATGGCAGGCACGGGTCGCCGAAGGACGGTGATCCCGATTGCGGCGGTCCGGGCACTGGTGGATCGGTGCGGGAACGGGCCGACGCGCCACACGCCCAAGACGTTGACGAGGTGTCGTGTGCGTGTCATGCCGGTGGAAAACCTGTGAGGTCGGGCCATGAAGGTCATCATCTGTGGGGCGGGCCAGGTCGGTTGGCAGATCGCGCGGCACCTGTCCGGTGAGCGAAACGATGTGACCGTGGTGGACAGCAACCCCGATCTCGTACGCCGCGCGACGGATTCGCTCGACGTGCAGGGCATCGCCGGTTTCGCCTCTTACCCCGACGTGCTGGACCGTGCCGGTGCACGCGACGCCGACATGGTGATCGCCGCGACCCATTCGGACGAGGTCAACATGGTGACCTGCCAGGTGGCGCATTCGGTCTTTGCCGTGCCGCGCAAGATCGCGCGCCTGCGTGCCGAAAGCTACCTGACCGCCATCTACTCCGATCTTTACCGGCGCGATCACATGCCCATCGACGTGGTGATCTCGCCCGAACGCGAGGTGGCGGAGGCGGCGCTGCAACGGCTTGCGGCACCGGTCGCCTTCGATACGGAAAAGTTCCTCGACGGTCAGGCCCAGCTCATGGGGTTGTCCATCGACCCGGAGTCGCCGGTCATCAATACGCCGCTGCGGCAGCTGACCGACCTGTTCTCGACCCTGCGGGCGGTCGTGGTCGGCATCCGGCGCGAGGGCACGCTGTTCGCCCCCGAAAGCGGCGACCAGCTTTTCGCCGGGGACAGCGCCTATGTCATGGTGCATGCCGACGACATCGGCCGCGCGTTGGAGATCTTCGGCAAGACCTACCGCAAGCAGGAACGGGTCGTGATCGTCGGCGGCGGAAACGTCGGCCTGGCGGTGGCCCGGCGACTCGAGAACAAGACCGAACGCATCCGCGCCAAGGTCATCGAGCGGGACCGCAAGCAGGCCGAACGCGCCGCCGAGGAACTGGAACGGACCATCGTCCTGCACGGCGACGGGCTCGACCGCGCGCTGCTGTCGGAGGCGGGGATCGAACGGGCCGACGCCGCGCTCTGCGTGACCGACGACGACAAGGTGAACCTGCTGGCGGCGGTGCGCGCCAAGGCCGCGGGTTGTCCCATGGTGATCGCCCTCATCAACGACCCGACGCTGGTGCCGCTGATGGAGCCGCTCGGCATCGACGCCTACATCAACCCGCGCTCCACCACCGTCTCGTCGATCCTGCGCCACATCCGGCACGGCAAGGTGCGCGCGGTCTACTCCATCGGCGATGCGGAGGCCGAGGTGATCGAGGCGGAGGTCCTCTCCACCTCGCCCATCGCCGGCGCCATGATCCGCGACATCGACTTCCCCGAAGGTGTGCTGGTGGGTGCGGTGCGCAAGGGCGACAAGGTGGTCAAACCCACCGGCGGGCTGCGGATCGAGGACGGCGACCAGATCGTGCTCTTCAGCCTGTCGGGCGACGTGCCGGAGGTCGAACGCCTTCTGCAGGTCTCCATCGACTTCTTCTGAGCCCATGGCCGGCCGCGCAGCACATCCGTCCGAACGGCGCCCGGCGGAGACCGGCGCATGACCGTGCTGCTGCGCCTGCCGCTGTTCCTGTTGCTGATGGGGCTGACCTCGGTGTCGATGTTCCTGCCTGCGGCCTACGCGCTGGCGATCGAGGAATTCCACGATTCCCGCAGCTTCTTCTACGCGGCGATCATCGGGCTGGTGCTGACCACGCTGATCGCCGTCGCGATGTCCAACCGCGAGCACAACAAAAGCGCTATGCGTCAATTGCTTGCGCTGGCCGCAGGGTTCCTTCTGCTGCCGCTGATGATGGCTGTGCCGTTCTACGAGGCGGTGCGCACGACCACATTCGACAGCGCCTACTTCGAGATGGTGTCGAGCTTCACGACCACCGGCGCCACCCTGTTCGACCCGACGCGCCTGTCCGGGCCGGAGCACTTGTGGCGCGCGCAGGTCGGCTGGCTGGGCGGGATGCTGATGTGGGTCGCGGCCTCCGCCATCCTGGCACCTCTGGCACTGGGTGGGTTCGAGGTGACGGCGGCGGGTGAACCGGGGCAGGCGATCCTGCCGGGGGTGGCGCGCAGCACGACGTCGAACCCCGGCCACCGTCTGATGCGCAGCGTCGAGGCGCTTGTGCCGCTCTACATCGGGCTGACCATGGCGCTGGCGGTGATGTTGCTGGTGGCGGGCGATCCGCCGCTGGTGGCCCTGACCCACGCCATGTCGGTGATGTCGACCTCGGGCATATCCCCCATCGGCGGCGTCGAGAATGCGCCGAGCGGCATCTGGGGCGAGGCGATCCTGTTCCTGTTCCTCGCCTTCGCCTTGTCGCGGCAGACGTTCTCCTCCGACACGCGGAACGAGCGGGGGTTGTATTACGACGCGGAATTCCGGCTGGGTTTGCTGATCATCGTCGTCGTCCCGCTGGTGCTGTTCGCGCGGCACTGGTCGGCGGCGTTGGAGATCGGCGACGAACAGAACGCGCTGGCGGGGTTGAAGGCGCTGTGGGGCGGGCTGTTCACCGCGGCCAGCTTCCTGACGACTAACGGTTTTCTCAGCTCCGAATGGGCCACGGCGCAGGACTGGTCGGGCCTGTCGACGCCGGGGATCATCCTGATGGGGCTGGCGTTGCTGGGCGGTGGCGTGGCGACGACCGCGGGTGGGGTGAAGCTTCTGCGGGTCTATGCGCTCTACCTCAACGGCCAGCGCGAGATCGAGCGGCTGGTGCACCCGTCCTCCGTCGGCGGGGCCGGGCTTCTGGGGCGGAGGATGCGGCGGGAGGGTGCCTTCATCGCCTGGGTCTTCTTCATGCTCTTTGCCGTCACCTTGTCGCTTTTGACAATGATCCTAGGGCTTTATGGGCTGGACTTCGAGCAGGCGACGGTGCTGACGATTGCCACTCTGGCCAACACCGGCCCGCTGATTGACGTTGCGCCATCGACGGCCATAGACCTCGGCGCCCATGCGTGGCATGCAAAGGTGATCCTGTGCGGTGCGATGGTGCTTGGCCGGCTTGAACTGCTGGCCGTGATCGTGATGCTTAGCCCGGAGAGTTGGCGTGGATGACACAGAGGCACCGCGGGTGCGAAAAACCTTGAAATTGCGTCTGGAAACTCCGGAGGTGGCAACGCATACTCCCGAAGGTGTGGGCGGCCCCGAGGGACGGGCCAAAGGCAAGAACAAAGGCAAACCAATGGCTTCCGACAGACAGAACCTTCAGGACGCATTCCTCAACCACGTTCGCAAGACGAAGGTGCCGGTGACGGTGTTCCTGATCAACGGCGTGAAGTTGCAGGGTGTCATCACCTGGTTCGACAACTTCTGCGTCCTGCTGCGCCGGGACGGGCAGTCGCAGCTTGTGTACAAGCACGCGATCTCCACGATCATGCCGGGTCAGCCGATCAACCTCTACGACGGGGAAGACAACTGAGGGAACATGACCCTCATTTGACCCGCGCCTGGGTTCTGCATCCGAACATCCGTACTCCGGACCGGCGTCGCGATCCCGAAATGGCGCTGGAGGAGGCGGTGTCGCTGGCGCGCGCGCTCCCCGACCTGGAGGTCGTGGGGGAAACCGTCGTGCCCTTGCGCGACCCGCATCCCGGCATGCTGTTCGGTTCGGGAAAGATCAGCGAACTCAAGGAGTTGATCCTCGAAAACGAGGTGGAGCTGGTGCTGGTCGACGGCCCGGTGACGCCCGTGCAGCAGCGCAACCTGGAACGCGAGTGGAAGGTCAAGCTGCTGGACCGGACGGGTCTGATCCTCGAGATCTTCAGCGACCGTGCGGCGACGCGGGAAGGCGTGCTGCAGGTGGAGATGGCGGCGCTCAGCTACCAGCGGACTCGGCTGGTCAGGGCCTGGACCCACCTCGAACGGCAGCGGGGCGGGCTGGGATTCGTCGGCGGTCCGGGCGAGACGCAGATCGAGGCGGACCGGAGGGCCATCGACGAGCAGTTGGTGCGGCTGCGTAGGCAGCTCGACAAGGTGGTCAAAACCCGTGAGCTGCACCGCAAGGCGCGGGCCAAGGTGCCTTATCCGATCGTCGCGCTGGTGGGCTATACGAACGCCGGAAAATCCACCCTTTTCAACCGTTTGACGGGTGCAGAGGTGATGGCGAAGGACATGCTTTTCGCCACGCTCGACCCGACCATGCGGGCGGTGCGCCTGCCCACGGGCGCAGATGTGATCCTGTCGGACACGGTGGGTTTCATCAGCGACCTGCCGACCGAACTGGTGGCGGCCTTCCGGGCCACGCTGGAGGAGGTCCTGGCCGCCGATGTGATCGTGCACGTGCGCGACATCTCCCATCCGGAGACCGAGGCGCAGGCCGAGGACGTGCGCACGATCCTCACCGGACTGGGCGTCGACGAGGATACGCCGCAAATCGAATTGTGGAACAAGATCGATCGGTTGGAAGGCGACGTTAAAGTCGCGACCGAAGCCCGCGCGGACCGGGACAAGAGCATTTTCGCGGTCTCGGCCGTGACCGGAGAGGGGCTGGACGGCTTCCTCGACGCGGTGACGGAGGCGCTTGGCGAAGAGCGCCGGACGGATGCGCTGACGCTTGGCTTCGACGAGGGACGCAAGCGGGCGTGGCTGTTCGAGAAGGGGCTGGTCGAGGAAGAGCACCAGACCGACGACGGCTACGAGGTGACCGTGACATGGTCGGCGCGCGACCGGGCGCGTTTCGGTCAGCTCTAGGCGTTAACCCTGACATTCTTAACGGTGCGCGCGGCGGGGTTAAGACGCCGCGCGGGGACGATGCAACGCGCAGGTCTTGTGGGACAGCCGCGGCAGCCCCACAACGATTTCCGGTTTTTTCAGCAAGGTTTCCGGCCTGTAAGGGGTGAACCGGCCGTTTCGGGGGTCCGAACCGGCCGGTTGGTAACCTTTTGCCCCCGGGCGTCGGAAAACGTGGTTAACGCGGCAATCGGGCGCGGCGGGGGATGGTGGCCAACCCGGCCCGTGGGGCCGGAACGCCCACCCTACGAAAACGCCGCACCGGCCCCCGGCACCTGCGTGAAGACCGGCTGCCCGGTCTCGAGGTGGCTGCGCGCGGCGGCCAGCCGGGCCGCCTGTCTGCGGGAGGGCGCGGGGGGCGTGTTGGCCCAGACCCAGTGACAGAAGCAGCGTTGCAGGAAGGCATGCACCGGCGGCGCGGTGTGCGTGTCGCCGTAGGCCGCGACCAGCGTGCCCGGGCCGCGCGGGACGGGCAGAGTGGCGAGGTCGAGCGCGAGGGTGAAGAGATCGCGCAGTGGCTCGTCCTCGCGCCTGTTCTCCACGTCGATGCCCCATGTGACGCTGCCGTCGTGCAGGAGGTTCGAGAGCGTCATGTCGCGGTGGGTGACGGCGCGGGTGGCCTTCTGTTTGCGCGCGGCGTCGGCCATGGCCTGCGTCCGGCGGACGGCGTCGGTGAAGGCGGGCAGGTCGGGGATGGTCCGGTCGCCTGCCTGCGCCTGCTCCACCAGCCGGTCGAGCCAGTTGACGTGGCCCGCCGGACGGAAGGGAAAACGGCGGCGGGTGAGGCCGTGGAAGCGGTCGAGCCAGCGACCGGCAAGCGTGCCGGTGTCGGTGCCTGCGCCGTGCAGCGTGGCGAGGTCGGTCCCGTCGATCCATGGCATCACGAGGGTGGCGTCTGCGGCGTGCAGCACAGGGGGCACGCGGTGCAGGCCGTCGGCCATCGCCTCTGCCAGAGCCTGTTGCCGGGTGGCCTGCCGCAGCGCGCGGTCGGCGGCCTCGGGGCTGTAGACCTTTACCAGCAATGTGCCTGCGCGGAAGAGCTGCGCCTGTCCCGGCGGGGCGTCCGGGCGGAGCGGCCGGAGGGTGTCACGCAGGCCCATGGCCCTGAGCGCGGCTGCGGCCCCGGGCTCCGCCTCCGCCGGGGAGATCACGGCTTCACGAGCCGGGTGATGCCGGTGGCCGCGGCGCGCGCGAGGTTGATGTCGAGCGACATGGGGATGTATTCGCCGCGCCGCCAGAGCTGCCCAAGGTCGTCGTAATGGCGCGAGAGCGGGTGGCCCGATTGCCCGGTCGACATGATGAAGACCGAGCTGTCGGGGTCGGCGAAGTCGTAGACGCCGCGATACCCCGCCGCGTGCACGTTGGCGAAGGGTTCGGGCCCGGTGCCCGCGGTGCGCCCGCGCTGCAGGGTGAAGTCGCCGCCAGAGGTGTTCTGGCGGATGTTCACGAAGGTCCGCACGAGGGGGATGTCGCCCAGCACCGTGTGACGGTGGATCGCCACGTGGGCGTCGCCCCAGCGCAGCGCCTCGAGCTGGGTGCCGTAGGTTTCGTCGATCCAGATCAGCGCGTCGTCCAGCGCCAGCCGCGCGATGTCGGAGCAGCTTTCGATCTTGGCGGAGCGGATCACGTCGCACCACCACGCCGCGCCGTCGATGTTGCGAAAGACACGCTCGATGAAGAGCGGCTCCACGTGGGTGTATTCGTCGGCGAGCGGGCCGAGGTTGTCGCGGATCAGCCGTTCCTGCAGCGCGCGCAGCCATGCGGCGTAGATCAGCGGTTCCGGCATGTGTTCGTTCATCTCGCCGTTCCATTCGGCGAGGAGCGCCAGCGCCCGCTGGCGGCGGCGTTCGGGCGTGCCCTCGGGGGCGGCCTCGGTGGTGTACCAGAGGTCGCGGCCGATGAGCGGCAGGAGCGTGCGGGCGGCGGGCGACACGGTGTCGAGCTGCGCCTCGATGAAGCTGTCGCGGGTGTGCACCTTGCGGCCCTGCATCAGCGTCTTCCAGCGCTGGATGCGCTGGCTGTCGCCCCAGTCGAAGGAGACGTGGTCGGGGAAGGGCCGGTCGACGGTCTTGTTGTTGGTGTTGCCGACGATGCCGCCGCGCGGGGCGAGGAATTCGGGGTTCTGCGAATAGGGCAGCATGCCCTGCCAGCGATTCGCCGCGATCCAGCCGGGCGAGGGCAGGCGGCCCTGGCTTTGATGATTGGGGTCGCGGCGGGGCATCTGGCCCACCAGCTTCATGGCGACGGTGGTGTCGTCGATCAGGGTGAGGTTCTGCGAGGGGGCGACATAGGCGCGCGAGACCTCGATCGCCTCGGAGACGTCCTGCGCCATCATCAGGCCGACGGCGGCGGAGATCGAGGTGTCCTCGGCCGAGAGCGCGGTCCAGTTGAGCGAGACGACGTGCCCCGGCGGCGTGATGGTTTCGAGGTCGTACTGCGAGCCGGGCAGGACGGGGCCGTTCTCGGTGAAGCGCAGGGTGATGGTGATCGGCGCTTCGTCCTTGATGTCGATGATCGACTTGCGGGTGCGGAAGGGCTTGTAGCCCTCGGGGGTCAGCACCTCTTCGGGATTGTCGGGGTTCACCTGCTCGATGTGCAGGTCCTGGTCGTCGAGGTAGGAGGAGGTGAGGCCGAAGGCGATGTGCTCGGACCGGCCGACCATGATCGCGGGGATGCCGGGGATCGAGCCGCCGATGACCCCGCCGGACTGGAGCTGCATCCGCGCGAGGTACCAGACGGAGGGCGCGGTCAGCCCGAGGTGCGGGTCGTTGGCCAGCAGCGTCCCGCGGGAGGCGGAGCGGTCCGGCGCCGCGGCCCAGGCGTTCGACGCGCCGGCAAGCCCGCGCAGCGGGACAGCGGGCAGGAACGGGTCGGGCGGGGTGGTGGCTGCGGCGTAGCGCGGCAGGTCGCTGTCGGGGAAGAGCGAGGCGTATTCCGGCAGCGCGGCGATGGCTTCCCCGGGGATGTCGGGCAGGATGTCGGAAAGGCGCGTGTCGTCGTCGAGCATCAGGGAGGTGCGGGCGCGCAGCACCTCCTCGCCGATGTGGCCGGTCAGTTGCAGGGCCATCAGCTTGACGATGGCGATGCTGTCGGCGGGCTGCCATGGCGGTAGGTTCGCGTCGAAGAGGAAGAACTCCGGCGCGCCGCGCCCCAGCGCCTCGGCGTTGATCTCGGAGATGCGGGCGTTGACGCCGGCGGCATAGGCCTCGAGCGCGTCGAGGGTGCGCGGGTCCTGGTGCTGGACCGAGGCGACCGAGAGCGCGTAGAGGTCGAGCCGCCGCAAGAGCGTGTCGGTGCGCACGGTCCTCGACCCGAAGATCTCGGACAGGCGGCCCTGCGCGGTGCGCCGCAGCAGCATCATCTGCCAGAGGCGGTCCTGCGCGTGCACGTAGCCCAGCCCGAAGAAGGCGTCACGGTCCGACAGCGCCATGATGTGCGGCACGGCGTTGTTGTCGCGCACGATCTCGATGTCGGCGGTGATCCCGGCGGTGGGCCGGGTCTTGTCGTACTCGGGCAGGGAGCGCACGGCGAGATGGCGGACCAGCAGGATCCCGACCAGCGCAACGATCAGCAGCGCGGTGGTCAGACGGAGGAGCCAGCGGAACAGTGTGGCCATTTCCTTCTCCTGCCGTTTCGGGTTACGTGGACCGGGACGGGACTTAACTTGACCGGCGGCGCTTGCCAAGGGGCGGCTCCGCGACCGGCGAATGGAGGCTGAGCATGGCAAAAGTTGCATTTCTGGGTCTGGGGGTGATGGGATACCCCATGGCGGGACACCTGGCGAAGGCCGGGCACGAGGTGACGGTCTACAACCGCACCGCCGCCAAGGCAGAGAAATGGGCCGCGGAACATGGCGGTGCATGGGCGCCGACCCCGCGCGAGGCGGCGAAGGGCGCGACCCTCGTGATGTCCTGCGTCGGCAACGACGACGACCTGCGCTCGGTCTGCCTTGGCGATGACGGCGCCTTTGCCGGGATAGACGCGGGCAGCATCTTCGTCGATCACACCACCGTGTCCGCCCAGGTCACCCGCGAACTGCACGCCGCGGCGGCAGAGAAGAACGTGGCCTTCGTCGACGCGCCGATCTCCGGCGGGCAGGCCGGGGCCGAGAACGGCCAGCTCGTGGTGATGTGCGGCGGCGAGGAAGACGCCTACGCCGAGGCGGAGACGGTCATCGACGCCTATTCCAAGCTCTGCAAACGGCTGGGCGAGAGCGGCTCGGGCCAGCTTTGCAAGATGGTGAACCAGATCTGCATCGCGGGGCTGGTGCAGGGCCTTTCCGAAGGGCTGCACTTTGCCGAGAAGGCGGGTCTCGACGGGCGCGACGTGGTCGACGTCATCGGCGGCGGCGCGGCGGGATCCTGGCAGATGGTCAACCGCTACAAGACGATGCTCGACGGTCACTTCGAACACGGCTTTGCCACCGACTGGATGCGCAAGGACCTGGCCATCTGCCTGAAGACGGCGGAGGAAAACGGCGCCTCCCTGCCGGTGACGGCGCTGGTCGACCAGTTCTACAAGGACGTGCAGAACATGGGCGGCGGCCGCTGGGACACGTCGTCGCTCTTTGCGCGGCTGCGCAAGCTGGGCTGAGGGCTTTCGCCGGGCCTCCGGCCCGCCGACCCG